>JAUTCT010000167.1 GCA_030673875.1 Verrucomicrobiota bacterium JB025 | reverse complement strand
CATCATCCCTTGGGAAGTCGCATCAGCATCTGGAGTCGGCAGGTGAATAGAAGCTGGGTTCAACCGCCGGATGCGGAAAACCGCATGTCCGGTGGTGTGGAAGGGTCATGGGGCGCAATCCCCATGACCCCATCCGATCTTTGGATCCGGTCCGACGAGTTCCGCGCGGGCAGCGCGATGACCGCGAGCGAGATGAAATACCAGCACCGTGGCTACGGGAAATACACCGAGATCGCCGGGTTGTTCGGCTGGGACGCGCTGGGCGACTTCTGGAACTCCGTCGCGGTCGACTACGAGAACGGCATCGAGTATTCGAGAAACTCCGATCCCGCGGACAGCCGGATCCTGCGGATGTCTCGGGCCGCCGGATGCGACCTGCGGCCGTTGATCCATTTCTGGGGCGTGCATCCGGTGGATGCGGACGGTCTGGCCGCGGACATGGAGGCCGAGGGGCTGGCCGCGTCTGCGGCGATCTATGACCGGCTGGTGTATTATCAGAGCATCATTCCGCAGACGGTGAGTGCGTTCGAAGCGCACTATCAATTGGTGAAGAACGCGCCGATCGACTCCGATTTTTTCGATACGATGCGCACGGGGTGGAACTCGAGCTACGCTGGGGTTTCGCATGACAAGGTGCAGGAGATTATCGACCTCTATTTTCCGGACGGGCGTCCGATTGCGAGCCTGCCGCATTTCGAGGGGTTCGAGGACGGCATTGGCGACTGGGCGCAGGCGACGGATGACGATTTCGAGTGGCGGCGCCAGAGTGGCGGGACCTTCACCGCCTCCGCCGGACCTGACGGCGCATCCAGCGGCGACCATTACATGGTTGCCGAGGGGCACGATGCCGGTGGCTCAAACAAGACCGCCTCGCTCCAGTGCACGTTCGACTTCAGCGCCCGGCGGGAAACGACGCTGGCGTTCGACTATCACATGTATGGCAGCTACATCGACTATCTGGCGGTGGACATCCATGACGGCAGCGGTTGGACGAACAACGTCTGGATCATGAACGGCCAGCAGCATGGATCGAGTTCGGACGCGTGGTCGACCGCCACCGTGGACCTGACTGAATTTTCCGGAAACGACGAGGTGACGGTCCGGTTCCGGACGAGGAATGGCGAGTGGAACTCGGCCGATCCGGCAATCGACAACGTGAGCATCGAGGTGGGTGCCATCGAGCTGCCGTATGCGGAAAGTTTTGAAAGCGGGTTTGGCGCGTGGAGCCAGTCGGCGGACGACGATTTCGACTGGACGCGCTACAGCGGTGAAACCCCGACGGGCAGCACCGGTCCGAGCGGTGCGTCAGACGGCGATTGGTATCTGTACATCGAGGGGAACGATTACCACAACCTGCACAACAAGGTGGCGCAGCTGGAGTGCGTCTTCGATTTCAGCCGGGTGCGGGGAGCGGAGCTGAGCTTCGACTATCACATGTATGGGACCAATATCGACTATCTGGCGGTCGATGTGTTTGACGGCAGCAGCTGGGCGACCGATGTGTGGCGAAAGGATGGCGCCCAGAATGCCGGCAGCGAGGACCCGTGGTCGACTGCGGTGGTTGATCTATCGGATTATGCGGGGAGCGACGAGGTCACCGTCCGCTTCCGCGCCAAGGAGAAGTATTGGCATGTCTCCGACATCGCGATCGACAACGTGGTGGTGGAGGAAACGCCGCCGGAACTGCCGTATGCGGAAAGTTTCGAGGACGGATGGGGGATCTGGGTGCAGTCGGCCGACGATGATCTCGACTGGACGCGCCACAGCGGTGGCACGGACACCGGTAACACCGGGCCGAGCGGCGCGGCGGACGGCGACTGGTATCTCTACGTGGAGAACCACGACGATGGCGCGTATTACAAGACCGCGCAGGTGGATTTCACCCTGGATTTCAGCGCGGCGGTGAGTCCGGAGCTGACGTTCGACTATCACATGTACGGGTTTTACATCGACTATCTATCAGTGGATGTGCATGACGGTGTGTCATGGACGACCGATGTCTGGCAGCAGGTGGGGCAGGCGCAGTCGAGCAGTGATGACCCGTGGTTGAGCGCGGCGGTTGATCTTTCGGCATTTGCCGGAATCGACGAGGTGACCATCCGCTTCCGCTCGAAGCAGAAACAGTGGCACGCCGCCGATACGGCCATCGACCACATCCGCGTGGCGGAGGCGGAGGTGCTGGTGGAAACGGCGTATGAGCTCTGGTCCGGCACGGTCTTTGCCGAGGCTCCGGAGGGGACGGATGCGGCCGTTTCCGGCAATCCGGACGGCGATCGTTTCACCAACCTTCAGGAGTGGGCGCTGGTGCTCGATCCGCTGGTCGCCGATGCGCCGGCGCTGCAGGTCTCGATGGACGATGCGGACGGCTTCACGGTGACCTACTCCCGCCGCACATCGGATGAGGTCACGGTGCATGCCGCGTGGTCATCGGCGCTCGACTCGACGGATTGGCGGGTCGCTGGAGACGGCATGACCGAGACGGTTGTCGGCAGCGACGGGGACGTCGAAACGGTGTTCGCGACGGTGCCATTCGACGCGAATCAGAAGTTCATCCGGCTCGAGATCGAAGAATAGCCAGCCGGCGGTTTGCGGCGGCGGGGCTCAGGGGGCGAGGGTGGCGGTGTGGGCTTGCAGCAGCGGGAGGAACTCGCGGAAGTCGGCATGGATTTCCGCGTAGGACTCCGCGATCCGGGGGGACAGGGATGAGGCGTTTTCCCGGCGCAGCACGCGCTGGGACAGGCGGGTGTCGATGCGCTGGAGCGACCCGTGGATGCTGTCGGGGTGGCGGTAGCGGCTGAGCCGGTTGATGCGGACGGTGCGGGTGAGGAAGTCGCGGACCCTGGGCGGGTAGTGGGGCAGGGCGTGGCTGGCTTGCCGGTGGAAGCGGTCGAGAAATGTTTGCAGGGGTTCGGGGGAAAAGGATTCCCAGTCTTTGGCGAGGAAGTGGTCGTAGGCGATGTCGATGGCGACGCCGCGGAGCAGGCCGCGGTCGCCGAGGCGGCGCATGCTGCGTTTCACGACGGGGTGGGCGTCGGTGAAGGCGTCGATGGCGCGGTGGGTTCGGACGCCGAGGATGGCATTGGCGGGCAGGCCTTGCCAGTCACTGCCCTTGAAGAGGTCGGCGGTGAGGTTTCCGAGACGGAAGTCGGGGTCGTCTGTGGAGAGGAATACATGGGCGAGCCAGTTCATGCGGCCAGCATCGGGGATTTCGGCCGGGCTGTCATGCCACATGATTGACGGTGGCGGATGGTGGTGCCGGCTCAGGTATGGCTGACGGCGACGATGGCGCCGTTGTATGCGGCGTGGAGCAGGATGCCGGGCCAGAGGCGTTGGGAGCGGGAGTAGAGCCAGGCGGTGGCGAGGCCGAGGACGAACACGGGCGGGAACGAGAGGCCGGGGTGGAGGATGGCGAAAAGCAGTGCGCTGGCGAAGACGGCCGTGTTCCGGGGCCAAGTGTGCAGCATGATGCGGAGGACGTATCCGCGGAAAAGGAACTCCTCGACGAGCGGTGCGGCGGCGACGGCGAGGATGACGAGGTGCCATTTCCGGAGGTCGGCGATGATGCTGCCGTTTTCGATGGATGCCTGATGGATCTCGCGGAATGGAGAAACGTGGCCGAGGACGGCCAGCCAGGCCGCGCCGCACGCGATGCAGGCGACGGTCGCGAGCGGAAGGGCGGTGCGCAGTCGGATGCCGTTGCGCGGGATTTCCGGCAGGGAGTGATTGCTCAGGCTGGCCGCGCAGTAGATGGCGGCGGTGATTCCGGCGATGGTGTAGGATACGAGGAGGTTGAGACCGGAAGTCACCACCATGACGAAGAAGAAGACGACCAGTGCGGTGAGGGCGTTTGACAGGGTCAGCCCGGGGCGGGCGCTCATGGTGGGCTCCAACAGGTAGCGGAGCTTTCTAACGACTCCCTGCCAGAGGCTGAAGCCGAAGAACCAGCAGAGGACGGAGCCGGAGAAGACCTGCCATGGATCGCCCTTCCAGATGAGGGTTCCGAACAAGCCGGCGAAGAGCAGGCACGCGTAGGTGCGCATGATGCCGATTTTCGGTTGTTCCGGTTCGGTCGGGTCCGGCAGGGTGGCGTTTCCCATCATGATCGAGTAGACGACGAGGCTGGCGACCCAGATTCCGGCGATGGCGGCGGGGATGCGCCACCAGTCCTGTGTGGGGATGCCGCCTTTCCAGACCGCGACCGCGAGCATGACGGCGGCGGCGATGATGACGCCCGCGGCCCTCCAGACGCGGGTCCGCTTTTCGAAGTAGCCGGCGATTTCCACGGGCAGGCTGAAGACGATCCACATGCTGCGGGTTTCCGATGCGATCACGTGTGGCGAGGTCATCGAGGCGGCCCAGACTCCGCAGCCGAAGCCAATCACGGCGAGGTTCCGGGCGTCTATGCCGGCGACCATGCCGGGGTTGATGAGGACCTGAAAGCCGATGAGCAGCGGGGGCATGACCAGCACGGTGGTGGCGAGGTTGCGGTCCCGCATGAGGAGCAGCCATTCGAAACCGGCAAGGCTGCGGTTGCGTGTGAGTCCCGCCTGCGGCGTGCGGTTGCCCTCGCGTTCGTTTCCGCTGGTCAGGCCGTGGTCGAGCGCGCGTGCGGCCACCAGCCAGCCCCCCGCGCCGCATGTGGCGGCGATGATGAGGGCCACGGTTCCGAGCCGGATGAGGCCGTCGTTTCCCTGAAGCGGGAGCATGATCAGGCCACCGATGCCGGCGGTCATCCGCTCCGGAATGTGCGTGACCAGCCAGTCGAGCCAGTCGGTGGAGCGTGTGCCGGCGAAACAGGCGGCCATGCCGGTGAACAAGGAGAGGGTTCCGATGATCGAGGCGGCGGCCTGGACGTTCTTCTTCATCCGGAAGCTGGCGGAGCAGCGAAGCCAGGTCTCGGCTGCCAGTTCGATCCCCGTTGATGCGACCGAGCACGCGATGGTGGCGCAGAGGCCGGCGAGCAGGCCGGCGGGGCCGTATCCCATGGCCCACAAGAGCGTGGAGGTGACGGGAAACAGCATGAGCCAGGACATCGGGCGGACGAACGTCATCGAAAGGAAGCGTCCGCTGAGGATCTCCCGGCTGGTGAGCGGCAAGCAGTAGAGCCATGCGAGGTGGCTGTCGAGGGACGCCAGGTCCTTGGACCGGGTGGACATCGGCATCAGGGTGAGGCCGGTGAAAAGGCAGCAGAAAACGATGGCGTATGCGCTGCCCAGCCAGGATTCCGCCCCCGGCGAGAGTGCCTGAAAGTCCGCTTGATGATAGGGTGAAGGGTGTTTTTCGACGAAGCCCGCCATGCCATGTGCCTCGAGGTGTGAGACGAGCTTTTCCGACCGGGCACGGGCTGTTTCCGCGTTTGTGTTCCAGAGGTTCAGCCGGTAGTTGGTGAGCTCCCGGATGGATGACTCGGTGATTCCGGCAGGCATGTCCTGATGGTCGGCCGATGTGCTTTTCTCCTGTTGGTATTGGCTGATGGCTTGCGCGTGGCTTTTCAGGATGGAGCGTTCGATAAAGTCGACCACCATGTGCTCGGCTCCACTCATCGGGTGTTGTGCCGTGGCGTGGTTGGCGAGTCCGTGCACTGCCTGATAGGATGTGGTGAACGAGATGCCGAGGAAGAGGATGCCGAGTAGTGTGGCGAGGAGTTTGGCTCCGTCGTCCTTGTGGCGAGTCGCGAGCCGCATGCCCGCGCTCGGCCAGCTGCGCTGGGAAATGCGGTTGATGTTCCGGCTTGTGGCCAGCGCTAGGATGGCGAACGTATGTTTCAGAAACGAACGGACCGTGCCTGGCTGATGTTCCGTCATGGTGTGGCGTTCAGTCGGTCAGGGACTTTCCGGTCACTTCGAAAAAGACGTCTTCGAGTGATTCGGCATTGGCGGCCATGCGTTTCAGTTCGGCCACGGTGCCACCGGCGATGTTCCTTCCCTGATGCATGATTTCACAGCGGTCGCAGAGTTTTTCCGCCTGATCGAGGAGGTGGGTGGAGTAGAGGATTGCGGTGCCGGCGGCAGCGCGGGATTTGACGATTTCCAGGAACGCTCGGGTGGCGACGGGGTCGAGTCCGTTGGTTGGTTCGTCCATGATGAGGACCTCGGGGTCGTGGACGAGCGCCATGAGGAAGGCCAGTTTCTTCTTCATGCCCTTCGAGTAGTTCGTCGTGTATTCGCCGAGGTCCCGGGTGAGTCCGAGTTCCCCGCCCAATTCTTCGATCTTGTGCATGAGGGTTGCGGTGGAAATGCCGCGGATCCTGCCGACGAATTCGAGCAGTTCGATTCCGCGGAGGTGGGATTGGAATGCCGGATCGTCCGGGAGGTATCCGACCCGTCGCTGGACATCGACCCGGTCTGCGAAACAGTCCGCGCCGAAGACCCGGATTTTTCCGTGGGTAGGGCGCAGCATGCCCATGAGCATTTTCACGGTGGTGGTTTTGCCCGCTCCATTGGGGCCGAGCAGGCCGACGATTTCTCCCGGCATGACGCGCAGGTTGAGGCGGTTGACCGCCGTGAAGGCACCGAACAGACGGGTGACGCTGTCGAGGTGGATGACTCCATCAGCTATTTCCCCGGCAGAATTCACAGTCAGCATCTAATCAGGAGGCATTTCGGAGGCAAGGGGAAAGGTCCTGGCATTCCGGGGGCTTCATCCGGGCGTTTTCCCTCGTCAGGTGTTTGTGCTGGGCCTCATGATGGCGGCGCAGTCCGATGGCTCGTTCCCTTTCCGTAGATGATTTTCTCGACCGTTCCGATGGGGCGGTGGTGGTGGACGTGCGGACGCCGGACGAGTTTGCGAAGGGGCACATTCCGGGGGCGGTGAACGTGCCGTTGTTTTCGAATGAGGAGCGGGCGGAGATCGGGACGGCATACAAGCGGCAGGGGCGGAAGCCGGCGGTGAGTCTGGGGCTGCGGTTTCTGGGGCCGCGGATGGAAGAATTTGCGGAGGAGTTGCTGGCGCTGGCGGGTGGCGGCGAGAGGCCGTTGCACGTGCATTGCTGGCGTGGCGGGATGCGGAGCGGGAGCGTGGCGTGGCTGATGGAGAGTGCCTACGACTGCCGGGTGGCGGTGTTGAAGGGGGGCTACAAACGGTTCCGAAACTGGGTGCTGGGGTCGTTTTCGCTGCCGCGGAATTTGCGGGTGGTGAGCGGGCTGACGGGGTGCAAGAAGACGGCGATCCTGCACCGGATGGAGGAAATGGGCGAGTGTGTGGTGGATCTGGAGGGGCTGGCGAATCACAAGGGGAGCGCGTTCGGCTCGCTGGGCGAGGAGCCGCAGCCGACGCAGGCGCAGTTTGAGAATGATCTGGCGGTGGCATGGCGGGCGCTGGATCCGCAGCGGGTGGTGTGGGTGGAGGACGAGAGCCGGATGGTCGGCCGGCGGGTGATCCCGCAGGAGATATGGGAGCTGAAACAACAGGCGCCCTATCACGTGGTGGAGATCCCCGAGGAGGAGCGGGTGGGGCATTTGTGCGGGGTGTATGGAAACCACACGGCGGAGGAGCTGGAGGAGCGGGTGGTGATGATCCGGTCCCGGCTGGGGGACGCGCGGGCGCGGGAGGCGGTGGATGCGATCCGGGACGGCGACATCGCCGGGGCGTGCCGGGTGCTGCTTTTCTACTACGACCGGAACTATCAGAAGTCGATCAACGCGATTGCGGACGAGCGGCGGATGGTGCACCGGTTTGAGCATGCGGATCCGGGATTGATCGCCCGCTCGCTGGTTGACTCGTTAACATCAGAATCATGAACATTCGTCTCACACAATACAGTTCCGGAGCCGGTTGCGGCTGCAAGATTTCACCGCAGGTGCTTGATGAAATTCTGGCGGGGAGTGCGCCGGGGACGCCTGATCCGCGCTTGCTGGTGGGCAATGACACGCGGGATGATGCGGCGGCGTTGTTGCTGGAGGACGGCGAGACGGTGCTGCTTTCGACGACGGATTTCTTCATGCCGATCGTGGATGACGCGTTTGATTTCGGGCGGATTGCCTCGGCGAATGCGATCAGTGATATTTTCGCGATGGGCGGGCGGCCGACGCTGGCGCTGGCGATTCTGGGGTGGCCGATTGACAAGCTGGCGCCGGAGGTGGCACGGGAAGTGATCGGCGGGGCGAAGTCGGTTTGTGCGGAGGCGGGGATCACGCTGGCGGGCGGGCACAGCATTGACAGTCCGGAACCGATTTTCGGGCTGGCGGTGAGTGGTCTGGTGAAGAAGGACAAGCTGAAGACCAACGAGGGTGCGAAGCCGGGGGATTTGCTCTATCTGACCAAGTCGCTGGGTGTGGGGATTCTGGCGACGGCGGAGAAGCGCGGGGTGCTGCGTGCGGATGACGTGGGCAAGGCGGCGGCATCGATGGTGCGGTTGAATTCGGCGGGAGCGGAGTTTGCGGAGCTGGACTGCGTGCACGCGATGACGGACGTGACCGGGTTTGGTTTGTTAGGCCATCTGCTGGAGATGTGCCGTGCGGGTGGTGTGACGGCGGAGCTTGATTTTGCCGCGGTTCCGACGCTGGCGGATTTGGCGCATTATCTGGGCCAGGGCGTGGCGCCGGGCGGGACGCACCGGAACTGGGCGAGCTACGGGAAAGCGGTGGACTGCGGGGATGAGCTGCGGCGCATGATCCTGAGCGATCCGCAGACGAGCGGCGGCTTGCTGGTGGCGGTGGATGCGGCCGACAGGGAACGGTTTGAAGCGGTGTTCGGCGCCTGCGGGCTTGCTGCGGAGGCGGTGCCGATCGGGAGGATTTCCGCAGGCGGGGCAGGCGCGACAGGCGGGGGCGGGACTCTGGTGGTGGTCGGTTGAGGTCCGTCCCGCAGGCGGGATGCCTCAGGAGTCTCCGGTGAACAGCTCGAGCATTTTTTCCCTGCGGAAGGAGAAGATGCGCTGGACGTCGGGTTTGACGAAGAGCGGGTGAATGATGGGGTCCAGCAGCACGGCGTAGCGGACCTTGTCGCTGACGAGCGTGCCGCCGTCGCGCGGTTCGAAGGTGTGTTCGTGGTGCCAGAGGCGGTAGGGGCCGCGGAGTTGTTGGTCGACGAAGCGGCGGCCCGGTTCCCACTCGGAGATTTCGGTGCGCCAGAAGATGGGGAGGCCGTGGACGCGGAGTTTGTAGTCGATGATGGTTCCGGGTTTCATCTCGACCGGCATGGGGGTGAGGATCCGGAAGCCGAGGAACGGGGGCGTGAGGAGCTGGAGGTTCCGGGCGTCGGCGAAGAAATCGAAGATTTCGCCGACGGGTTTCGGCAGCCAGAGTTGGTCGTTGAGTTGGTGGATTTTCACCGTGAGCGGGGTGGTTGATCTTCGGGCTGTGGAGCGTGATGGCGGAGCGTGTCGAGCCGGGCGTCGAAATCCTTGAGGTCGGCGGGAACGATGGCGCCGATGTGTTCGAGGACGTTTTGGTAGGCGGCGGCGGCGCGTCCGCCGACGATGAGCGAGGTCCGGGGTGGGAGCAGTTGGACGATGTTTTCGAGTTCCTGGGGGAGTTTCGGGTCGTCTTCGGGGTAGACGATGCTGAGTGCGACGGCGGTGGCGTCGTTGCGGATGGCGGCGCCGGCGATTTCGTGGGCGGGCAGGCCGGGCCCGAGGTAGATGGTGTTCCAGCCGGCATTGGCGGCGGCGGCGGCGGCGATGACCGCGCCGAGTTCGTGGAGTTGGCCGACTGGCGTGCAGATGATCAGCGTGGGTGCGCTTTCGTGGGGGGCGTATTGGCGGGCGATTTCCTTGAGGAAGGCCTTGACCGCGGAGGTGAAGAAATGCTCCTGGGCGACGGTGATTTCCCCCTGCCGCCACATTTCTCCGACGGCGGTGGCGGTCGGCGCGATGACGTGGCGCAGGAGGCCCTGGTGGCCGAGTGTGAGGGTGGCCCGGCGGAGTGAGTCGTCGAGGGCGGGGAGGTCGAAATCGTTGATCGCGGCGAAGGCCTCGTCCTGGAACTGCTGGCCGGCGGGCGGGTTTGGCGCGCTGCGGGCGGGGCGGGGTTCGGTGGCCTGGAGTTTGAGGAGGTCATCGTTGGCCAGTTTGGCGACGTGGCCGATGGAGTGGCCGTTTTCGATGGCGCCGTGAAGCAGGTTGAGTCGTTCGATTTCGGAGTCCGTGTAGATCCGGTGTTTGCCTTCGGAGCGTCTGGGTTCGATCGCCTGATAGCGGCGCTCCCAGGCACGGATCACGTGCGGACTGAGGCCCGTTTTTTCCGAAACCGTGCGGATTGAGTAAGAAGTGGTCACTGGGAGAAACTTTGACAAAAGTGATACAAAATCAAGATATTTGTTGACGTGTTGCAAAAGTGTCGAAGAATTAGAGCGTGAAATCTCGACAAAACGTGAACATTGAAGCTCCCGAGAGGATGGCTGGTGGAGACACCGCAGCGATTGGTCGCAACGGCCGCATGGTCCGCGGGGCCGCCGGTTTGGTTCTCGCGCTGATTACTTTCGGCATGTGGCCGCTGAACCCGTGGGTGGCCGGAGTCTGCGCCATCTCCTCTCTGTTGCTCATTTATGAGGCACTGCGGGGCTGGTGTCTGGTGCGCGCGTGCCGGGTGAAGATCCGTGGATGAGACAGATTTTTGAAGATCCGTAGCAGACGAAACATGAAAAAGAACTCCGTAGTGATTGTAGGAGCGGGTCCGGGAGGACTTGCCACAGCCATCCAGCTGGCGAGTGCCGGTGTGAAAGTGAAAGTGATCGAGCGTCTGCCGATGGTGGGCGGGAGGACCTCGGCGATCGAAGCCGACGGGTTCAAATTTGACCTGGGGCCGACATTTTTCCTCTACCCGCGGGTGCTCGAGGAGATTTTCGCGGCGGCCGGGACGAGTTTGGAACGCGAGGTGCCGATGGTGAAACTCGACCCCCAATACCGGATCCAGTTTGGTGACGGGGGTGAAATCAATGCGACGCCGGACATTGCCCGGATGGAGCGGGAGATCGCGTCGATTTGTCCGGACGATGCGCAGGGTTTCCGGCGGTTTCTCGATGAGAACCGGGCGAAGCTGAAGGCGGCCGAGCCGTGTCTCGAGTCGCCGTTTCTGCGGTGGCAGGATTTGATCAACACGAGGCTGCTGAAGTTTCTGCCGTTGTTGCGTCCGCACCAGTCGGTGGACACCTATCTGAAGCGGTTTTTCAAGGATCCGCGGACGCGTTTGGCGTTTTCGTTTCAGTCGAAGTATCTGGGGATGTCGCCGTTTCGTTGTCCGAGTTTGTTTTCGATTCTGTCGTTTCTGGAATACGAATACGGGGTTTTCCACCCGATCGGTGGATGCAATGAGGTGACCAAGGCGATGGCGAGGGTGGCGGCGCGGCTGGGGGTGGAGATTGTTTGCGGCGAGCCGGTGCGGGAGGTGGTGTGCGAGGGTGGACGGGCGACCGGGGTGAGGACCGACCGGGGAGTCGAGCGTGCGGATGCGGTGGTGATGAACGCGGACTTCGCTCGGGCGATGGAGCGGTTGGTGCCGGACCGGAACCGGAACAAGTGGAGCGACCGCAGGCTGGCGAAGAAGAAGTTCTCATGCTCGACCTTCATGATGTATCTGGGGATCGAGGGGAAATTTGATCTTCCGCATCATACGATTCACATCGCATCCGACTATGCGAAGAACCTTGATGAGATAGAAAACCAGCATGTGCTTTCCGATGATCCGTCGTTTTACGTGCAGAATGCGTCGGTGACCGATCCGACGCTGGCGCCGGACGGGATGAGCACACTCTATGTGCTGGCGCCCGTGACGCACCAGCATCCGAACGTCGACTGGAGCAAGGAACGGGATCGTTTCCGGAAGCTGGTTCTGCAGCAGATCGAGAAGGCGGGATACACGGGAGTGGAGAAGCGGATCCGCTACGAGAAGGTCGTGACGCCGGTCGACTGGGATATGAGTTATGAGGTGCACAAGGGGGCGACATTCAATCTGGCGCACAGTCTCGACCAGATGCTGCATCTCCGGCCGCACAACCGGTTTGAGGATGTGGAGGGGATGTATCTGGTGGGAGGCGGGACGCATCCCGGGAGCGGGCTTCCGGTGATTTTCGAGTCGGCGCGGATCAGTTCCGGCCTGCTGATGGAGGATTTGGGGATCGCCCCGGCTGGGGGGCGTGAGCGTGCGGCGTCGTTTCCGCCGGTCGAACTCGAGCCCGTGGCATGACCATGAAAACCGCAAGCGACAGATTGCCGGAGCGGGCCGGGGTGGTCGCCGCCCGGGCGGCCCAGGTGAGGTGGGCCGAGGTTGCGGTCGGGAGGCGGCTGCGGGTGGTGAGGGCGTTCCGCGGCTTGCTGGCGGAACGGTGTGACGAGTGGGCGGAACTCACGGCGGATGTGTGTGGGAGGCCGGCGGCGGAGAAACTCGCATCCGAAGTCCTGCCGCTGGCGGACGCCTGCAAGTGGTTGGAGCGGAACGCTGGGGCGGTGCTGAAACCGAAACGCCATGGAGTGCGCGGGCGTCCCCTGTGGTTGCAGGGTGTGCGGATGGAGATCCGGAGGCGTGCGCTGGGGCTCGTGCTGGTGATCGGGCCGGGAAACTATCCGTTGTTTCTGCCGTGCGTGCAGGTGCTGCAGGCGCTTGCGGCGGGCAATGCGGTGTTGTTGAAACCCGCGCCGGGAACCCGGAGGATCGCGCTGGAGTTTCATGCAATGCTGGTGGAGGCGGGGCTCGATCCGTCGTTGCTGGCGGTTCTGGAGGAGCGGGTGGAGGACGCGCGGGATGCGATCGGCGGCGGGGTGGACAAGGTGGTGTTCACTGGCTCCTCGGAAAACGGGAGGGATGTGATGTCTTATCTAGCAGGGACTAACACTCCTGCGGTGATGGAGCTTTCGGGGGATGATCCGGTGGTGGTTTTCGACGATGCGGACTTGGGGTTGGTGGCGGGCGCGCTGCGCTTCGGGCTGCGGTTGAATGGCGGCGAGACGTGCATGGTTCCGCGGCGGGTGTTCGCGCAGGAGGGGATTGCCCGGCGGGTGAGGGAGGTGGCGGGAGGACTACCGGTGGAGGAGTTTCGGGACGAGGACTCGGCGCACGCGCTGGTGAATGCGCTGGCGATGGGGTTGGGTGTGTCGGTTTTCACCGGGACGGAAGCGAGGGGGCGGGCGTTTGCGAGGGAGGTTCGCAGCGGGTTTGCGGTGGTGAACGACGTGATCGCTCCGACGGCGGATCCGAGGATGCCGTTTGGAGGAATCAAGGGGTCGGGATTTGGATCAACCCGGGGTGCGGAGGGGCTTCTGGAGATGACCCATCCGCATGTGGTGGTGGTCCGGGGAGGTCGGCGCCGGTGGCATTTCGACGATCTGGAGGCCGTCCACCAACCGTTATTTTCATCCTATATCCGCGCGGTGCACGGCGGGTCCGGCAGGCGTTTGCGCGCCCTGGTGGATCTGGCGAAAGCGGCGCTGCGGGTGCAGCAACACAAGACCAGGAAATCATGAAAACGATCGGAATCATTGGAGGAGGATTAGGTGGGCTGTCTGCTGCCTGCGTGCTTGCGGCGCGTGGGCACCGGGTGGTGTTGTTCGAGCGCAACCCGTGGCTGGGTGGCAAGGCGGCGGTGTTGGAGGAGGACGGCTTCCGGTTCGACATGGGGCCGACGATTGTGACGGTTCCCTCGGTTTTGAAGAGGATCTTTGCCGAGGCGGGCGAGGCGATGGAGGACTATCTCGAGCTGGTGAGGCTGGATCCGCAGTGGCGATGTTTTTTCGATGACGGTTCGCAGCTGGACCTGTTGGAAAAGACGAGCGAGATGGTGGAGTCACTGGAGCGATTCGCGCCGGGGTCGGGATCCGGGGTCGGCTACCGGAGGTTCATCCGGCACAGCGAGAAGCTCGATGGCATTTCCCAGAGGCACTATTTCTACAAGTCGATCGGCGGGCTGCGGGATATGTTTGATTTCAAGGAGTCGCTGGATCCGGAGATCATGCGGGATGTGATGTCGATGGGGATCGGGCGCTCGGTGGCGAGCGTGGTCCGCAAGCACAACCCGGACAAGCGGGTGGCGCAGATGATCGATCACTTCACGCAGTATGTCGGGTCGTCGCCATATGGTTCGCCGGCGGTTTTGTGCGGGATCGCGCACATGCAGACGTCCGAGGGGGTGTGGTATCCGAAGGACGGCACGGCTGCGGTGCCGCGTGCGCTGGTGAAGCTGGGCAGGAAGCTCGGTGTGGAGTATCGCACGGGCGTGGAGGTGGAGGAGATCGTGAAGGAGGATGGCGCGGTGGCGGGCGTGAGGTTGGCGGATGGCGAAACCGTCGGGTTGAGCGCGGTGATTTCCAACTGTGATTCCGTGAGGACGCATCGTGAGTTGTTAGGCGGTGGCGAGCGGGACGCGTTCGAGCGGCGCCGCAGGTATGAGCCGGCGTGTTCGGGGGTGGTGCTGTATTTGGGGTTGAACCGGAAATACGAGCATCTGGCGCACCATGACTTCGTGTTCAGCCGCGATCCCGAGGAGGAGTTTGACTTCATTTACAAGAAGGGCGAACCGGCGCCGGACCCGACGTGTTATCTAGCAGCGACGGCGGGGACGGAACCGGGGACGGCGCCGGCGGGGGGCGAGGCGTTGTATGTGCTGGTTCACACGCCGTTTCTGCGGCCGCACCACGACTGGAAGGCGATGTTTCCGGACTACCGCCGGGTGATCCTCGACAAACTGAAGCGGACCGGCGGGATGCCGGACATCGAAGACCGGATTGTTTTTGAAAAGGCCCTGACGCCGCAGGACATTCACGACCGGTATCATGTGTTGAACGGGGCGATCTACGGGTTGGCGAGTCACGGGAAGTTTCTCGGTGCGTTCAAGCCGGGGAACCGGAGTCCCGACGTGCGCGGGTTGTATCTGGCGGGCGGGGCGGCGCATCCCGGGCCGGGGATGCCGATGGTTCTGATGTCCGGCTGGATTGCCGCGGACGCGCTGGACCAGGATGGGATCGTGACCGGCAAGCCGGGCGGGCGCGTGGGACGGGAGGAGGTGGCATGAAGGCGGGGCGTCAGCAGGTGGTGATGCCGGAGGTGGTGCAGTGGTTCGTGAGTGCTTTCACGACATACGGGGAGTTTTGTCTGCGGCGGAAGTTTCACTCGGTGCGGGTGGCGCGGGAGGGGATGGCGATGGACATCGGCAAACGTCCGGTGGTTTTCTACGTGAACCACGCGTCGTGGTGGGATCCGCTGGTCTGTTTGTCACTGGCGGGGCAGTTTTTCCCGGGGCGCAAGTCGTATGCGCCGATCGACCCGCAGATGTTCGAGCGCTATGCGTTTTTCCGTTATCTGGGGTTTTTTCCTGCGGGGGCGGGGTCTCCGGCGGCGGCGCTGCGGTTTGTGGAGAGGTGCAAGTTGATCCTGCACGACGGGGACCGTGCGTTGTGGATCACGCCGCAGGGCGGCTTCCGGGATGTGCGTGAGCGGCCGGTTGCCTTCATGAAGGGGCTGGGGGCGGTGGCGGCCGCGGGAGTGCCGGCGGTGTTTGTTCCGCTGGCCATCGAGTATGTGTTCTGGTCCGAGTCGAAGCCCGAGGTTTTGGTTTCGTTTGGTGATGCGGTGGACGGCGGGGCGGGTGTGGAGGGGACCGTGCGCAGTGATCCGGCGGCGTGGACGGAGGAGTTTGAAGGACGGATGAGCCGGACGCAGGACCGGTTGGCGGAGTTGGTGTGCCGGCGCGATCCGGACGACTGGGAGGTGTTGCTTGCCGGTGCGCGGGGGACTCACGCGCCGTATGACCTGTGGCGCTGGTTGCGTGCTCGGTTGCGCGGTGAACGCTACGTCCGGGACCATCAGGAAACCGTGAAAACACCCGAGTCATGAGCTGGGTTCCCGGGTGGATTTGTCTGGGGTTCGCGCTGGTGCCGGCGGCGTTGTGCGTGTGGAACCTGTGGCTCTACCGGCGGCTGCCGGATGGTGACGGGGAGCGGCGCAGGATGTCCGTGCTGATCCCGGCGAGGAACGAGGCGGGCAACATCGAGGCATGTCTGGAATCGGTGCTGGCGAGCGAGGGGGTGGAGCTGGAGGTGGTGGTGCTGGACGACGGGTCGACCGACGGAACTGCTGAAGCCGTCGGGCGCATCATGCGGAGGGATTCGCGTGTGGTGCTGGCGGATTCGCAGCCGCTGCCATCCGGCTGGTGTGGCAAGACCTTCGCGTGCAAGCAGCTGACGGAGCTGGCGAGTCACGGGTTGATGGTGTTTCTGGATGCGGACGTGCGGGTTTCGCGGAGGGATTCCCTGGCGCGGTTGAGCGCGCGGCTCGAGGCGGGTGATGGTGCGATGTGGAGCGGGGTTCCCCGGGAGGTGACGGGGTCGGCGATGGAGCGGTTGGTGATTCCGCTGATTCATTTCGTGTTGCTCGGGTTTCTGCCGATCCTGGGGATGCGGCGGTCCACGGCGCCGTCGTATGCGGCGGCGTGCGGCCAGGTGGTGGCGGTGAGGCGGCCGGAATATCTTGCGAGCGGCGGGCACGATGCGATCGCTGCGAGTCTGCATGACGGGGTTGCGCTGGCGAGGTCGTTCCGGCGGCATGGACTGGCGACGGATTTGTTTGATGCGACCGATACGTTTCACTGCCGGATGTATGTTTCCGCGCGTGAGGTTTGGGATGGATTCGTGAAGAACGCGCACGAGGCCTTGGCGGCTCCGCGGATGATTTTGCCGATGTCGGTGGTGTTGTTCACCGGTCAGGTATTGCCGTTTTTGCTGGTGCTGTGGGCTGCCGGGGATGCGGCGTTGCCGGTTGTGCTGGCGGTTGTGCTGGCCTATCTGCCGCGAGTCGCGGGTGTGCTGAGGTTCCGGCAGTCGGTGGTGGGTGCGGTGTTGCATCCGGTGGGGATCTGCGTGTTGCTGGCGATCCAGTGGTGTGCGTTTTTCAGGTCGTTGAGGAAGGTTCCGGCGTCATGGAAGGGGCGTCACTATCAAGCAGCCGATGCAGGATGAGATGAAGGGGGTGATGGTCAGTTTGTTAGCCGTGTTGGTGGTCGCCGGAGCGACGTGCCCGGGGAAGGATGAGTCGCGGTTGGAGTCGTTTTCCATGCGGGACCAGCATGGCAAGACGCACCGTCAGGTGTTTCCGGCGCGCAAGGTGCTGGTGCTGACGGTGGCGGACAAGAAGGGGTCCGAGCAGCTGGAGCGGTGGATCCGGAAGGTGAAGGGCCGGTATGGAAAGCGGGTGGATCTGGCAGGGGTGGCGGACGTGACGAAGGTGCCGAAGGCGCTGCGGAAGTTCGTGACCGGCGAGTTCAGGAAGCAGGTCACGCATGCCGTGATGTTGGACTTCGACGGTCGGGTGGTCCGGCGGCTTTCGCCAGCGAAGGGGAAGGCGAATCTGTTTGTGGTCGGCAAGGACGGAGGCGTGGCGTGCCATGTGGCGGGCGAGTGGTCGCCGGCTGCCGAGGCCGCGTTGTTTGCCGGGATCGAGCGGGCGATGTCCCGTTAGGAGGCTGGCGAGGCGGTTCTTTTCGGCGGGGTGGCGACCTGCTTGAGGGCGTCGTCGATGGCGGTGATGGCCTGGGTGCCGAGCGGTTGTGGCACGACGGCGCCGAGGATGATGCGGCCGTAGGCGGTTTCCACGGGGATGACCTCGAGGGTGGCGCCGGCGCCGATTTTGACGTGCACGTTGCGGGTGGGGGCGTTTTCGCGGCTGGACGCGTGGGCGAGGCTGCGGGCGAGGAAATGAAGGCGGCCGTGGTCGCTTTCGTCGAAAATGACGGATCCCTCGCGATCGAGCAGGAAGACGCCGGTGGCGGAGAAGTTTTGGCGCATCCAGTCGCGGAACCGCTGGATGCGGTTGAGGAAGGGGCCGCGGGCGGCGTCCATGAGCGATCCGGCGGAGGGCACGGGTGGCGGGGGTTGCGGCAGCGGCGGCGGGGTGGGGCTTTTTGCGACCGGTGTCGGGAGTTCGGGTTCGCCGGTATTCGGGTCGGCCGGGATGTTTGGTCTGGCGGGCGAGCTTTCGGCGAAGCCGATGAATTGTTCGTCGAAGCCGATGTCCGAGAGCGTCATCGCGGGGTTGCGGACCGGCTTCATGAGGCGGTTGGCGAGGCGACGCACTTCGTCGGCGTCCAGCCATGAGTTGAGCGGGTTCATCAACTTTGGACGGCCGGCTGGCCATTGCTGGATTCAAGTTTGCTTTCGACTTCGACCCGGAGGGAGTCGAACACGGCCTGGGCGCCTTCGCCGTCTTCGAGTACGCCGACGGGGAGGCCGCGGGCGCTGGCGCGGACGAAGAGGCTGTCGCGCGGGATTTGGGTGCGGAACACCATGTCCGGCGGGAGGAGTTCGCGCAGTGCGGCGGCGGACTCGATGCTTTCCGCGAGGTCGTTCTGGACCATGGTGAGGCAGACGCCGAGCACGGAGAGCCTGGGGTTCATGATGCGGAGGCGGTTGAGGCCTTCGAGGAGTTTGGGGACGGAGCGGATGCCGAGCGGTTCCGCCTGTTGGGGAATCATGATGGCATCACTGGAGGTGATGACGTCGCCACTGACGGAGAAGAGTCCGGCGGCGGTATCGATGAGGCAGAGGTCGAAGCCTCTGGCGGCGACGCCGCGGAGGAAGGCGCGGACGCGGGCGAGGTGTGCGCCCATGCCGCCGCCGACTTCGTAGTCGCTGGTTTGTCCGCTGGCGACGAGTGAGAAGGTTTCGAGCCGGGTGGGGACGATGAGGCGGTCCATGGGGAGGCCGGGATCGGTGAGGAAGTCGTAGAAACCGGCGAGGAGTCTGGACTGGCGCGTGAGCGAAAGCCCGACGGACCCCTGTGGGTCGGCGTCGACGAGCAGGGTGCGGACGCCCGCTCTGGCGAAGGCGTGGGCGAGATTGATGGCGAGTGTGGTTTTTCCCACACCTCCTTTTTGGCTGGAAACTGCGATGGTAATCACGCGGGAAAGGGAATTGTTGGGGAAGGATAGCTTCGGCTTGCCACATCGGAAGTCTTTTCTTCATGATGGTGGAGCAGCGAGGCACGGGCGGTTAGGGCCGGGAATCGCATAGAGTCATGATAGCCCGGAAACCCATGAAACAATTAATTGCGAATTCCGTGTTGTGCGGGTTGATGTCCATCAGTGTCGGCTGCCGGAAAAGAGAGCCTGAGGTGAAGGTGGATGCGGGGCCTCCGCCAGAGGTGGCTGCGGAGTTGCTGAACAATGGATTGGGGCGGGTGCCGGGGGCGGTGAGCAGGCAGGCGGCGCGGTCCGCGATTCACTGGCAGCCGTGGACCGGGGAGACCTTGCAGCGGGCGGGAGATGCGCAGCGCCTGGTGTTTGCGGTGATCGTGCAGCCCGGTCAGCCCGGCTATCAGGAGGTGCTGAAGGCGGTGGAGAGCGATCCGGCGATCGTCCGGACTTTGAATTCCGAGTATGTTCCGGTGTTGATCGACGGGGATGCGTCGCGTGAGATTGGTTTGCTGACGGCGGATTTGTGCAATGAGATCCGGGTTCCGCTGCAGCTGCCGTTGTTTGTCTGGATGACCCATGAGGGGAATCCGGTGGCGTGGATTCCGTTGCCGGAGACGCGGGTTGACTCGCTGAGCGAGGTTTTCGACCAGAGCCACCAGATGGTTTGGCAGATGTGGAAACACGAGCGGAAGTATGTCCTGCAGAATAGTGCGGCGGACAACGCGAGCCGGCGGGAGCGGTTTTTGCAGCGGAAGCTGGGACGCGCGGTGAGCGAGCAGCCGGAGGTGGACGTGGTCCGGTGCCTGCGCCAGCTGGCGTCGATGTATGATCCGTTTTCGAAGAGCTTTGACGAAGCCGGCGGGATTTTCCCGACGGGAGCGATGGATTTGTTGATCGATGGGGCGGGGAATCCGGGGCTTCCATCGGAGGTGCGCGAGCGGTGTCTGGCCACGGCGAGCGGGCTGGTGAGCGACCTGCTTTCGAGTCCGATGGTGGATGCGCTGGACGGTGGGGCGTTTGCCTCCCGGCGCGGTCAGAGCTGGATGTTGCCGACGTTTCACCGGGATTGTGTGGTGCAGGCGAAGGCGGCGGCGGCGTTTTTCAATTTCCACCGGTTGACGGGGGACGGGCGTTCGCTGGATACGGCGAAGGGGTTGATTTCGTTTGCGGAGAGTTCGTATCGGACGGACGACGGGTTGTTTTCGATTGGTTTGAACTACCGGGGCAACCAGGAGGGATGGATGTGGGGGGTGGATGAGGTGAAGGCGGTGTTGGGAGATGAGGATGCGGGTTGGTGGATCCGGGCGACGGGGATGAAGGAGCTTGGCAATCTGCCGTCCGAGGCGGATCCGATGCGGATATTTTTCCGTGAGAACAGCCTTGGCTGGAAGCAGAGTGTGGCGGAGATCGCCGCCGAGGAGGGGCAGTCCGTCGAGGAATTCCAGCTGAGGTTCGACCGGGCCCGCTACAAGATGCTTGCGGCCCGTGAGATGCGTTTGCCGAAGGGGGAGAAGGACAATATTTCCCATGCGGGGGCGTCATTCCGGATGGTTTCGGCGTATGTGGCGGCGTATTCGGCGACGGGCGACGAGGTCTACCGGGAGAAGGCGCTCAAGTTGTTGGAAGGCTGCCGCACGGTGTTTCGGGACGGGCCGCGGCTCAAGTTGTTCAAGGGGGATGCAGCGCCGTCATTGGCGGCGGGTCGGGCGTTTTTGTATGGCTTGGCGCTGCAGGCGGCGCTGGATGTCGCCGCGATCACGCTGGACGATCAGTGGCTGGTCTGGTCCGAGGATCTGGCGACGACGGCGGCGGAGTTGTTTACCGGCGACGGGTTTCTGAAGGAGTGTCCGGACGATGCGAGGCTGATTGATGTGGATGTGACGGATATCACGATGTTGTTTGACGATTCGACGGCGGGGCTGATCGCGTCCGCCGAGAGCCGGATGACGCCTGCGGGCCGGTCATTGGTGAAGAGCTTCAGCGAGTTGGCCACGCCGCTGACGGTTTTCGCGCTGGACCGTCCGATTGTGTTCACGGACATCCTGACGGCGGTGCTGGCGCGCGAGTTTCCGCGGGTGCTGGTGTATGGCGACGGGTTGTCGCCGGAGATGAGGGAGGTGGTGGCGCTGGCGGACGTGCGGACGGTGCAGCGGCGGCATGCGAATGAGGGTGACGGGGTTGCGGCCGGGAGCGTGAAGCTGGTCTCGGCGGATGGTGAGGAGCGAGTGATTTCCACGCCAGCAGAGTTGAGAGAAGCGCTCTTGCCCTCGCGGGGAAAATAAGGGAGCCTCCGGCATCACCAGCTGCATCAGAATACCTGTTTCAAAATTGACCATGAAAACCTCAAGCATCCTCAGTTCATTCGCCTTTATGGGACTCATCACGTCAGCGATGGCGGACACCTTCATCATGAAGGACGGGACCGAGATTGAGGGGACGATCCTGAGCAAGGACGCGAAGACCTACCGGTTGGAGGTCAATGTGACCGCTTCGATCAAGGACGAGAAGGTGGTGAACCGCGCGGACGTGCTGCGGATCAAGCGCACGCAGCTCGATCTCGAGGCGTTCGAGAAAATCGAGGGGCTGGTTCCGACTCCGGACTACCTGACGCTTGACGCGTATTCGGACCGGATCAAGGCGGTGGAGGGTTTCCTCAAGGAGCATCGTGGAAGCGGCAAGTCGCGGTCGGCGAAGCGGATGCTCGCCCAGCTCAAGGAGGAGCAGGAGGCGATTGAAGCCGGCGGGGTGAAGAGCGGCGGTAAGATCATTCAGGCATCCGATTACAAGGCGAACGCCTATGATCTGGACGCTGCCGCTGCGGCGGGCCGGATCAAGTCCCTGGTGATGAAGCGGAAGTATCTTGCGGCGCTGCGGCGGTTTGACGAGATGGAGGAGGAATTCAGCAAGTCCAACGCCTACCGCGAGTTGGTGCCGACGATGCAGAAGGTGATCAAGTCCTACCTGGCGAGCGTGCAGCAGCAGCTCACTAGTTTTGATGCCCGGCAGAAGAAGCGTGAGGTTGATCTCGACCGGATGTCCTCCTCGGCCAGGAAGGCGACGATGGCGGCGCTGATGGAGCGGGAGGCGAAGATGAAGAAGAGCTACGAGCGTGAGAAGGCGGCGCGGGTCGGCTGGATCACCACGTATCCGGAGCTCAAGGATACCCTGAGCGAAACGATCAGCTACGGGAACTCCGTGAACGGCCGGTTGGAAAGTTTCCTGAAGAGCACGCCGGTTGATGGCGGCAGGATTTACCGCGAGACCATGGCGCAGGTGCAGGCGAGCACCAAGGCATCCGATGCGAAGTCCCTGATCGGCAAGGCACGGAGCGCCCAGCTTTCCCAGAAATACATGGACCTGCTGATGGGGGCCGCCCCCACCGAATAATGGGGTGGTGCCGACCGATTTTCTATCCGTGCATGAGTATGAGCCGAACCGCAAGCCGCAGCCGCAAGACCGCCGAAACCGACATCGAACTGACGATCGATCTCGATGGGAGCGGAGTTTCGATGATTGAGACGGGGATTCCGTTTTTCGACCACATGCTGACCCTGTTTTCGAAGCACGGTCAATTCGACCTGAAGGTGAAGGCGGTCGGCGACATTGAGGTGGACGGCCACCACACGATCGAGGATGTGGGCATCGTGATCGGCGAGTGCATGCGCGAGGCGCTGGGCACGAAGGAGGGCATCCGCCGTTACGGCTGCGCCTACCTGCCGATGGACGAGACTCTGGCGCGGGTGGTTGTGGATTTGAGCAACCGGCCGCATCTTGAGTTCCGGGCTCCGGCGGGGACGCCGGACGCGCCGAACATGCCGTTCACGCTGGTGGAGGAGTTTTGTCGGGCGGTGGCGTCGAACCTGCGGGCGAACGTTCACGTTGAATTGTTATACGGGCGGGATGGCCACCACATCGCGGAGGCGATCTTCAAGGGCATGGCGCGTGCGCTGCGCGAGGCATGTGAGAATGACCCGCGCGTGGTTGGAATCCCCAGCACGAAGGATGCGTTGTGAAGGTTGCATTGATTGATTACGGGGCTGGAAACCTGAGCAGTGTGGCGAACGCGCTGCGCGAGCTCGGGGTGGAGCCGATGATTGTGGCGAACGCGGACGGGCTGGAAGGGGCGACCCATCTGGTCTTGCCGGGTGTGGGAAGCTTCGGCGACTGCATGGGGCAGCTTGGCGAGCGCGGGTTGATCGAGCCGATCCGCGCGTGGGTCGGTGCGGGGAAACCGTATCTCGGGATTTGTCTCGGCTATCAGATTTTGTTCGATTCCTCGGAGGAGAGTCCGGGGGTGGAAGGGCTGGGACTGGTGTCCGGAACGGTGCGGCGGTTCAAGGATGCGCCGGAGCTGAAGATTCCGCACATGGGGTGGAACTCGGCGGTGCCGCGTGCCGCGGGGAGTGGAAACTGGGCGGGCCTTGGCGATGAGCCGTATTTTTACTTCGTGCACTCGTATTTTCCGGTTCCGGATGATCCGCAGGTGGTGGCGGCGGAAACCGAATACGGTGAGGACGTGTTCGCATCGGCGATCGAGCGGCCGAACCTGCTGGCGTGCCAGTTTCACCCGGAGAAGAGCCAGGATGCGGGGATCCGCCTGATTCGGAATTTCCTCGGTTGTTAGGACCGGCGGCGGCGCTGGAGCAGCAGGGCGGATGCCGCCAGGGCGAGCGTCGGCAGTGCGGGTTCGGGGACCGGGATGTGGTCGATGATGCCGGCTTTCGAGTAGTCGACGGTGTATCCGAGGTCGTCGAGGGCGGCGAGGGTCACGGTTGACACGAAGAATTCACCTGAGGCCCAGCCGGTCATGAGTTCCCGGGAGAAGTCCATGCCGGTGAGGTTGCTGGTGATGCCGGTGTCCGCGGCGGCGTAGTCGATTTCGTCCCAGTGGCCATCGGCGGTTCCCGATCCGCCGCCGAGTTCGACGGGGACGAAGGTATCGGCGCTGCGGAGGAATTCGGTTTGCCAGGCGGCGAGGGCGTTGGGTCCGGTGTATTGGCCGCTGCCGTTCAGGTAGAGCGAGTAGAGGGTTCCGTTGACGTCGTTGTTGAATGTCCAGAGGGTGCCGATGCCGAGGACGTGGGCCATTTCATGGAGCACGACGCCGTAGTAGGTGTTGTTGGAGATCAAGCGGCTGGCATCGGCGGAATCGAATTCCATGGTTCCGGTGCGGGTGTAGTAGAGGGCGCGGGTGGGAGATCCGAGCGGGTTGTCATCGTAGTAGGTGGCGGTGTCCGGGCCGGCGCTGGCGAGGATTCCGCCGGATCCGTCGATCGCGGAGATCGAGGCGGTGATGGTGAGGCCGTGGGCCTGGGTTTCGCCGACGGCGTTGTAGTTGAGGTCGTAGCCGGTGATGGCTGAGTTCCAGTAGTCGGCGGCATCGATGAATGCCTGGCGCTGGACGGCGGTCATTGCGCCGGAGAAGTCCAGGGTGATGAGCGAGACCGCGCCGGCGATGCCGGGGGAGAGTACGGCGGCGATCGGAACCAGGGGGAGGAATTTCACGGAAGATACCATTGGGGGAAAGTGGCGTGAGGTCAAACCCGCGCGGCGTGCGGGTGGTCCGGAGACGGGCGGGACCCGGCCGGATGTCCGGTCGGGGCCGTGATTGCAACCGATGCGGCTTGTCGCCATGCCGCGAACTCCACCGGGAAATCGTGATCGGGTGGCGGGTGCGCGGGAGTCGCCGCCCGAAGCCGCCATTCGAGGCGGGCGGGGAGATGATGGGGCGGCGGCGCCGGGTTGCCGATCCCGGGAGTGCGACGGATTCGCCACAGAGGGGGCTGGCGCGCGTGCCGGTGGGGATTTTCAGAGCAGGAATTTGGACGCCTGTTCGACGTCCTTGTCGCCGCGGCCGGAGAGGTTGACGATGATGATCGAGTCCTTGGGCAGTTTGGGGGCGGTTTTTGAGACGTAGGACATGGCGTGGGAGCTTTCGAGTGCGGGGATGATGCCCTCGCAGTAGGAAAGTTCCTTGAATGCGGCGAGTGCCTCGTCATCGGTGGCGTAGGTGTATTCGACGCGACCGATGTCCTGGAGGTAGGCGTGCTCGGGGCCGATCGCGGCGTAGTCGAGGCCGGCGGAAACCGAGTGGGTGAGCTGGATTTGGCCGTCGTCGTCGGCGAGCAGCCAGGTTTTGGTGCCCTGGAGGACGCCGAGTTTGCCGCCTTGGAAGCGTGCGGCGTGGCGTTCCGGGATGATGCCGTCGCCGCCGGCTTCGACGCCGACCATGCGGACGTTTTCATCACCGAGGAAGGGGTGGAAGAGGCCGATGGCGTTGGAGCCACCGCCGACACAGGCGACGAGGAGGTCGGGCAGGCGGTTTTCCTTTTCGAGAATCTGGCGGCGGGCTTCGATGCCGATGACGCGCTGGAAGTCGCGCACGAGCATTGGGAACGGGTGGGAGCCGAGGGCGGATCCGAGGATGTAGTGGGTGTGGTCGACGGTGGCGACCCAGTCGCGCATGGCTTCGTTGACGGCTTCCTTGAGGGTGGCCTGGCCGGCGGTGACGGGGCGGACTTCGGCGCCCATGAGGCGCATGCGGACGACGTTGAGCGCCTGGCGTTCCATGTCGACCTTGCCCATGTAGACGACGCATTCCATGCCGAAGCGGGCGCAGACGGTGGCGGTGGCGACGCCGTGCTGGCCGGCGCCGGTCTCGGCGATGATGCGTTTTTTGCCGAGGCGTTTGGCGAGCAGGATCTGGCCGAGGGCGTTGTTGATCTTGTGGGCGCCGGTGTGGAGGAGGTCCTCGCGTTTGAGGTAGATTTTTGCGCCGCCGAGTTGTTCGGTCCAGCGTTCGGCGAAGTAGAGCGGGGTGGGTCTGCCGACGTAGTCGTGGAGGAGTGCGTCGAGTTCGGCGTGGAAGGCGGGGTCGTTTTTCGCGGTTTCGTAGGCCGAGGAGAGTTCCTGCAGCGGGGCCATCAGGGTTTCCGGAACGAACATGCCGCCGAACCTGCCGAAATGGCCGGTGGCGTCAGGGACGGATTGCGGTGTGGAGGCTTCTGTGGACATCTGCGGGGACTGTCGGATTGGCGGGGTGGGTAGGCAAGGCCAGAAATCGATCCGGGTGGGGCGGAGCATGCCGGAGAAAGGAGAATCCGGGAAGATAATGGCCTTGCGGAACGAGCGAATTGGGCAAGGTTGGCGCGATGCAAGCACGTCGAGAATTTCTATCGGGCCTGACGGCCGCGGCCGCAGTTGGAATGGGATGGTCCGGCCGGGTGTTGGCCGAGCAGATGCCGGATGTTTCGGACAAGCACGGGCGGTTGTTGCCGACGCGTCCGCTGGGATCGACGGGTGACCGGGTTACCTTGTTAGGGCTAGGTGGTCAGCATTACCGGCGTTTGCCGGGCAAGGACCACCAGAAGGCGATCGAGGTGGCGATCGAAGGGGGGATTCGATTTTTCGACACGGCGCAGTCGTATGGCAAGGATGCGCTGTCCGAGCGGTTGCTGGGTGAGCATCTGACGCCGAGGTATCGGGACGAGGTGTTTTTGATGACCAAGTCGAGTGCGAGGGATCCGAAGGTTGCGCAGAAACATCTGGAGGACTCGCTGCGCAATTTGAAGACCGAGGTGATCGACCTCTGGCAGGTGCATACGCTGGAGACGATTGAGGATGTGGACCGCCGGTGGGACAACGGGACGGTGGATGTTTTCCTGAAAGCCCGGGAGGACGGGAAAGTGCGGCATTTGGGGTTCACGGGCCACAAGGAGCCGGGGGTTTTGCTGCATTTCCTGAAGCGGGCGAAAGAGCGGGGCGTGAAGTTCCAGACCAGCCAGTTTCCCGTGAATGTGTGCGATCCGGCGTATTCGTCGTTCATTGAAAAGCACATGCCGGAGTGTTTGGCGAACGACATCGGGGTCCTGGCGATGAAGACGATGTGCGGTGGAAAGCTGTTTGACTCGCTGGGAGAAGGATGGGGCCCGCGGGGGCAGGTCCGGACCGAAGCGCTGGTGCCCGACCAGCTGCCGTTTCGGGATGCCACCGACTACGTGTGGTCGTTGCCGATTGCGACCCGGATCGCCGGTTTCGACAACATCAAGCAGTTGAAGGAGAATATTGCGGCGGCAAGGAGCATCCGGAAGCTGTCGGAGCAGCGGCAGGCGGAGATCCTGGCCAAGGCGGCAGCGCAAGCCGGGCCGAACCGGGAATTTTACAAGCGGAACGTGCTGGTCAAGAATGACCCGAAAGAGGGTCGGTTTTAGACCGCTTGCCAACCCTCCTTGCCGAAACGGCATGAGACCTGGACGGGAATTGGACGGGAATTGGACGGGAATTGGGCTTCGCATGGAATGGTGGTTTCGGGCGAGGATTGGCCATTCCTTTTTGGTAAACGGTCTGGTCAGGGGAGTTTCCAGGGTTTCCGGTGTTTGTCGTATTCTGCTTTGGGCAGCAGGACGTAGACCGGGCGCAGGGTTGGATCGAGTCTGACGATCAGGCTTCTGAGGTCGTTTTCCGGCATGGCGGTGCAGCCGGCGGTGGGTTTGGTGCCGCCGCCGCGCCAGATGTGGAAGAAGATGGAGGAACCGGCGTAGGGAATGGCGCCGCCGCGGCGGTTCGGGGCGTTGTGCGCGATGAAGAGTTTGAGCGCGTGGGCGGGGTCGTTCTGCCGCATTTGTTGTTTTTTCTCCCATGCGCTGGCGGGGTCGTGGTCGAGCACGATGCCGCGGTTGTAGCTGGGGGATTCGGGGTCCTCGACCCAGAGGTGTCTGGGGGTGATCCGGACGTAGGGGAGTTTCGGGTGTTTTTGGATCGCGGGTTGGTATCCCCAGACGCCGCCGATGGAGAAGACTCCGGCGGGGGATTTCCAGTCACCTTCGCGTTTGGTGGCGGCGCCCTTGGGGACGGGGTGGAGGCCGATTCCCCATGCGAGGCCCATTTTGCCGAGGCGGGTTTTCCATGGACCGGCCACGGGTTTCCAGGAGGTGCCGGATTTCTGATAGAGCCGGAGGGTGGCGGAGGTGCTGTCCCAGCCATCGGTGATGCCGACGAGGCATTGTTGCGACGCGGCGGGGAGTTCGAAGGCGGGTGCCGACGTGGTGACGGCGAGCATGACGGCGGTTGCGAGCGGGAGCAGAAAATTCATGGGCGGATGGAGTGGATTGGCGCAAGGATGCGAGTGCGGGCGGGAAGATGGAGGCTGAGATGGATTATGTAAATATACCGTATGTGCAGTGCTTGAAAAAATGATCGATTCGCGGTGAATCGGCCGCAAGTGTCTGGAAAACGGGGGCGTATTCAGTAGGGTGTAGCAAGTGATCTCACGGTGGTGAGAAGCCTGAAAATGATCGGCTGAAAGGCTGAAAACCCGACGATACCCATTGGTTCAATTCTATTGTCATTCCATGATTCGACTGGTTCGGATTTCGTGTGCAAGCGGGGCTCTTTTGAGCGTTTCCGCGGTGGCCGATGATCCGGCGAAACTGGAAATCGCGCCGGTTGGCGGCGGTCTGTATGAACTGAGCTGGGTGGCAAAGGAACAGCGTCCCTATCAGTTGATGGGGGCGCCGGATTTGACGTCCTGGCAGCCGATTGACGAGGTGGTGGTGGGGACCGGCGGGGTGAAGACCGTGGAGGTCACGGGCAACCGGTCGAAGTATTTTTATTCGCTGGTCGAAGGGGCCGTGAGGCCGGGGTTCGACGGGATCTCACTGGTTCCCAATGATGACGAGAGTTACCGGGGGGATAGCGAGATGCCGGTTCCGGTTCCACTGGGGTTTGAGATCAATTTTTACGGTGAATTGGTTTCGGAGTGCTACGTGAACAACAATGGAAACATCACCTTCGGGAGTTCGTTGAAGAAGTTCACGCCGTCGTTGTTCGGCACTCAGGATGAGAAGATCATCGCGCCGTTTTGGGCGGATGTGGACACGCGCGGGGAGGGGTCCGGGGTGGTGAAATTCAGTTCCGGCGGTGAAACGGTGGACGGGCGTGCGGCATTCGGGGTGACTTATCGAAACGTGGGGTATTACAACAGCCAGGACGACAAGCTGAACACGTTTCAGGTGGTGTTGATCGACCGGTCGGACGTTGCCGTGGGGGCCTTTGACATTGAGTTCAATTTCAACAAGGTGCTGTGGGAAACGGGGAGTGCGAGCGAAGGGGTCGATGGATACGGCGGCATGTCGGCGCGATCCGGCGTCGCGAACGGGGGCGGGCTGTATTTCGAATATCAGGGGTCGGGGGAGGTTTCCGCCTTTTTGGACACGGACCCTGAAACGGGCGAGACGAATTTTGACAGCGGCTTGATCTATCAACAGTATAACAGTTCGGTGCCGGGGAGGATCGTGCTGCCGGTGCGTGACGGTGAGGTGGACGGGACCTTCGAGCTGAGCGCGGGGAGCGATATCGTGCTGGATGAGGACGCGGGCTCCAAGGTGCAGTTGCAGGGGTTTGTCGGGGATGGTGTGGCGTATTCCTGGTCCCAGGCCGTCGGTTCCGAGGAGGCGGAGATCGATCTGGTGGATGCATTGAGTCCGACGGTGACGATTCCCAGGCCGGGCTTGTGGGAGTTCAAGCTCACCGGGGTGCGGCAAGGGACGGTCGAGGTGACGGCGTGTGATTCCGTATTGGTCTATCATCCCGGATTTTTCGATGTCTATGCGGGGGCTGACGTGGAGGTGTCCGGTGACGGAGGACCGGTGACGGTGTTGATTGACGATGCGTATGCGGTGTGTGCCTGCTCGCAAGGGGTTGAGGTCGTCTGGGAGCAGGTGCTGGGAGCCACGGCGACGATCATTGATCCGTCCGCCGAGGAGGTGGAGGTGGTGCTGCCGGAAACCGGGACCTATCGATTCAAGATGACCGGGACGACGACGCATGACGCCAGCGAGGGGGCGTTCACGGAGAGCGGCTACGTGGACGTGGAATACCAGCTGGAGGCGGTTGCGAACGAGGGCTAGAGCACCGAACCGGAAGTCCGTATGCAATCGGATGATGAATTCATCAGGTTTCAGGATGCGTTCTGCGGGTCGTGTAAACCTTTGTCTGTAAAAGACCGCTACAAAGCAAAGGCCCGCCGCACTGGCAGCCGATGGAGCGTAGCGGAATCGGCTGCCAGTGCCGGCGGCGCGCCATTTGCCCACCGACTTCCGGTTCGATGCCCTAGGCGCTTATTCGTAGGTCGGCAGGTTGACCGGTTCGGCTCTTGGCGGCAGGACTCCGGGGCCGCCGATGGTTCCGGTGGAGAGGGTGGTGAAGGCGTGGTCCTCGCTGACGGGGAGCGGGCGGAACGACTCGGAGTGGGTATCGACACGGAACTCGAGTTTCATGAGGTCGCGGTTGGTTTCCGCGAGTTGGTCGAGGAGGTCCCGGTTTTGGTTCTGCAGGTTTTCCATGCGGGAGAGCAGCGCCATGTAGATTTCGGTTCCGGCGGGTTCGGTGGTTGCGGCGGTTCGGGCCTCGGGAGCCTGGCTGGATGGCTGGGCCGCGATGCGGTCGGCGCGCTGTGGTGCGGGTGACGGGCCTGGTTCGGCGGGTTGCGGTGTCGCGGCGGGTTGGGACGGCACGGGCAGGCCGCTGTCGATGGCGGCGACGAACTGGTGGACCGACCACCAGTGGCTGAGGCCGGCGGCGGACATTGCGGTGAGGGCGACGCCGCAGAAAACGGGAAGGGTGCGTGTTTTCATGGGAGGGTGTGTCAGTTCTTGGTTTGCGGGACGGATTCGGGTTGCGGGAGAGCGACGAGGATTTGCTGGAGGGTGTCGATGGCGACGCCGAGGTCGCGGGAGTCGTCTTCGAGTTGGCGGACGGACCGCGAGATGATGGCGCTGACGGTGGTTGCCTGTTGGTAGCCGAGGGACGGTTCGAATCCGGGTTCGCCGATGGCGAAGGAGCGGATGCCATCCGCCTCGGGGACGAGGAGGTGGGGGCGGACGGAGAGGGTGATGGATTTGCCCGGTTCGAGTTCGATTTCCCGGGTGAAGGGCGGGGTGTTCGCGGAGGTTTCGATGCGCCAGCCGGCAGGGGGTTGGGCGAGTGGTTTGGCCGGGAAGGGGGCGCGCAGTTTGACGCTGGAGGCGTCAAAATCCTGTCCGTTGTCGTGGAGCTTCTCGACCCGCACGGCGAGGCCCTTTTTTTGTTTGGGTGTATCGGGCAGGGATGGGGACTTGATTTTGACGAGGGTGGGTTCGGCGGAGTCGGCGCTGGTGGCGTCGTCGGTGGCGCTGGTGGTTTCGCTTGCCGTGGTGGGCTCGGTGCGGTTGCCGACGGCGGGTTCGACGTTTGGCCGGGCGTGATCTGCGGGGGCGGGGGATTCGAGTTCCGGCCTGGAGATGACGACGACGACTTCGTTGGGTTTGGAGGTGTCCCTGCTGTTGAACTCGCGGATGGCTTTTTGCACCGGGTCTTCCTCGGGTGCGAGCTGGACGTTCTGGGCCTGGCCGGCGGCGAGGGTGAGGAGTGAAACGCAGGTGAGAATCGTGGAGTATTTCATTTTCCAGCGGGTTGGAGTTTGACGGATGCGCCGGTGTTGAGGGTTGCGGGGAGCGGCGAGTCGGCGGCCCATTGTTGGTTGACGGGCAGGGACGGGCTGTCCGCACGGAGGGCGGTTGCGGGGGTGGATTTGTTGACCAGGGTCTTCCATTCGGTGAGCAGGTCGATGCCTTCGGACCGGAGGTTGCGGGATTTTTCCTGATAGTCCATGAGGCGGAGCATGAGGCTGCGGGCTTCGGCGACGTCGGCCGAGCTCCAGCGGAGGTTGCGGCTTTGGTAGAGGACGGGGACGTCGATATCGATGCGAGCGACCGGGCCGTCTGGTGTTTCTGCGGCGAGGACGTGCTGGATGCGGAGGTTGGTTTCCTCGAACGCCGGGCTGGCGGACGGGTTCCGGAGTGGTTTGGTTGCCGCTTGCGTTCGGGTGGATTCGCCAGGGAGTTGGGATGTTCCGGGCATGAGCGGGTTGGCGGATGCGGAAGGGTTGGCGATGGGGTCGCCGTGTGACAGGGCGGGGACCGGTCCGGTCTGCTCATCATGGCCGTCGGATTGCACGATGACCGGCTTGGTGAGGTAGAGGACGCAGAAGGCTGCGGCGATCAGGGTGCTTGCGGCGAGAAGCCACGGGTAGGAGCGGTCGAGCGGGTTGGAATGGCTGCGGCGGTTGTTGGCGTTCGAGTAGCCGGCGTTCGGGGCGGAGAGAGGATTCGATTGCGGTGGCATGGTGTCGTCCGGTTGCTTTCCGGTTGCTGCGTGTTCCACGGGGAGGGGCTTCATGGTTGGTGGGGGAGTTTGGGTTTGGCGGCCGTGGGTTTGGGGGTCACCGGGACAGCGGCGACGGCATGGCTGACGATGGTCTGGTCAGAGACTCCGGGGAAGGTGGTGATGGTGAGGGATTCCCTGGAGAGCCGGAGGTGCTTGAGGACGTTGCCGGTGTGACTGGTGGCCTGCAGGCCGGGAATGATTTCGAGCGGTCCGCCGCCGGGCTTCTGGCGGCCGATGCCGTCCGAGCGGTAGATTTCGAAGGTGGTGTGCGAGTCTTCCTCGCCCTCGGCGGAGATGCGGACCTGGATGCCGTCCGTGGTGACGCGGAAGGCGATGGGTTTCATCGGAATGGGGGTGAGTTTCCCGCCGGTGAGTTTGAAGTGGGACTTGAGGAGGAAGTCTCCGACATGGCGGAATTCACCCGCGCCCGCCACGACGGCCAGGAAGAGGAACACGGTGGTGCCGGCGAGCAGGCTGGCGATGGGCCTCAATCTCCGACGTCCCATAGCGAATCACTGTTGTCGCCGGACGGGTCGTATGCGACTCCTGATCCAGCGTTGATGATGGGGGGAGAGACGTTGACGAGGATGTTCAGTTCGGTGCCGTCCAGCGATTCGACGGTGGGCAGGGCGTCGGGGCTTCCCTGAAGATAGGGGAGGAGGTTGGCGTCGGTGATGGCGGAGACATCGGTGGTCGGGTGGTCGGCGAGGAACATGCGCTGCGCGGAGTAGACTTCCCGCAGGGTTTCGGAGGCTTGCCGGCCTTTCGACCACTCGGACATTTTGCCGGATGTGAAGAGCCCGATCTGGATGAGAGTGAGCAGCACCAGGATGACCATCGACATTTCCAGCAGCGTGAGGCCGCGGCTGGTGGGATTGGATGGGTGGTGCAGGTTCATGACGGTGTGTAGGTTAACTGATATTGACTATCAAACAAAGCTAGAAATTGGAGGGGCCAATCACCCCTGGATGATTTGGAGTGCTTCGGAGATGTTTTGGCGGAGTTCGGGGTCGGCGAGCAGGTTTCTTAGGTAAGAGAAGATGAAGACTGCCGAGATTGAGAAGACGATGGCGGAGACGACCCACCAGGTGACGGATTTGTGTTTTGGTGCGACGATGGGGGTGAGCCAGGTTTTGCGGTCGACGATTTGGGTTTTGTACATCTGGCTGCTTTCCTTGAGGTGGCGGATGAGGGCATCCGCGGCTTTCGAGGAGCGGGCGATGAAGAGGTGGTTGTAGCGTTGTCCCGGGGTTTCGGGGAGTTCGACCACGAGGATTCCGGCGGGGATGAACTCCGGGGGCCTGAGGGTGCGGATATGCGTCTCGTAGACGAATGTTTCGCGGAGCCAGCGATCGAATCGGGTGAGTTGCATGGTGCAGGTGAGGTTGGGGGAGTTCGGATGGGAAAATCACATGGCACTGTTCATCATCTTGGGCCCCATCAGGAAGATCGGCAGGAAGGTGCCGATGAAGACGGCGGCGATGAGCAAGACCGCGATCAGCAGGACGATGAATCCGATCGCGGCGGAGAAGGTCTGCATGTGGTTTTCCGCGTCCTCCTCGTACATTTCGCAGAGCATTTCGAGCTGGTTGTCGATGGACGCGGATTTCTCACCGATGGCGAGCATGTGGGTGACCTGGGAGTCGACCGAGGTGTATTTGGCGAAGGCCGTGGAGAGCGGCACGCCGGAGTGTTCGTATTTGTCGGCGGCATCGCGGAGTTCCTGATAGAACGGGGTATTGCGGACGCTGTTTGCCGAGACGCGGATGGATTTGGCGAGGTTGATTCCGTTCGAGTGTAGGAGGCGGATGGTGGCAATGAAGGTGAGCTGGCGGGTGCTCATGATGAGTAGGCGGAGCAGGCGCCATTTCGACATGGCGAAGCCGAGGATCAAGTTGCGGACCTTGGGGGAACTCCCAATGGTGATGGCGATGGCGATGATCGCAACGATAAAGATCGGCCAGGTGGCTTGGGTGAAGTGCGAGATTTTGAAGGAGATGGCGGTCATGCCGTCGGGTTTGGCACCGACGCCATCGAGCATTTCCTCGACCTGGGGGACGATTTTGACTTGTGAGGTGATGAAGGCGCCGAGGAGGACCGAGATGATGACGCCGGGGGTGACGGTGGCCTTTTTGAGCTGTTTCTGGAAGTGGAGTTCGGTTTTGAGCCGTTCGGAGAGGGATTGGAACGCTTGGTGGAGCTGGCCGGCGTCCGAGCCGGCCTGGATGAGGCCGATGATGGTCTCGCTGAAGCGTCCGGTGCGGCGGAATGCCTCATGCACGTTGATGCCGGAGTTGATATCTTCGCGGATGGCGGTGAGGGCATCGACCATGGCCTTGTTGGGGAGGCCGTGGGTGTAGTATTTGAGCGAGTCCGCGGTGTTGATCTGGGCGCGGAGCATGGATCCGACGCCACGGAACATGTCGACCAGTTCCTTTTTGCTGAACTCCTTGACCTTGTTGCCGCTGTTCAGACGATCGAGGAATTTCTGGGTCCTCTTGTCATTGGCGGGGTTTGCGCCCGGGACGGGCGGTGGAGCGGAAGCTCCGGCCTTGGCTGTGGCGGTTGCGCTAGTCATCGGTGTAGGTCATGTCGATGACCTTGCTGACGGCAGCAAGGTCGGTTTTACCATCGCGCAGGAGGCGGAGGCCGTTTCTACGGAGATTGGGCAGGACGCCTTCCTCGGCGACTTTGACTTCGAGTTCGTAGGGGGTGATTTCCCCTTTGGAGAGCATGTCCGAGATTTTCGGCGAGATCGGGATGATTTCGAGGATGGCGGTCCGGCCCGAGTATCCGGAGTTCCTGCATTCTCCACAGCCGCCGGCGCGGGCGGTGAAGAGCGGGATGTTCGCCCATGAGTCGTCGAGGCTGAAGGTCTTGCGGTCGAGTTCGTCGATGCCGTTGGTGGCTTCCTTGCAGTAGGGGCAGAGCATCTTGACGAGGCGCTGTGCGCAGGCGGCCTTGAGGGTTTGGGCGATTTTCCAGCGTTCGATGCCGAGTTGTTCGAAGCGTTCGATGATTTGGGATGCGCGCGGGGTGTGGATGGTGGTGAGGACCTTGTGGCCGGTGACGGCGGCCTCGATGGCGAGTTCGGCGGACTCGAGGTCGCGGACCTCACCCATGAGGATGATGTCGGGGTCGGAGCGCATGAACGAGGCGATCATGGGCTTGAACTCCTTGGGGCTCTTGAGGTCGCAGTGAGTGATGCCCGGGACCTCGTCTTCGACGGGGTTTTCGAGGGTGAGGATGTTGACTTCCGGGCGGTTGAGTTCGCGCAGGATGGCGTTGAGGGTGGTGGACTTGCCGGATCCGGTGGGGCCGGACATGACGATGATGCCGGCGGGGATTTTCATCACCTTGTTGAGGGCGAACATGGTGGCGTCATCGAAGGCGAGGGTGCCCTTGCCCAGGGTGACGTTGATGTTGCTCTTGTCGAGCAGACGCATGGTGACGTGGTAGCCGCGGTAGGTGCGATGGCGCTCGTAGCGGATATCGATGGGGCGGTGGAAGTAGGCGATGGTGAAGCGGCCGGAGATGCCAGGAGCGGTGTTCCTGATCTCGGTCGGGAGTTTCATGAGGTTGAGCAGGAAGGCGTCGAGCCTGTCCTTGAGCTTCATCGGGATTTCGATTTTGGCACCGATGTCGCCGTCGATCCGAAACGCGTAGTAGAAGGATTCCTTTTCGACCTTGAAGTGGATGTCGGATGCCTTGGTGCGGACGGCGTCGGCCATGATGGTGGCGACGAGTTGCGCCATCGGTTCGGTGTAGTCGGTGGTGACGTCGAAGTCCGAGATTCCGTCGTCGAGGTCTTCGACGTCGATGGCTTCGAGGTCGGACCTGGAGGGGCCGTTGTTGGTGGCGACGGATTCGATCGCGCGGCTGATTTCGGTGGCGAGGGTGACGATTTTGACGATTTCGCAGTCCGGGAAGCGCGGGGCGAGGTATTCTTCCGGGAGCGGGCTCCATGGGTTGGCGATGGCAACGATGAGCTGGTTTTCGCCGGCCATGCAGAGGGGGGCGAAGAATCCGCGGGTCATGACCGTGGAATCACAGGCACCATGGAGGCTGGCGTCGCAGAATTCGGCGACTTTCGGAAAGAAGGGAAGGCCGTTGATGCGTGCGATCGCCGCCATGAAGGAGAAGCGGGTGACGCGGTTTCCGACCTGGTCCTGTGAGAGTTCCGCGTAGCCGGGATCGTGCCCCGCGAGCTCTTTCATGATGCGGCTGCTGATCAGGTCGTTGAAGGATATGCCGTCGAACTCAATCATAGCTCAAAGTGTTTGCGGGAGAGGAATGTCCAGCTTTCGTAGTCGATGCGGGCGATGGTGAGGAACGGTCCGATGCCGAAGCGTTTGAGGACGGCACCACTGATTTCGCGGGCGAGGATGGATGCGGCGATGGGGTTGATGGATGCGGTGCCGATGGCGTCCGTGTCTTCCGCGAAGATGACGGGTGCGAGGAGGATTCTCGCGCTGCGGTGGATGCGGTCGAACGACTCGTAGAACGCGGAGGGAGCGATGAGTTTCCCGGCGAAGGGGATGAGGGGCGGGTAGGGGCTGATGGTGCGGGCGACCTTTTCGCTGAGTTCGAGGATGACGGCACCGAGGTGTTGTTCATCGTGCCCCTGGATGCGCGGGATGATGTCGATGAGGTCGGCCGGGGTATCGTTGGCGTGTGCTTCGCGGGCGATCGAGACGCCGCGTGCGATTTCGGTGCTTGTCGCGGCACCGGATTCTGCGATGGCGCGTGCGGTGTGTTCGAGGCAGGTTTCCGCGAGGTTCCAGGCCGGGTCCCGGAGGCCGGGTGGGGTTGGCACCTCATCCGGGAGAGGAGGCGGGGCTGGTGGGCCGGGCACGGTGGGTGACGTTGCCATTTGGGATGCGGAAGACATGAGTCAGGGGGGCGGAGTAGTGGGTGTCAGCGGCGGCCGCCGATGGCGAAACGGGGTTTGGTTTTGGTGCTCGAGGAGGCACTTGATGAACTGGAACTGCTGCCGGGAGCGGTGATTTCTTCGGCGCGAGGGTAGTAGGGTGCCTGGGTGGGCTGGAGTCCGCGGATCGAGCGTTTGAGGTTGGGTTCGTGAGCGGGGCCGGGGTTGTATGGGTCGACCCAGTCGTGCTCGCAGTCGAGAGCGGTTTTTGACTGGACGCGGCTGTATGCGCGGTTGTTGGACGCGGCGATGGACGGGTTGTAGGAGGTGGGGGTGACCACGAAAACGAGCGAGGTTTGTTCTTTGCTGGTGTCCTTGCTCTTGAAGAAGAAGTTGATGACGGGGACGTCTCCGAGAAGGGGGACCTTGGTGTTGTTTTTGCTTTCCGTGGCGCCGTAGAAGCCGCCGACGATGAGCGAGTATCCGTCCGGGACGCGGGCGAGGGTTTCGACCATGGACTCGGTGACGCGCGGGTAGGTGTTGCCGGTGGAGGTTTCGATTTCCTCGGTGATTTGGGCCGAGCGCGGGCGGAGTTTCATGCGCACGGTGCCGTCGGGCAGGAGGGTGGGGGTGACGTTGAGGGAGATGCCGATTTCGCGGTGTTTTTCGGTGTCCTGGTCGATGGTTTTGTCGCCGGTGTCGATTTTGTAGCGGACTTCCTCGGTGACGGTGGGGTTATCCGATCCGGAACTTTGGGTGGTGGTGGTGGTGATGATCGGGACGCGGTCGATGATGGAGATGGTTGCCTGTTCGTTGTCCTCGGTGATGAGGGTGGGGTTGGAGACCTGGTTGGCGAGTCCGCCGTCGTTGAGGGCGCGGAGGACGCCGTTGACCTCGACGGGGCTGAGCACGAGGTTGTTGCTGAGGGTGCCGGTGCTGGGCAGGCCGAAGATCGAGCCGAGGTCGCGGGCGACGTCGAGCGAGATGCCGTCATCGCCGAGCGACTGCGACCAGTTGACGCCGACGTTTTCGGCTGCGCTGCTGTTGACCGAGAGGATTTTGGTTTCGACGATGATCTGGCCTTTGGCCTTGTCGATGCCGTGGAGGAGCGAGCGGGCCTGCTCGATGCGGTGGGTGGAATCGATGATGACGATGGTGTTGGTTTTCGGCTCGAAGTTGACGATGCCGGTTCCGGGGCTGAGCATCGGTTTGATGAGGTCCTTGATTTGCTCGACGTCGGTGGGGCGGAGGTAGCGGAGCTGGTAGTGGAACTCGGTGTTGGGGAGTTGGCTGAGCTGGGCCTGGGTGAGGGCGTAGATGGTGTTGCCCTTGGTGTGGAGCGAGAGTCCGTACATGAACGCGAGTTCCTCCATTTGCTGGAGCGGGTTGCCGTCGTTGAGGTGGCCGGTGACGGTGTAGTCCGGGCCGGCGATTTTCGAGTTATGGAAGTATTGGCGGCCGGCGGATTTGGCGAGGAACTGGAAGATGTCGTTGAGGCTGGCGTCCTTGATGAGGAAGCCCTCTTCGGATGCCTGCATTTCCTGTTTTTGTTGTTCGAGAGGAGCGAAGGTTCCATCGGCTTCGGCGTCCGGTCCGGCTTCGGCGGCCACGAGTTCGTCGGCCGGAGGCAGGTCACCGGGAGGTAGTCCGCCGTCGGCGGGGAGTCCGCCCGGACCGCTCATGTCGGGCGGGGCGGGGATCGAGTCTGGCGCGAGGTGGGCGGACGGGATCGAGTCCGGGATCGAGTCGAGATTGTTGGGGAGGTCCGGCAGGTGTTCGCCGGCTGCGGATGCGACGGGTTCGATGAAGGTGTCCGCCGGGTTCTGCGCGAGGAGTTGGCCACAGAGTGCGAGAATGGTTGCGATGGCTGGGATTGTGGCTGTTTTCATGGTAGGGATTGGTTGCGATAAGGGAAGTGGCGGGGTGGGTTTTTGTTAGAGTGCTGACGATTCGATCCGGAGTGGGGCGTTGGAGTTGTCCGGAACCATTCCGGGGGCCGTGATTCCACCGTTGCCCGGGGTCATGCCGGTGGGGAGCAGGTTGAGATTGATGTCACCGGTTTCGCCGGTTTCGACGTTGCGGAAGCGGACGCGAGTGGAGTCGACTCCGGCGACTTCCACGTTGATGTTGCGGCCGCGGAACTGGATGGGGAAGCGGTCGCCGAGTTTCATCGAACGGGTGCCGACGAGGAAGCGTTTTTCGCCGGGCATGACGGTGGTGACCTTGATGTAGCGGACGATCTGCGAGAAGGGGGTCTTTTTGACCGGTTGGTAGCGTTTGCTCGTTTTGGTGGGCTTTGGCTTGATGACGGGGCGCTTGGTGGGGTCCTGGTATTGGCCGAAGGAGTCGATGATTTGTTTGTTGATGCCGAAGTTTGCGGCGACGGTCTTGACGTATGCGTCGAGGTCGGCCTCGCTGACGTAACGCGACGGGGTGTCATTGGGGGTATCCGGGACGTCCGGAGGAGACGCGACCGGTTCGGCATCGGCTTCGATTTCCCGGGTTGCAGGGGTGGCTTGTGAGGCGAGCGGGAGGTCAGGCTGGAAGTTTCCGGCGGTTTGGGCCGGGCTGATGGAGGGGAGCAGCCAGAACATGGCAAGTGCCGGCAGCGCGAGGCGGTCGGCGGTCTTGAACGTGGTGGTGGTGGCTGTTTTCATGACGGCGATTAGTGCTTCCAGGCGGTGTAGGTGACTTGAAAATTGAGGAGGGATGACTGGGTGGTGCTGGGGTCGATGCGGAGTTCCTGCAGTTGGAGTTGCGGCATGCGGGTTTCCAGTTCGAGAAAGGCACGCTGGAGGGTGCGGTAGGTTCCGCGGAGGGCGATGCGGATTTGCGACGAGTCCTGGGCGGAAGCCTGGCCGAATCCGGCGGATCCGTTAGGGCGTTCGAATGCGGTTTGCTGGATTTCCTTGGAGGGAAGGTGACTGTAGATTTCGCGCAGGTTCTTGCCGACGGTGGCGGCGGATTCTTCCGAGAGTTGGCGGTCCCAGCGTTCGAAGTGTTTGCGCTGGCGGGCGATATCGGCTTCGATTTCGAGGCTGGCGAGGCGTTCCTGTTCGAAGGTCTTGTATGCGCCCATTTTATTTTCGAAGGAGGTCTCCATTTTGGATTTGAGCAACGAGAAGGCGCCGACGACGAGGGCCGCGCCGAGGATCGGGAGGACGATTCCGAAGAGGATGATGGACTGTCGGTAGAGGTTCATGGTTCAGGGGACTTTGGTGACCTCGATCGCCATGGGGTCGGTGGATTCGAATCGCTGGGTGATGGAGAGGCTGAACGAGAACGGGTAGGTGGAGGAGTCTGAGTTGTTGACTTCCTCGTAGGGGATCGGTTTGAACTGGGAGTTTTCCTGGGTGCGGACGTTGACGGAGATGGTGCGGTTGCCGAGGTTCGGGTTGAAGGCGGAGTTGCCGGTGACGCGGGCGATTTTGCTGAAGTGGGCGTTGATGCCGTCGCGGGTGTTGAGGTTGTTGAGGTATTCGAGAGCCTCGTCACGGGCGAAGCCGGTGATTTTCCATTCCTTGACCAATCCGACGGTTTGTTGACCGGCGGTGCTATCGGGTTTCGCGGTATGGGAGAAGTCCTTGATGAGCATGCCGCGGTTTTCGGGGAACATGCGGTTGAGGAACTCCATGTTGACCCAGGCTTTGGAGCGGTCGGCGAGCAGGTTGTTCCAGTGGTCGACCTTCTTGCGTTCTGCCGAGAGGGTGGAGAGACGGGTTTTGGAGGTGGAGGCTTGCGAGGGATCGAATCCCCACTCGGGCTTGCTGATGATGCCGATGATGCCGACGGCTAACCAGACGATGCAGAGCAGGGTGGCGACGACCACTGCGACGCGGCCGAGGCGGAGGAGCCGGAGGAGCTTCATCTCCGACCGGTTGGGATGGATTTCGGCGACTTCCCGCGGAACGGGGAGGAAATCCTGGAAGGCCCATTTGTCTTCGCGGAGGGTGGTGAAGGTGAGGCTTTGGGTGGTGGGAGGAGCGGGTTCCGGATTGACGGAGATGAACGGTTCGATGCACCAGGCGGGGATTTCCTCGTCGTGCGGGATGGTGAGGACTTCGACTCGAGACGAGGTGAAGGTGATCCGGAGGTTGGCCTCCATGGTGGTGTCGACATCCTGGCCGAGCGGGACGATGAAGAGGTCCGGGTCGACGAATTCGAGCGATGCGCTGGTGGTGGAGAGCGCGTTGCGGAAGTTGGTGGGGCGGCGGACGCCGCGGTGCTGGAGGGTGCGGATCAGGCGCAGGTCGGCGTGCTCGTTGAAGAAGGCGAGCGCGGTGAACCAGGGGTATTGGAGGATGACGACGAAGGGTTTCCCCGCGGTCGGCTTGAGTGCGCGGTCGAGGCCGCTGAGGGCGACGAGTGGAGCGCTCAGCGCGTGGGTGACGATCGGGAAATTGGAGGCGTCCGCAGTGTTGCGGAAGGCGTCGAGCAGCGGGGAGAGGGCGTGGGTGACGGTGATCGTGGTGCCGATGACTTCCGAGCCGGCGGCCGGGTAGGGGAGGACGCGCCAGCTGGAGAGGTCCGCCTGGATGGAGGAGTCCTCAAGGATGGATGCCGGGTCATTGATGGCGGCATCGCGGAGTTCCTGGAGGGCGGCGGGGTTGTCGAACTCCGGTTTGAGTTCGGTGGTGGCGAACTCGTCCGCGACGTGGAGGATGACGCCGAGCGAGGTGGCGCCTTGGGAGCGAGCGTAGTTGAGGGCCTCCGAGATGAAGGTTTCGGTTTTGACCGGCTCCTCGAGGATGTCCGCGTTGAGCGTGGGACCGGGGAACCACTGGTTCCTGTCGCGGAGGTAGTAGAGCGTGGTGGTGTCCGGGCCGTCCGGGCGGATATGGAGCTGGAAGCCGAGGTCGAGCGCTTCCTGGTACCATGCCGGATTAGACGCCCGGGTGGTGTTGCGCAGGATCGAACAGGCTTGTCCGAATTGTTGAAGGGCATTGAGGGATGCCGGATGTTGGAAAGTGGCCAAGGGACTGTGGGGTGAGAGGGTGCATGACGGACGGGGGACTCCAGGGGCGGGACGGGGGCTGGGGAAGGAAGGAAAGACGGCCCGCCCGCCGGAGGCAGGCGGGCCGTGGAAATATTTTGACGTGATCTAGCAGATCTCGTCTTGTTGGATTACCAACTTGCGATCATCTCAGCCTCAGGCGCGTAATCGGCTTCAGTGAGGGTATCGTAGTCAGCAGTAAGCCAGAGGACGCCGATGGTGGGAACCACAGTGCCAGCTGTGTAAGTGATTTCAGACCGCGGACCGTTGGGGAACGGAAGGTAAGCTCCATCTCCATCGCCATTGGTTCCGAAGATAGTTGCCGAGACGCAAGCTTCTCCGTCGTTCAGCCCATACATGTTGGCGTGACCGCGGACTGCTTGCTGTGCGTTGCGGAGGTTCATGATGTTGGCGGAGCGGTCGGAACCTTTCTTCCATGCACGGGCACCGACGAAGAGGATCGAGATCAGGGAAAGCAGGACGAGGATGACGACCGTCAGCTCGAGGAGGGTCATGCCGGCTTTGCTCTTCACGTTGTGGGTGTTGTTCAGTTTCATAGTGTGTTTGTTTTCTATTTTATTTTTCGGGTGTGTTGTTGTGTTTTGTCGGTTGGAGAAAGTCACTCGAGGTTCGGGAGTTAGGGATCCTTTGGTTCGGGTGACGGTCTCGAAATTGTTATGTGTTGGTGGGGGGTGGTTGGTGGGGAAGTGGCTGGCGGGGTGCCTGCGGTTGATGGTTTGAATTATTAACAAAAATTTCCAGCTGTGCTATTACGTGATCGTGTAGGCTTTTGGGGCTCAGGAGGTTGTGGTTTTTTCGGGCTGGATGAGTGGTGGCTGATGTTGTTCGGGATAATTAACCAAAAAATTTCAAAAATCCATTACGTGATCATGTGGATTATTGGACATCATCGTCGGTTTTGTTCATCCGGTTGTTGATGTAGGTTTCCGGGGTGATGAGTCCGTTGTTGAGGAGGTGGCGGAGGTTGGCGTCCCATTCGATGTTTCCGGCGCGGCGGATGACGTCTTCGAGCGAGCGGGCGCCGCCGTCGTAGTTGGCGATGGCGGATGAGACCGCGTCATCGTTGTTTTGGAGGAATTCGTAGGTGAGGACGCGGCGGTGGACGCCGGTGAGGAGTCCCTGGGAGTGGACGAAGATGAGGATTTCCGCGAGGCGGGAGAGGATGGACTCGTGGTTTTCCTTTGGGTAGAGCTCGAGGATCCGGCCGATGGTTTTGACGGCACCGGTGGTGTGGAGGGTGGAAAGCACGAGGTGGCCGGTCTGGGCGGCCTCCATGCAGGTTTCCATGGTTTCGCGGTCGCGGATCTCACCGAGCAGGATGATGTGCGGGGCCTTGCGGAGCACGTCCTTGAGCCCCTGGCGGAAGGAGTGGAGGTCGCGGCCGACTTCCTGCTGGGTGACGATGCTGGGAGAGGGGACGCGGTGGCCGGGGTATTCCGGATCGTCCATGTCGTCGGGGTATTCGTATTCGATGGGGTCCTCGACGGTGACGATGTGTTTGGGATGGTTGCGGCGGGCCCAGTCGATGAGCGAGGCGAGGGTGGTGGATTTTCCCGAGCCGGTGGGGCCGGTGACGAGGCAGAGGCCGGCGCGCTTGAGGATGCCCTGGCGGAGGGTGTCGGTGGTATCCGGGTCGATTCCGAGGGATTCGAGTTCGGGGATGAAGTCGTTGAGGATGCGGCAGGTGACGCCGAGTCCGGAGGAGCTGAGGTGGGCCTGGATGCGGAGGCGGCCGGAGAGTTGGCCGTTATCGCCGATGGGGATGCCGCCGCATGAGAAGTCGGAGACCCGGGTTTTGGCGAACTCCTCGATGGCGATGCGGATTTTTTCTTCGGCGCGTTGTTCGACCGAGTCCGAGACGCCGAAGCCGTGGCTGCCGCTTTCGCGGTTGGTGATGAGCGCCTTGAGGATTTGATCCATGTGGGCGGGGGTGAGAATCCCGAGGAACTCGAGTTTCTCCATGCCCTTGTTGGTGTGGATGTACACCGGGCGATCGGCGCGCATCTGGATGTCGGAGACGCCGAGTTCGGCGCAGACCTTGAAGATGATGCCGAGCAGTTCCATTCCGGTCATGCCGGGGGCGAAACGGGTGGCGCCAACTGCCGGGGATGCGCCGGGGAGTGGCGGGGGTGCGAGATTTGACGGAAGGCCGGACATGGGTGTTAGGAATTCCGGTGGATGGTGGGGGAGTTTCCGACGGTGGATGATTCCGCGCTGGAGGAGCTTCCGTTTTCGATACGGATGATGGTTTTTTCGCAGGCTTCGCGGATCCGGGTGATGAAGGTGAGGCGGTCGTCGCATTCCTGGATGCGCATGGGCGAAAGCAGTTCCCAGTTGCCGTTTTGGTCCCACTGTTTGGCGATGGTGACGTAGTGTGCGATGCAATAGTCGAGCAAATCGAGATACTGGCGCATGATGGCGGCATCGAATCTTGGTTCGGCGGATTTCTGGTCCTCGAACATGATCTGGAGCATGTGGGTGCATGCTGCCGCGGCGGTCAGGGAGGGGCGGGGGTCGGATTTTTGCTTGAGGCAGTATTGGATGGTCTCATCGCCGAGTTTGGCTGCGTAGCGGGTGGCGATATCCGAGTGTTTTCCGAGGTTTTCGACGAGGAAGAGATGGAGCGCGGCGTAGTTGGCGTAGTGGGATGGGTCGAGACGGTAGGCGAAGCGGAGTTTTTCCTCTGCCTGGCGGCTGAGGTAGAGCTTCTGGGCCTTGCTGGGCGGCTTGGGGTTGGTGCGCTCCTTGTTGGCTTTGGCCATGGTCGCGATGAGGTGTTTCATGCGTCCGGTGGGTGAGTTGTCCGCCGTGGTGGATTCCGTGGTGGCGTCATGCACGGGGCAGGAGTGGTCGCCGTGGTCGTGGCTGGGGTCGCCGCAGTTGCAGCCGGAGGTGCCGACGACGCCGAGGTGGAATTCGTTGCTGATGGGGCCCTGGAGGGCCATGGCGAAGACTTGTCCGTAGGGGCTGCCGTTGATGCCCATGGGGTTGAGCGGGACGGCGAGGTTTTTGTTTGCCGTGAGGGGGCGTCCGGCGAGTGCCCATGCGAGCACTCCGCAGCCGATGAGGCCGGAGGTGATGGCGATGGATGGAAGGCGGGACATGGGAGGGGGATTTTTGAAAAGCTGAAATGCTGAAATGCTGAAAGGGTGGATCAGGAGGTGAGCTTGGTGCGGAAGCAGATGCGGGAGAGGCCGGCGTAGACGGCGAGGATGCCGGCGAAGTAGACGAGCATGGTGGTGAAGGCCCCGCTGGGGAGTGCGCCGTCTTTGTAGTAGAGGCGCTGGGTGAGGTCGGCGAAGCGGTATTGGGGCGAGCAGAGCAGGAGGCTCTGGATGACCGGGTTTTCCTCGATTTTGAGCATGTTGTCCAAGTAGCCGACGCCATAGAGGCCGTAGAGGGCGATGAGGAGGGTGACGGTGAATCCGGTGATGCCGCCGAAACGGGATGCCAGCGCGGTGGCGAGTGCGAGGAGCGGCGCGGTGACGAGCAGGAAGAGCGCGGTGTATTGGAAGTTGAGGGTCCACCACATGGCGCGTTCGAGGGGATCCGCGGGGGTGGCGGCGAACTGGCAGATGAGGGCGGTGATGACCGCGAGGGGGGCGATGAAGGTGAAGACGGCGAGCCAGATCTCGAGGAGTTGGCGGGTGGGGGAGACGCCGGTGGTGGCGAAGTATTCACCGATGCCGGATTTGGCATTGGATTCGCCTTCGCGGGCGGCGGTGAGGAGTCCCCAGAAGAGGGTGCAGACCCAGAGGGTATTCCAGCCGGCGAGGATGCGGGCGGGTTGCACCAGCACCGGGTTTTCGGTGGCGCTGGAGAGCAGCGGGAGGGCGAAGGGCATTCCGATCACGGCAAGGGTGCAGATGGCCCAGGCCTTGCGCTGGAAAATCGTTGCGGTGGTGAGTCGGTAGAGTCTCATGGCGGGTGTCTCAGTTCATCAGGGACTTGAGGGAGTTCCAGGTTTGTCCTTGTTGGTTGAGGTGGCGGGCGTTGTGGCCCTCGATGAGCAGTGCGCTGGGCATCTCCATGGAGTCGTAGTCCGGGTGGCAACTGACGAGCCGGAGCACGTTGTCCGCGGAGTGTTTCCAGATTTCCTCGAATGCCTGGCGGGCAAAGGCGTCGAGGCCGCTGAAGGGCTCGTCGAGCAGGAGGATGTTGCCGCTGTCCTTGCGGACGGAGAATTCCGCCATGATGAGGGCGGTCTTGCGGCGGTTGCCGGTGGAGAGGCGGCCGTAGGGCTTGGCGACGTCGAGTTCGATTTGGCCGGCGAGTTCGAGCGCCTGCTTGAGGCGGCCGCCGGGAAGCATGGTGCGGAAGATCATTTTCGGCGTGGTTTCCGGGTCGAAGCGGAGATCCTCCGGGAGGTATTGGAGGAAGCCGTTGATCTTGAAACTGCCGCCGACGGGTTTGAGGCTGCCGGCGAGGGTGCGGAGCAGGGTGGTTTTGCCGCGGCCGTTTCTGGCGAGCAGGAAGTGGGTGCCGCCGGTGAGTTCCACCTTTTCGCCAAAGCGGGCGAGAGGGTTGCCGTAGCCAATTTCCAGACCGGAGTCGAGATGGATGGATGGGACGTTGGCGCTCATGAGAAAGATGCGATTGCCTGTGGTTGTAGGGGGTAAATCTTAAAAAATCAAGATTTCTTTAATGTCTGCTCAGCTGAGCTGTCTGTGAATTAGTAAAATCTTCAATTATTGGCAATATTTTTTTGAACGTTTTCAGGGTTTCGGTGTCATTCTTTTTAATTTTGGCCTTCTTGAAAATCAGGATATTCGTAATTTTTGGAATAAATGGGGATTTTGGGGAAAATGCGCTGATTTGGCAGAAAGAGGGAATTTTCTTAGTGACTGGGGAGGGCTGGCATGTAGAACGCGGCACGGGAACATGGCGGGCAAACTGACTTACCAACAAGCAGGGGTGGACACGCAGCGCGCGGCCGCTTTGGTGGGCGACATCAAGTCGCACGTACGGAGAACGCAGCAAAAGCGGCAACTGTGGGGGGCTTTCGGGTTGTTCGCGGCGTGTTACGATTTGAGCGACTACAAGGAGCCGGTGATTGTGACGGGTTGCGACGGGGTCGGGACGAAGCTTGAGCTGTTGTTGGAGCACGATTTGCTGGAGACGGCGGGCAAGGATCTGGTGGCGATGAGCGTGAACGACATTCTGACGACGGGTGGTGATCCGCTGTTGTTTCTGGATTACGTGGGGATCGCGGCGCTGGATGAGGAGAAGATCACGCGGTTGATTGCGGGGATGGCGGATTATTTGGAGGCCTGTGACTGCATTTTGGCGGGCGGTGAGACGGCGGAGATGCCGGGGATCGTGCCTGAGGATGTGGTGGAGTTGTCCGGGTTCTGCATTGGCGCGGCGGAGAAGCCGGAGCTGATTGATCCGACGACGATTGAGGTGGGCGACGTGGTGGTGGGCTATGCATCCGACAGCATTCACGCGAACGGCTGGTCGTTGGTGAGGAGGGTCCTGAAGGAATTTCCGGGTGAGGTTTCCGACGAGGAGCTGCATGCCTGGCTGAAGCCGACGCGACTTTACCACGATGTGACGGGTGGCTTGCGAGCCGCCGGGGTGAGGGCGAAGGCGATGGCGCACATTACGGGTGGCGGCCTGCCGGAGAATCTGGAGCGTTTGTTCCGGGGGATGGGGACGGATCTGGAGATTCCTAAATGGGAGATGCCGGGGGTGGAGAAGCTGCTTGCGCATGTGGATCCGGAGAACCGCTTCCAGGCGTTCAACATGGGTGTCGGCTGGGTGGCGATCGTCGCGGAGGCTGATGTGGATGCGGCGCTGGCCGCGGGGCCAGGTGGGTTTGTGATCGGGCGGATGGTCGCGGAAGAGGGTGTTCGCGTGAAGGTGACAGGCGAGTGAGCATTCCAACTAATCTCCGAATTCGACAAGCATGAGTGATTTCCTCAAACACGAGTGCGGGATCGCAGCGGTGCGGCTCCGCAAGCCACTGGCCTACTATTACGATCGTTACGGGACCAGTCTGTGGGGGCTGAACAAGTTGTTTTTGCTGATGGAGAAGCAGCACAACCGGGGTCAGGACGGCACGGGGATCGGTTGTGTGAAGTTGGACATGCCGATCGGGCTGCCGTATGTGCAGCGCCGGCGGAGTATTGCGAAGGATGCGTTGGCGGAGATTTTCCGCAAGGAGCTGAAGCGATTTCACAAGATGGCGCGCAAGGGGCGGGTGGATCCGTCCGATCCGGCGAGCGTGAAGCGGAACTTTGAGTTCGGCGGGGAAATCCTGGTGGGGCATCTGCGTTACGGGACGAGTGGGGAGTTTGACGAAGGCGCGTGCCATCCGTATTTGCGGCGCAGCAACTGGCCGACGCGGACGCTGATGGTGTTGGGGAACTTCAACATGACCAATGCGGCGGAGTTGAACGAGGTGTTGATCAACCGCGGGCAGCATCCGGTGTTCGGGACGGACACGCAGACGGTGCTGGAGGAGATCGGCTACCATCTGGATGAGGAGCACACGGACCTGTATCGTGAGTTGCGGGATCGGGGGGTGTCCGGGGCGATCATTCCCGGCAGGATTTCGGAGGCGCTGGACGTTCCGCGCCTGGTGAGCGGCGCGGCGAAAGAGTGGGACGGCGGATATGCGATTTGTGGGGTGGTGGGAAATGGCGACATGTTTGTGATGCGTGATCCGCACGGCATCCGGCCCTGCCACATGCTGGTCACGGACGAGGTGATTGCGTTCTCGTCCGAGCGGGTGCCGTTGATGACGGTGTTCGAGCAGGATGCGGACAAGGTGAAGCAGGTGGAGCCGGGCGGATTGATTTCGATCAAGGCCGACGGCACCCTGTCCGAGACGCGGTTTTGCGAGACGGGTGCGAGTTTCACGCCGTGCTCGTTTGAGAAGATTTATTTTTCCCGCGGCAACGATCCGCAGATTTACCGGGAGCGCAAGGCGATGGGCGCGGCACTGGTTTCCCAGGTGGTGGAGTCGATCGACGGGGCGCTGGACAAGACGGTGTTTTCATTCATTCCGAATACCGCTGAGATTGCGTATCAAGGGCTGATGGACGGGCTGCGGATGTATCGCCGCCAGCAGGTGCGTTCGGAGATCCTCAAGGCGGCGGAGGAGGGCGAGTTGACCGCTGATGTGGTCGACAGCCTGATTTTGCGCAACTGGCCGATTGGGGAGAAGATCGCGAACAAGGACATCAAGATGCGGACCTTCATTTCCCAGGAAAAAGGGAGGAATCAGTTGGTTTCCCACGTCTATGACATCACCTATGGAGCGGTGAAACCCGGCGACAATCTGGTGGCGCTGGATGATTCGATCGTGCGCGGGACGACGCTCAAGAAGTCGATTCTCAAGATTCTCGCGCGGACGAAGCCGGCGAAGATCGTGGTGTGTTCGACCGCGCCGCAGATCCGGTATCCGGATTGTTACGGGATCGACATGTCGGAGCTGGGCAAGTTCATCGCCTTCCAGGCGGCGGTTGCGCTGCACCGGCGGGCGGGCAACCAGGCGGTGCTCGATCAGATTTACGAGGATTGCCGGGCCGAGCTGCAGAAGCCGTCGAGAGAGCGGGTCAACCGGGTCAAGCAGGTCTATGATGCGTTCACCGCGGAGGAGATATCCGCCGAGGTCAGCCGCATGGTGTATCCGGAGGAAACCGAATGGTGTGGCGAGGTCGAGGTGATCTTCCAGACGATCGAGGACCTCCACGCGTCGATCAAGGGTGAGTGCGGTGACTGGTATTTCACCGGCAACTATCCGACACCGGGCGGATACGCGATGGTGAACCTGGCATACATCCGGTGGTTCGAGGGGGTTGGCGGCCGGAGCTACGATTTGCCGCTCTAACGAGCTTGTTGGCGGCGGTCCGCCGGGCTCCATGTTGGCCGGTCGGTCGGCCGGCGGGGATCAGCCGCCGGACTGCGGGATTCAGCCGGATGCCGCATCCTTGAAGACGGCGAGTGTGGTGTTGTCGAGGAACTGGTGGCCGTGTTGCTGGAGTTTGACGAACTCGTTGTGCAGCGGGCAGGGTTCGCCGACACCGCACCATCCCGGGCCGAACGGGCACGGGCCTTCGTTGGTTTCACGCTCGAAGATCCGGACGATGTCCGAGAGGGTGATTTGTTCTGGCGGCTTGGCGAGTCGGTATCCCCCGCCGGGGCCGGTTGCGCCAATGGCGAGGCCGGCGGTTGCCATCTGGCTGAGGAGTTTGGCAGCCAGTGAGATGGGGATTTTGCGTTCCCTCCCGATTTCCGAGGATGAGATCCACGGTGTGTTTTCTCCATGTCTTTCCGCGAGATAGCTCATCGCGGAAACCGCCTGTCGGGCAAGCTTCCCGTAACGAAACATGCGTTGGGGTATCACAAGGACTGGCGGGTGGGAAGAGGAACATCGAAACTCAGAGGGTTTATTCGGCGATTCGTGGTTTGGCGCTTGATCGGAAGAGATGCGGAGGTTCACTGTGTGCCACCGAATGAAGCAGCAGATCGAGGAGCTCGAACGCTGGGGGGCGGACGTGATTTTTGGTCGCGCCAAGGGCTTCCGAGCGACGATGATGCGTTTCCTGATGAGGGCTCTCTCGGGGGGCTTCCGGTGTGTGGTCCAGTTGCGGTTGTGGCGATACCGGAGCGGCTGGCGTCCGCAGCATCACTTGTGCACGCGGGTGGTGGCGATCGGCAACATCACGGTTGGGGGCACCGGCAAGACGCCGGTGGTCGAGCTGCTGGCGAAGTCGCTGCGTGACCGGGGGCGCAAGGTGTCTATCCTTTCGCGGGGCTACAAGAGCGCGCGGCTGGAGAGGCCGCAGAGGTGGAAGGATGTCAGCGGCGGGGAGGTCGATGAGGAGCGGATGCCGAAGGTGGTGTCGACCGGGAGCGAGTTGTTGCTGGGCTCGAAGTATGCGGGGGACGAGCCGTTCATGCTGGCGAAAAACCTGGATGGGGTGTCGGTGGTGGTGGACAAGAATCGGGTGAAGGGCGGGCGATTTGCGATTTCACAGCTGGGGGCGGACATTCTGTTGCTCGACGATGGGATGCAGTATTTGGATTTGGCGCACGGGATTGACGTGGTGTTGGTGGACTCCGGGGCGCCGTTTGGGACGGAGGCCCTGCTGCCGCGGGGCACGCTGCGGGAGCCGCCGAAGAATTTGCGCCGGGCGAGCTACATTCTGCTGACGAAGTGCAACGGGAAGTCGAACGCTGAGTTGATCAAGAGGATCCGGAAATACAACCAGACGGCGGATATCGTGGAGTGCACGCACGGTCCGATCCATCTGGAGAATGTGTTTACCGGTGAGCGCTTGCCGCTGGAGGAGCTGAAGGGGAAATGGGTGGGCGCGATCAGTGCGATCGCGGTGCCGGAGGCGTTCGAGGGGTCACTGAAGAAACTGGGTGCGCGGGTGGAGATTCGCAGGCGGTTTGCCGACCATCATCGGTTTGACCGCAAGGATGTGGAGAAGTTCATGCAGCGCTGCGTGGAGCGGGATATGGAGTGGATCGTGACGACGGAGAAGGACGCGGTGCGTTTTCCGAGGCCGCGGTCGATTGATGTGCCGGTGTTTTTCCTGCGGATCGAGGTGGAGATCCTGCAGGGGCAGGAGATTTGGGATGATTTGGTGGACCGCTTGTGCCATCCGGAGCCGGCTTTGGATCCGGAGTTGAGGTTTCGCGACGCGTATCGGGTGTGAGTGATTGGCACCCGGTGATTCTCTGGCCTTGCCATGGTGGGTGTGGCTGTGTTCATTTCGCGCCCCTTCAATCAAACCGCCTGTGAAAGCTCACGAACTCTACACTCAAGTCGATCCCGCCGTTGTTAAGGAAATGCTGGACTGGTTCCGCGACAATGACCGGAACGTCTACAAGTCGGCTGTGGCCACGCTGGCCAGCAAACGCAAGTTGCGCCCGGTTTTCATCCAGAAAAAGCCGGTCACCGAGCAATACGAATGGATTCACAAGACGCTGAAGATCACGGCCTGTGATTCGATCGGCGAGCAGTTGCTGCAGGCGTATTTGATGGCGGGTCAGCAGTCGATGCTGGGCATGTTCTGTGATGGTTTGGGGATCCCGCACGATGGCAAGGGCTCGGTGGTTGGCGATCTGCCGAAGGGCTTGGATCCGGAAAAACTGAACGCGACGGTGGACCGCCTCGTGGATATTTTTGATCCGAAGATGTTCACGGTTTACCTCCATTGTTTCAACATGCAGGTGCCGGGTGGCTGGCCGGAACTCACGGCGAAGCTGGACAATGACGAGCGCCTGGTCCTTGGGGCGTGAGCGCACCGGGTGATTGATTTTTCGGATTCCGGCCCATTGATGCACGATGCCCAAGGTATATGTCAGGACATACGGCTGCCAGATGAACGAGCGCGACTCCGAGCAGGTGTTGCGCATGTTCACCGAGGGTGGCTACACGGTGACCGGAGATGAAAACGAAGCGGACGCGGTGTTGATCAACACCTGTTCGGTGAGGGACCAGGCGGAGCAGAAGGCGCTCGGCAAGATGGGCATTGTGATGAGCCAGCAGCGTGACCGGAGGCATGTGGTCTATGGCTTCATGGGCTGCATGGCGCAGAGCCGCGGCGAGGAGCTCTTCAAGGCGGTGCCGAGTCTGGACGTGGTGGTGGGGACCCAGAAGTATCACAAGGTCTACGAGTATGTGGACGGCATCCTGAAGAAGCGCCTCGAGCAGCGGATGGACGATCCATCGCACTCGCTGCGCGGGACCACGGTGTGCGACATCGCCGAGGAGGAGGGGTCGCAAAACACGATCCGCGACCACATGGCAAAGGCGCGCGAGGCGTCGGCATTTGTCTCGATCATGCAGGGCTGCAACATGCGCTGCACATTCTGCATTGTGCCGGACACCCGTGGCCAGGAGCGGGCGAGGCCGATTCCCGAGGTGGTGGAAGAGGTGAAACGCCTGGTCGGTGAAGGGGTGAGGGAGGTGACCTTGCTCGGGCAGATTGTGAATTTGTATGGGCGCACCGAGTTTTCCATTGAGGATGGAAAGTCGCCATTCGTGCAGTTGCTCGAGGCGGTCCACGAGGTTGAGGGGCTGAAGCGGATTCGTTTCACCTCTCCGCATCCGATTGGCTACCGCGATGATCTGATCAAGGCGTTCACGTATCTGCCGAAGCTCTGCTCGCACATTCATTTCCCGATGCAGAGCGGGTCGGACCGGATTCTGAAGGCAATGCGGCGGCCGTACAAGTCCGAACGATTCATCGAGATTTGCGAGAAAATGAAGGTCGCGCGTCCGGATCTGGCGCTGGGCACCGACATCATCGTCGGGTTCCCCGGGGAAACCGAAGAGGACTTCCAGGCGACCGTCGATGTGGTGGAGCGGCTGCAGTTTGATACGGCATTTGTTTTCCGGTATTCGAAACGGCGCAACACGCCCGCGGCGGAGATGGACGGACAGCTGGAGGAATCGGTGAAGGAAGAGCGCAACCAGCGCCTGCTGGAGGTGGTGAACCGGATCACGAAGGCAAAGAACCAAGCGCTCGTCGGAACCGTCCAGCAGGTGCTCTGCGAGGGGCCATCGAAGAATAACGCGGCCCGCTTGAGCGGCCGGACACAGCAGAACCGAATCGTGATCTTCGATGGCGACGCAGACCGACTGGCCGGCGAACTGATCGATGTCCGGATCGAGGACACCACCGGATTCACGCTGTATGGCACCGCGTGTCTCGAGGGGTGATTCCCCATCCCGGACGGCAGGTGGCGCGGAAATTCGGCGCCGGATGCGACCGCGGGCCGCTGGCTGGTGAAATGAGTGCCCGTGCGCGCGGCGATTCGGATCGTGCTCAGCCGTCGGCATCTCTGGCACACTCGTGGGATTGGCCGATCCATCGCCGAAACGGTGAACTTGTGAGGATTTCCTGATTATTCAGGTAGGAAAACAACCTTGCCCCGGGAGGCGAGTGGGGGGATGCTGTGCGGGTAATCCTAGCATGGCACGAAAAGCAAACAACAAGCGGGGCGAGGTTGCCCAGCCATCGCGCTGGTCCAATGAAATTTGCGGAATTCTTTGGCTGACGGGTGGCTTGTTGCTGTTGCTGTCGCTGGTGAAATACAGTCCGGCGGATTTGCCCCGGTGGGGGATATTCGAGGCATTTGCGGGAAAGTCCGGCGAGGCCGGCGAGAATCTGATTGGCCCGGTGGGCGGCTTGCTGGGGTTTTTTCAGATCCTCTTGTTCGGAGCGGCGGGATTTTTGATCCCGGTGGGTTGTTTGTGGTTTGGGGTGGTGAAGCTGGCGTTTGACAAGCCGATTTGGCCGCGGGCGATGTTGGGATTCACTGTGATCTTGGTCGCCGGCGCGTCATGGCTGGCGGCGGCGGATTACTTTTTCATGGACTGGGCCGAACGATGCGTGCCGAAAATTGGTCCGGGCGGAGTGATCGGCTCTGGGGTGGGAGGGTTTGTGCTGGTCGGCTTGATCGGCCAGGTCGGGACGATGATTGTCATGGGGGCGGTGTATGTGGTCGCGCTGATTTGGCTGACCGGCCAGCACCCGGTCCGGTTTGTCCGGAACTGCTACGCGTTGGGCCGGGATTGGATTGCGGACTGGAAGGAGGGCCGCAGCGAAGCCGCCCTTGCGAAAGAAAAGGAGGGCATGGTCAAGGAGGAGCGGGAACGGCAGCGCGAGGAACGCCGGAGGGAACGCGAGGCTGCCAAAGCGGCGGAAAAGAAAGTGAAGGAAAGCGCGGATCCGCAGGGCGTGCTGCCGCTGAAGGAAACTCCGGCGCCGCAGATTATCGATGCCTCCCAGCGCCGCTCCAACGAGCAGGTCGCGCCCGGCATGAAACCCTTCGAGCGCAAGAAACCGGAACACCAGTTCCTCTCCGTCACCGGATTCGAAGACTACGATCTGCCGGGATTCGACTTGCTGGATGCTGCCAAACCCGGCGATGCCCCGGAAGCGGATCGGGAGGAGTTGCTGGCCAAGCAGGCGACGATCATCAATACCCTGGAGGCATTCGGCATCAGCGTGACGGCCGGCGACATCACCCGCGGACCGACCATCACCCGCTACGAAATCTACCCGAGCGTGGGGCTGAGGGTCTCGCGCATTTCCCAGCTTGAGCCGGATCTGGCGCGCGCAACGTGTGCGGAACGGATCAACATCCTGGCGCCGATCCCCGGCAAGGACACGGTGGGGATCGAAATCGCGAACTCGGAGAAGGTCGCGGTGCCGCTGCACGAGTTGGTGCATGACCCGGAGTTTCGCTCTGCGAAGAAAAAAATCCCGCTCGCGCTCGGCAAGGATGTCTATGGACGCACGGTGATCGGCGATTTGGCGGCGATGCCCCACTTGCTGGTCGCCGGCGCGACCGGATCGGGGAAATCGGTGTGCATCAACTCGATCATCGCCTCCATGCTGTTCAAATTCGGTCCGGACGAACTGCGCTTCATCATGGTGGACCCGAAGGTCGTGGAGATGCAGATGTACAACCGCCTGCCCCATCTGGTGGTGCCGGTCGTGACCGATCCGAAAAAAACCGTGGCCGCCCTGAAGTGGGTGGTCAACGAAATGGAAAAACGCTACCGGATTTTCGCCAAGGCCGGCGTCAGGAACTTCGATGGATTCAACAACCGGCCGCGGCCGGAAAAGGAGGAACCGGAACCCGAAAAAGAACCCGAACCCGAGCCCCCGGTGGACGAGGAGGAAATCGAGGAAATCGCGGCCGCCCTCGAGTCCGGCGATCTGGGACCGGAAGCCACCCTGGAAGACGAACCGGACCTATACGACGAAGACCCGCCGGACCGCTTCCCGTACATCGTGGTGTTGATCGACGAACTGGCGGACCTCATGCAGACGGCTCCGGCGGATGTGGAGATGTGCATTGCCCGCATCGCCCAGAAGGCCCGGGCCGCGGGTATCCACCTCATCATCGCCACCCAGACACCGCGGGCGGATGTGGTCACCGGTATCATCAAGGCGAATATTCCGTGCCGCATCGCGTTCCAAGTCTCCTCCCAACTGGATTCCCGGGTGATCCTGGATACCAAGGGAGCCGAAAAACTCGTCGGCAAGGGCGACATGCTCTACCTGCCGCCGGGATCCGCGAAACTCGAACGCGCACAAGGAGCCTTCGTGAATGACGATGAGGTCGAGCGCTTGATCGATCACTGCGCCGAACAGGGCGAACCCCAGTTTGAGACCGATATCCAGGCAACCATCGAGAATGGTGGCGGAGACGACGAGGATGAGATTTCCGAGGCAGACGAGGAAATGATCGCCCGCTGCATCGAGGTCGTGCGGATGGAGCAGAAGGCCAGCACCTCGCTGCTGCAGCGCAAGCTGCGCTTGGGATACACGCGGGCGGCGCGCATGGTCGATATTCTCGAGCAGCGCGGCATTGTCGGGCCCGGAGACGGCGCCAAAGCGCGTGAGGTTTTCGTGAAGTGACGGAGGATGCGCGTGCCCGCGGAAAAATCGCAAAAAACTGAGATTTTCCGGTTGTCAAAATGCGTGTTGCAGCTCTTACTTTGCGCCCGCCCGCGAGGGCACAGTGGTAAGGCTCAATAGCTCAGTTGGTAGAGCAGCGGATTGAAAATCCGCGTGTCCCTGGTTCGATCCCGGGTTGAGCCACCACTCCAATCCTCAATGTTTCAATGGATTGGCATTCCGGGCTCGCTGAAACGGCCGCGACCAGTGAGCCTGCCATCCACAGAATGGCGTCGAGCCGCATCGTCCGATGGCTCACAGCCGCTGATTCCACCGGTTTCATACCCGCATCACATTGCAGTGGCTTGGCTGCCGTGGCTCAGTCCGGGGCCGGCAAGGGGAGGGAGTCCCGCCCGGATTTGACACGATCCAGGCTCGCCCTCTCATCCTGAAACGCCGAACCGGATCCGCCATGGCGGACGGCGAAAGCCCTCATCTACGGCATGTGACCTTTCCCGGCTCAAACCGGCCGGTGCGACGGGGATGGTTATCGCCAGGTCTAAAGGGCGTCGTATCCGGCAACCCGGTGTCTGGCGACGCAAGCATTCAAATTCAAGGCAAGGCAAGGTGTGACGCGGAAGTGAATAGCCATTCACAACCGGGGAGCAACGAAGCATTGGGTTTGAAAATGCTGCCCCGGAACGGCGGCACTCACCCTTTCTCGGCGAATCCGCACCAATCTACAGAAACAACATCTGCCGCGTCGCTTGTTGGTTTGTCGGATGTGCCCCAAAGCCCATGCCCGCCGGGATCATCGCAGTTGCGCTTATTCCGACCCGCTCGGAGGCTTCCTTTTGCGTTTTCCCCGCGGTCTGCCGCTGCGGTTCCGGTCCGCTGTGACGAATCCGAGTGCATGATAAAATACGCTGTTCACACCGTAATCGGCATGTCCTCGGACCCCGTTCGCAAAGCGAATCAGAAACCGGGCGAGGCGTCGGTCTGCCTGCCTGCGGGCGTGGCGGCAGGCTCGCAGTGCGGTCTCAGCAGCAAGGACATCCTCTCGTGCCTTCTTTGCCAGCGCATGCTCGTTCTCGAGATCAGACGGCCTAAGCCCGCCAAAGGTGGCGTCCGGTGCCAGCTTCCGCCAGCAGGTCAAAAAACGCGTGGCGCGGTCAAGAATGTGGTGATGACGGAGCTTTTGCATCGCGATGGCTTTCTGATGGGCGGCAACTCTCCGCCGGTGCTGCAGCGGAGACGTCGCGTGCGCACTGCGGCGGCCAATCCACACGCCAAAACGGCTCGGCGCCGTGTTCATGTGGTGATGTCCCTTCCTGTTGCCGGAACTCCACTCATGAAATCACATCTTCGTCTTATTTGAGAAGCCGAAATTCAGGCCCTTTCACGAAGTCTCGAATTATGAACATCAAAACATCGCATCCCAGTAGGTTAAACACGGGACCTCAGCCAAGGGATCGAATATTTCGTCCCCCGACAACGCCAATATGAGCATTTACCCCGTGTCCATCTGTCTAAAACTCAGGGCCGCACTTGAGGGAATCAATTTTCGAGCGACATGGCAGCCTTCAACTGTCACGATCCCCCTCAAGCATCCGCTCCCGCCGCCTGATGATTCGATCAAGCCGGATGTGCCCGGAAATGCAGCAGATGACATCACTTTTTGACTGACATCACCAACTCCGCTAGATAGAGAACTTCGTAAATGAATTCTAACCCCTGCGGTTTTCGGGCACTGCCTCCGATGCGACCGTCGGCGGCAGCGTGCCTGATGGAAAATGAGGTGAAATCAAGTTCATTACGCTATTCGCACGGCCATCAAGCCAACTCCTCGGGCATCACGGTCCGTTCCCGCCGCCCGTTACGCCGCTCCCGGTAGCTGAGAACGGCCAAGTGCTGAGAATAGTCCCTCTCCGCCTCGTGCCGAAACTTCCCGATCTCCTCTCCCGGTCCACTACGCACCATCCCTCCATCTCCAGACGAACCGATCCCTGCGAATCAGCCAGCCATCGGCCATTCGGCCCATCTCAAGTCCGAGAATTGTGCCTTCCGAGGCTGGCCAATGCTCGTTCAATCGTCCGATCTCCTCGGTCTCATCAACCGGGGTCCGCTCACTCGTTCGGAATCCAAGCTCCCCCTGTTTTTCTCCTCCCAATCCTTTCCCGGTCGATCCAGCGGACTGCGCACCCCGGTTGCGCTCCCGATTTCCGCCGCGTGTGCGTGAATCCGCGTCGTCTCCACATCCGCGTGCCCGAGCAACTCCGTCAGGGCGCAATCCGGCATCCCGGCATCCGGCGACGCACAAGCATTCAAATTCAAGACAAGGCGCGACGGGGAAGTGAATAGTCATTCACGATCGAGGAGCAACGAAGCATTGGGTATTGATGGCGCTGCGGCCGGAACGGCGGCACTTGCCTTTCCTCGGCGAAGCCGCACCAATCAACAGCACCAATATCTGCCGCGGCGGGTGTTGGGTTGCCGGATGTGCCCGTAAGTGAGGATCTCGTCCCACTGGTTGAGGGTATACAAATAAACAGCCAAGCAAATATTCCGCCTGCAAAACCCACCGGTCCATCAGCACCTTGTTCCGGTTTTGGGCCGCTTTCGTGAGTGACAAACCCTGTCCAGCCTGATGATGTCACTGAGAAAAGTGAACACCTCCACCATTGGTTTTCGGGAGCCTCTTGCCGAACTGACCAAGGGCGGCAGCGCCCCCAGTGCAAGATCTGCCATTGGGCAGATCCGGGAAATTTCGCAAACAGGGGACTTCTTGGCTTTCCTCTCCATTCTGCAAACCTTTCGGGAAAGAAACCTTGTCCATCGGGCTCCGTATTCCATTGTCATTCCCAATTTCCGCCGCATGGGCGTAGATTTGGGTGGTCTTTACGTCCGCATGGCCCAGTAGCTCCTGAAGCGTTCGTATATCCGCCCCTCCCTCCAGGAAATGTGTCGCAAAGGCGTGTCGGAACGCATGGGTAGTCACCCGCTTGGCTGGCACCGCTTCCTCCGCAGCTCGCCGAAACGCCGCACCGTAAACCTTGCCGAGAATATGATGCCGCCGCCGGATACCACTTGCCGGATCCGTGGAAAGCTCTGCCGCTGGGAACAACCAATGCCAAGTCCATTTCGTGCCGGACTTCGGAAACTTCAACTCCATGCCCAACAGCGAAACCCCGGGCACCTGGTTGTCCCGATCCTGCTCCCAGAGTTGCCGTGAATACGCCACCTGCTCCTCCAGAGTTTGAGTTAAGCATTTCGGAATTACGGTAGTGCGGTCCCGGTCGCCCTTTCCTTGGTGGACGGTCAGCACACCTCGCTTCAGATCCACATCCTTGATCCGCAGGCGGCTCAGTTCCGCCAATCGGAGTCCCGCCCCATATTGCAGACTGGCCATCGTCTGGTACTTTGGCTCCAGTTTCTCGATCACCGCCATCACCTCCTCGATTTCCAGAATCACCGGCTCCCTCGGCTTCGGCTTGCGGAACTTCACCCGCAGTTCCACCTCTTCATAGCCACACACGTCTTTATAGAAAAACACCAGCGCGTTGAGCGCCTGCTTCTGGGTGGAGAACGACCGCTTCCCACTCGCTACCAACTCCGTGAGCCACTCACGGGCCGCCTCTTGGTCCAGCACCCGCCGGGCGCTGCCCGCCCACTCGCCGAACCGCACCAACCACCCGGCATAGCTCTTGCGCGTCTCATTGCTCAGCCCCCGCCGCGCCCCAGCGGAATACACCGCGGCTCTCAATCGCTCCGGAACCGACTTCCCGTCGCCTCCATTCTCCCTACAGATCTCAAACCACTGGAGATACCAGCGCATTCCCTCCGCCCACTGGGTCAGTTGCCAGTCTTCTCGCTGCTTCGCCAGCACACAGACCTTCCAAAACTCCCGCGCACTGCCCCGGCCCGGCTGCAGAGCCATCCGCACCCGCCAACTCTCGAACCATCCCACCACAAACCCAAAAGCCTGAATTTGGTTCGAGGACAGATTCCGCGATGCCGCCAAATCCTCCCGCCAGTTGAAAGCCGGACGACTCCTCTTGGCATGAATTGTCGTGCTGTTCATATTTCCACTGTTCGCACGTCCATCCTGTAACGCCAAGGGAAATCCGTCAGTTTCGTCTAACCCAACCATCCGGGTATCCAAAACTCTCAGATACCTGAACCAGGTGTTCACTTTTGTCATTCCTATGGAACATTCCCCTCTACCGGATATTCCTCATCAATCAACCAAAGTCACAGGCTGTTGATCTCCAACAGAATTCAGACCCTCACCGCAGAAACGACTTGTCCTGCTTCCAAAAGGGTATCACTCTCCTGTGACAGAATACACTGTTAGCGTAAAGAATTCTCATGCCAGACAACGCATCAAAACCATCGACACCACGTCCTCCACGGCCTGGTCCAGGGACGCGGACTGGTGGCACGCCGCCACCACAGCCCAAATAGTCAGGAACGAGATTAGGAAGGTTACGGGCGACATCAGCGCGCCCTTGATTGACCTATTGAGAGTGAGCCCACGTTGAGAGTTTCTGTTCTTCTGAATAAGGATCTCCGTTTGTTTGGCTCGAAGTTCTCCTGCTATTAGAGCGACAGCCGGGTATTCCAGATATTCGTTCCTCAAGAGAGAATCTGGTTCATTGCCCATCGCTTGGACATCGTGAGCCTGCATCCCCTTGTTGGCTAGGTAGCCTCCGACGACACAGAGGTGCAGGCCCATTGCTAGCGCCCCACCCGCAATTGCGGTGTTCTGGGGTAGGTGAGTTGCGCCGAATCCGATCAATGCGGAGGACGACACAAGGATTGATGCGAGCACACGGTTTACCTGTTCTCGTAATGCATCAGAGCAGTCTATGTGGAACCGTTGGTTTTGTTCGACCTGCTCCTTTATGAAGTGCAATTTGTCTTCATCCAGTAGTTCGATGTTGATTTCTTCTTTCATGGTCTGCGATCGGAACAATCGAACGCTAACAAGCCGCTGCAGGCGACCCGGTAAAAGTTCAAAATTTTCTCGTTTGGGTTTCATGGTGATTCTTCGGTTTCGGGCCGGGTCGCCTGAGCTTGGACGTTCGCTATCAAACTTCGCCAAGGTCTTCCACGACCTCGACAATTGTATATCGTTTCGGGATCTCCCCATGCCAATCGACATGGACGTTGACCTCCCATAAGTGCTCGAATGGGTATTCAACCTTTCTCACCATTGCCTGGTGGATTGCTTCCGTTGCGAATCGTGTCGCCACAGTCCTTGAGTGGATTTCTGGGATGATCGATTTATTTCCTGCCCCGTCTTTATCGGACAACGTCTTCCATTGGAGACTGACGTTCTGCTTGATGTCGCCAGTGGTCCTGTCCAGTTCTCCGATATAGCGCCTAGCAGAGTTCTGGATCGCATTCGCTTCGGTGTAGTTGTAGATATTCACCGTCCCATTCACTCCATGAATTTCGAGCGACGAATGGTTATCCACTGTGAGTGGGAGCACAATATCATGTGCAGCAATGGCTTCTTGCCGTGTCGGAGGCTTTGAGTCCTGCTCCTTTTCTCCACTTTTGAAGAAGTTTAGAAGTTTTGCCACATTGGAAGCGAACTTTGTCAGATTGTCCGTTTGCTCAATTAGCGTTGGCATCACCGCAATCAGAGCGTCAGGAATCTGGTTCATGAGGTCGAAGATGTAGGAGCCTTTCCGAATTTCCTTCACGCACAGTTGCAAGTGTCCGTTTCCGTGGAGTTTCTGTAGTGAGTCCAGACTTGCCACGAAATCCGCCAACGGCACTGGAGTGTCGATGTTGTATTTGATTGTTAATACCTGTTGGTTCATCGGTCGCGCGTTCATCGAAAAAATTTAAGCGAACAAGCCGTGGGAGAGCAACCGCCATCCCGCTCCCTGTTGGGTTTTTTCATTGATTTGAACCTCCTTTGCGTATCGTGGCCTCGCCCCCGGATGGCGGTGCCTCCACTCTGACGTTCGCGAAGAAATTCCCGAAACACCGAACCACGGACGATCCTTGTTGCTCCAGTACCTGAATCGAATAATCTCACCTCATGTCCAAAATCGCTAACACACTTCCAGCAATCGACATCTTCACAGTCATCTCCGAAG
>JAUTCT010000166.1 GCA_030673875.1 Verrucomicrobiota bacterium JB025 | reverse complement strand
TCATTGAGATCTCCGAAACCTGGGAAACCGGCAAAACCTACCTCACCCTCAGCTAGCAAAAAAACCAACCAAAGAAACCAAAACCACCACCTTCAGAAAAAGTCATCAGCCACTTTTACAGAAAATTATTTGCGCGGCCTTCGCGAACCGGTTTTAATACGATGAAAATGTATGTAGGAAACCTGTCGTTTGATACGAATCAGCAAGACTTGGAAGCTCTCTTTTCCGAATTTGGAACAGTGACGGACGTGCATCTCCCGAGCGACCGCGAAACCGGTCGTCCGCGTGGGTTTGCCTTTGTGACCATGGGCACCAAAGATGAGATGAACGCTGCAATTGATGCGCTTGACGGAACCAATCAAGCAGGCCGCAACATCAAGGTGAACGAAGCCAGACCGCGTGAAAACCGCGGTGGCGGTGGCCGCTACTGAAGCGCTTTCCCGAGATAATTATCAATGAGCGGTGGTCCTTTGCGGGGTCGCCGCTCTTTTTTTTTGTGCGGGTGGGTGGTGACGCGGCGGTGGTGGCTATGGAATTGGTGGCTTTTTGTAATTCTCCGCGGTGCGGATTTGGGGCATGGTCGGTGCATGAATGATCCGAACGAGGGAAAAGTGCCGGGAGCGCCCGGGACGGCTGCGGGTGGTCAGATTGCGCCGGCGCAGGTTGCGCATGTGAGCGCGGAGCAAAAGGAGGAGCGCAACTGGGCGCTGCTGGCGCACGTTTCCTCGCTGAGTTCGTTTATCGGGATTCCGGGGTTTGTCGGTCCGCTGATTGTGTGGCTGGTGAAGAAGGATGAGATGCCGTTTGCGGCGGCGCAGGCGAAGGAGGCGTTGAACTTCCAGATCTCGTTGTTTGTTTACGCCATTGTGTGTTTCGGGCTGATCCTGACGGTGATCGGGGCGTTGATTGGCATTCCCGGCTTGTTCGCGCTCGTGGTGGGGGAGATCGTCTTCACGATCATCGCATCCATCAAGGCGGGTGAAGGTGAGCCGTATCGCTATCCGCTGACGTTCCGGTTGATCGAGTAGGAGGGATGTGTCCGCCCGGGCGGGTGGTTCGGATCGCCGGCGGGGAAACGACCGGAGGTTCTCACGCGCTGAGGTCGATGCGGGTGCGTTCGTAAAGGTGGTGGGCGATGGCCGACTGAAGCCGTTTGGGGATGAGCGGTTTTGGATTCCGCATCAGGGAACTGAGGCGTTTCGGGTTGAGCACGGTGACGGGGCCTTTGCCGATGGCCTCGATCCACCACCCGGGAAAGACGAGGATGGGTTTCACGGGGATGCTTTCGCCGAGGTGGGCGCTGAGGGTTGCGGAGAGCCATTTGGCGCTCGCGCGGGCCTGGTCGATGCCATGGGTTTCGCTGCCCATGGGTGCCGGGAAAGTGAGTCGCTTGCCGTCGTAGATGATTTCGTGGTTGTTCTGGCCGGAGCGGGTGCGGGTGAGCGGCTTGCGGCGGGCCTTGGTTTCGATGGCGTAGACGGCTTCCGGAGTGACGACGATGTGGTCGATGTTCCATGGTTTGCAGCCCGGTTCGCGGACTTCGAGGTCATGGAAGACGTGGACACTGGTGGAGGAGAGGCGGTCAAGGTATTGGCCGGTGATCTGTTCGCCACGCAGTCCGAGGTTGTGGTTTGCCATGCACTTGAGTTTGGTGGCGGCCATGATGAAAAATCCGCCGCTGGTGATGAGGCCGGTTAGGGTGAGGGTGGAGCGCGCGGGTGCCTCGTTCATGCCGAGCACCCAGAAGAGGAAGCCGAAGGTGACGGCCATGATCGAGAGGATGGTGATCTCGAGCAGGATGGCTTCGCTGCGGGTCTGCAGCGACCACCCGGCGGGGCGGGGCATTTGCTCGAAAGGCCGGCGGCTTCCGGCGGCGCGGCACCGGACGAACCAGCCCGTCCAGGCAATAAAGCCGACTAACGGGAGCGCCGACGCGACGGCGGCGGAAGTGACATTGGATAGCATTGAGGAAACATAACAGGAGTCGGGCGGGTTACGTCCTACGTGAAAGCGGAGGAGGTTGGACTGGAATTGCGCGGAATCACCGTGGTGGCGTGGTTTGCGGCGCTGCGGAGCAGGGTTTTCAGGAGCGGGCGCAAATGGATTGACAGGCCCCTGTTATCCTGTCGTTAGATCGAAATCCGGATGCGGGTGGTGATTCGGGGTCGCGGCGGCTGCGGACGTGTGATAGAACCCTGCGCATGCCGTCCGAGGCTGAAAACCCATATGCTCCTCCGGACCTGGTTGATGAGCTCAGCCCGGTTCCGGCCGGCGATTATTGGCGGCAGGGGGAATTTCTTGTGGTGCGGGACGGGGCGGTGCTGCCGGATGTTTGTCTGCTGAGCAATGAGCCAACCGGCGTCGGTTCGTGGAGGAAGAGGAAGCGCTTCATCTGGGTGCCGCAATGGATCTATCTGCTGATCCTGGTTCACGTGTTCGTGATGTTGCTGGTTCACGTGTTCGTGCAGAAGAAAGTCCGGCTGACGTACAGCATGAGCCGCCGGACGAGGCGCCGGATCCTCGGCCGCCAACTCGGGGCGACGACGCTGGTTCTGACCGGGGTGGCGGGAATCTTCGCGGCACTCATGAACGTGCCCGATCCGGACCTGCTGGTGGCGGCGGCCGTGGTGTGCAGCGTGATGGTGGTGGCCGGTCTTCTGGTGGCGATGCGGGCGAATCCGCTGCGGGTGAAACGCCACGAGAACGGGTGGTTCTACCTGAAGGGGTGCTCGCCGGAGTTTCTCGACGGTCTCGACGGGCGGCTGGGTTGAGCGGGCGGCGGGGTCAATTTGTTGTAACACCGCGGGGGATGCCTGCGTAGTGGACGTGGCCGATACCTGCTGGCAGATGCCGGGGCGGGGCCGGGACCCAGCGATATGGATTTGAAAGGACTGATTGTTTCCCTGTTGATGGCCGGTGCCGGGTGCGCCGGAGATCGTTGCGCGGCCGAAAGCCATGCCTCGCCGGTGGATGTGGACGGACTGGGCGCAACGGACCGGATGGTGGTGACGGCGGGCACCGGCAGGGAGCTGATGTTTGTCGGGAAGGACGGATTGAACGTGGTGGGGAGGATCGGCTTTCCCGCCGAGCTGACCGGCACGGCGGTGACGGCGGACGGGAAGCGGTTGTTTGTGACGGGCGGTGGTCCGGAGGGCCGGGTGTGGGTGGTGGACGGGGGCAGCGGCGAGCTGGCGGGCGAGATTGCAACGGGGCACAGTCCGACGTCTCCGGTGTTGTCGCCGGACGGGAAGCGGCTTTTCGTGTGCGAGAGGTTCGATGACTCGGTGGCGGTGATTGATGTGGAGAGCGGTGAGCTGGTGAAGCGGGTGGCGGTGATCCGCGAGCCGTTTGCGGCGGATGTCTCGAAGGACGGGCGGAAGCTCTACGTGGCCAATCTGCTGCCGCGGGGACGGGCGGACGCGGACTACGTGGCGGCGGCGGTGTCGGTGGTCGATACGGAGACTTGGGAGGTGACGAAGGTTCCGCTGGTGAATGGCGCGGTCGGCGTGCGGGGGATCCGGGTGTCGCCGGACGGCAGGCATGTGTTCGTGACGCACGTGCTGGCACGCTATCAGGTGCCGACGACCCAGCTTGACCGGGGCTGGGTGGCGACGAACGCGCTGGCGATCATCCGGACCGGGGACGGCAAGCTGCTGGGCACGGTTTTGCTGGACGACTTGAATCTGGGGTTTGCGAATCCGTGGGCGATCGGGTTTTCCGATGACGGGGGGACGCTGGTGGTCTCCGCGGCCGGCAGCCACGAACTGGGGCTGATCGATCTGCCCGGACTGCTGGCGAAGGTCGAGGGAGGCGGTGGAGTGGATGACCCGCCGCCGCACAACGACCTGACGTATCTCACCGGCTTGCGGAAACGGGTGCCGCTGGCACTGAAGGGGCCGCGCGCGATCCGGGTGGAGGGCGGCAAGGCCTGGGTGGCGGGGTATTTCTCCGACACGCTGGAGGAAGTGGATCTGACGGACCGGGAGCGGCGCGGAGGCGAGAACCGGGTGTTGGAGTTGAATCCGGGAATGGAGATGAGCGCGGAACGCAGGGGGGAGCTGTATTTCCATGATGGCAGCCTGTGTTTCCAGCAATGGCTGAGCTGCTCGACGTGCCACCCGGATGCGCGGGTGGATGCGTTGAACTGGGATTTGCTCAACGACGGGATCGGCAACCCGAAGAACGTGAAGAGCATGCTCTACACGCACCGGACGGCACCGACGACGTGGCTGGGAGCGCGGGCGAATGCGGAGGTGAGCGTGCGCGCGGGGATCCGGCACATTCAGTTTGCGGTGCGGCCGGAGGAGGACGCCGAGGCGATCGACGCGTATTTGAGGTCACTGCGGCCGCTGCCGAGTCCGAGGCTGGTGGATGGCAGGCTGAGCGAGTCCGCGGAGCGCGGGCGGGGGTGGTTTGAGACGCTGGACTGCACGCGGTGCCACGAGGGCGAGTTGATGACGGACCAGGACGGGCACAAGGTGGGCACGCTGACGGGGGTGGACGTGGGCAAGCTGGTGGACACGCCGTCGTTGATCGAGCTGTGGAGGACGGCTCCGTATCTGCACGATGGAAGTGCGGCGACGGTGCGGGATGTGCTGACGACCGAGTCGCACGGCGACATTTACGAGAAGACGAAGGGGCTGAGCGCGACGGAACTGGATGACCTCGAGGAGTATCTGATGTCGCTCTAACCGATGAGAATGGCCCACGCGTGGAAACGCGGAGCTTTGGAAGTTTTCACCAGGCGGAACCACCGCAAACCTATGACAAGCATGAAGAAGACGGGAATCCTTTTGCTGACGCTGCTGACGTCCGGCGTGGCGTTCGGGGCGAAGGCCGCCGATGAGATGAACACCGTGGAGTCCCTGCGGAAGGCGATCGTCTTTCTCACGGAGACGCACGGCGCGGACTATCCGGGTGGGGCGGCATACCTGAAGCGGCTGGAGGGCATCTCCGACGCGGATTCCGAGGAATACCGGGAACTGCAGCGGGAGGCGCTGCTGGCCCATCCGCACGTGGCGGGATACGACTGGCTGGTGGAGGTGCGTGACCAGTATTGGGGAAACCACGGGCCGATGAACACCTTGTTTCAAAACGGCGACCTGCATGGTGCGAGCGGAGGGCTCGGGAACTGGGGCAGTGCCGGGTCGCGGTTGGAGGTGATCTCCATCGGCGGGGGCGGCAAGGTCGAGCGCCGGAAGGTGCTGGCGGAGCAGGCCGAGGGGATGCTGCGGGACGCGGACGTGAGCTACGACGGCAAGCGCGTGCTGTTCAGCATGCGGGCGAACAAGGACGACGATTACCACCTGTATGAGATGGATGCGGACGGCGGCAACCTGCGGCAGCTGACGTTCGGCCCGATGGTGTCGGATGTGGATCCGGTGTATCTGCCGGACGGCAGGATCGCGTTCAGTTCGACGAGGGATCCGAAGTTCTGCCAGTGCAACCGGCACATTTCCCAGAACATCTTCCGGATGGAGGCGGACGGCGCGAACATCGAACAGATCAGCGGCAACGGGCTGTCGGATTTCCACTCGAGCGTGATGCCCGACGGGCGCCTGCTCTACAGCCGGTGGGAGTATGTCGACCGGCATTTCGGGCCCTCGCTGGGGCTGTGGACGAGCAACCCGGACGGAACGCTGCACGCGCTCTACATGGGAAACAACGCGTGGAGTCCCGGCTCGATGCTCGACGCGCGGGTGATCCCGGGAACCGACAAGGTGCTGTGCATTTACGGTGCGTGCCACGACCTGCCGTGGGGTGCGATGGTGGTGGTGGACCGTTCGCGGGGGCTGGAGGGGCCGGAGCCGGTGCTGCACATCTGGCCGGAGGAGGGGCGCGAGTTGATCAGCCCGGACGACGACGATTACAACCGGGATCTGAAGCACCGCGGGGCGATCGACAACTTCAGGAAGCTTGCGACGCGCTACGAGGATCCGTATCCGGTGCATGATCTGGAACAGGGCGACGGCGGCGGCAGTTTCTTTGTGGTGTCCAAGGCGATCGGCGGGAGGATCGCGCCGCACAGGAACCCCGAGCGGGAACCGGTGCGGATGGCGGTGATGCTGGCGGACGTGTTCGGCAACGAGATCGTGATGTATGAACCCGGCGACGAGCAACTGGGCGGATACGGGGCGGTCCCGCTCGCACCGCGCAAGACGCCGCGGGTGATCCCGGATTCGGTGGACTACTCGAAGGACCACGGAACGCTCTACGTGAACGACGTCCATCTGGGCGACGGCGACGAGATGGAGGAGGTGAAACGCGGAGTGATCAAGTGGCTGCGGTTGATCGAGGCACCGCCGCGCCAGACGTATGACGAGCGCTTCGGCTGGGGCGTGGACGCGCAGCAGGTGACGGCGATGAACTGGAACCTGACCAACAACAAGCGGATCCTCGGCGACGTGCCGGTGGAAAGCGACGGTTCGGCGTATTTCAAGGTGCCGGCCGACCGCTTCGTGCAGATCCACGCGCTGGACGGGGACAAGCAGATGGTGCAGGCGATGCGGTCCGGCACCATCGTGCGGCCGGGCGAGACGCAGGGGTGTGTCGGCTGCCACGAAAACCGGGTGACCGTGCCGCAGGCGACGAACCGGGTGCCGCTGGCGACGCGGCGTCCGCCGAGCGAGATCGAGCCGTGGCTGGACACGCCGAGCGTGGATGAGGCGAAGACCCTCAACTACCTGACGGACGTGCAGCCGGTCTTCGACCGCCACTGCGTTTCCTGCCACGACTATGGCGAGCCGGCGGGCGAGGTGCTGAATCTGGCGGGTGATTTGAGTTATCCGTTCAACGTTTCCTACATGGATCTGATGTCGAAGTCCGGGCCGCGGTATTCGGGGCCGGAGGAGAAGATGGTGAACTTCGCGGGCGACGGCCCTCCGGGGGTGTTTGCGGCGTATGCGTGGGGGTCGCACCGCAGCAAGCTGGTGCGGGTGTTGAAGGAGGGGCATCATGACGTGGAGCTGCCGGACGAGGCAATGCAGAGGATCACCAGCTGGATCGATGCGAACGCGGTGTATTACGGGCCGTACGCCTCCTACTATCCGGGCCGTAATCCGATGCTGGCGCTGGAGGACGGGCTGAGGAAATACCACATGGTCATCGGCGATCTGGCTCAGGGGCAGAAGGCGAAACAACACATGCTGGAGCACGGTCACCTGATCAATTTCACCCGGCCCGAGCTGAGTCCGGCGCTGGAGCGGATCGGCGACGAGGAGGCGCGTGCGCTGGCCCTGGCATACATCCGGGAGGCGGGCGAGCTGCTGAAACAACGGCCGCGGGAGGACCAGACGAACTCCGAGGAGCCGAGGTCGGAGATGGACCGGTTCAATGTGGCGCGCCTGCGCTCGACGAAGGAGGAAAAGGCGTGCGCGGTGGAGGCGATCCGGAAGGGCGACAGGTATTATCCCTACCGGGATGACGGGGATTCCGGGGAGTGAGCGGGTTGATGCTGAAATGTGTTGTCGGCGGCGGGTGGTGGCGTGCAATCTCAAGGCATGCGACCGCATTCACGGCAGATATTGAGTGTAGAGGAGGTTTTCGGACAAAACGGCTGGCATTGTGAGCTGGTCGAGGACCGGGATGTGTTGAGGGCTGGGTTCGAGGCGCATCACACGCGCGTCGAACTGGTCGCGCAGGCGCACCCGCAGCTCAACGCGCTGAGCGTGGTGGGCGAGTCACCGGTGGCGGTCGACCGCGGGCACCTGCACGCGGTGCTGGAGCTGCTGAACCGGGCGAACAAGGCGCTGACGCTCGGCGGTTTCGAATACGACATCGACCGCGGGATGCTGGTGTTCCGGATCACGAACTTGTTCGACAAGGAGAAGTATGACGGGGACATCGTGGCGTCGATGGTGCATTGCGCGATTGCGGAGCTGGACCGGATCACGCCGTATGTGGCGATCGTGGTGGGGACGGCGGTGGATTTGCTGGCGGATCTGGACCTCGAGCGCCTTCTGAGCCGCGAGGACGTGATCCCGCCGGTGCCCGGGATGAACGATTCGATGGAGGAGGAAGAATACTGATGAGGCTCCACGAAATCGTCCGGACCAGGTATCAGACTCTTGAGGTCTGGAAGTCGGATGATGAAGTGGAGTTCCGGGTGGCGGGCGCGGTGCACGCGTGGTTTCACCGGGAAAGGTATCTGACGGGGTTGGCGTGGGACATGATCGCCGCCTCGGCGCTGCTGGGAGAAAAGGAGCGGCCGGACTCGGTGCTGATGCTCGGTCTGGCGGGTGGAACGTCCTTCCGGACGCTGCGGCACCTGCTGCCGGACTGCCGGCTGACGGCGGTGGACATCGACGAGGAGATTGTCGAGGTTTCCCGGCAGCACATGGGCTTGGACGAGCTGGGGGTGGAGGTCGAGATCTGCGACGGCTACGGATGGCTGGAGGAGAACCGGCGGAAATTCGACGTGGTGATTGATGATATCTATCTGGCAGGGGATCTTGATGTCTATCGGCCGAAGGTGCCGGACGAGGCGGTGCTTGGGTTGTATCGCAAGGCGCTGGAACCCGGAGGGGTTCTGGCGGTGAACCTGGTGCTCGGACCGGGCCACCGGACGACGCAATCGCGGGTTCGCAGGGAAATGGGGCGCGGGTTTGCGGAGCTCCGCTCCGTGCGGTCCCCGAAGGCGATGAACGAGGTGCTGGTGGCGGGGGACAAGGTGGCGACGCGCCGGCGTCTGGCGGGATACACGGACCGGTTTTCCCGCTACTCCGACAGGGAGTGTTGGGAACATCTTGCACTTCGGCGGATTTCCTGAGAGGGAGGCGTATGGACGATCCCCTGAGACAACTCTACGAAAGCCGGGACTATCCGGCGATGAGTCATCCGTCCAGCGATCCGGCGGTGACGGCGGTTGCCGCGCGTCTGGCGGGCCTTGGCGTGCGGCCTCCATCGGGTGCGAGGATTCTGGAGTTGGGCTGCGGGTCCGGGCACAATCTGATTCCGCTGGCGCAGCGCTGGCCGCGGAGCCGGTTTCTCGGGGTGGATTTCAGCGGCCGGGCGGTTTCCCTGGCACGGGATTTGGCGGGAGCGGCGGGGCTGGGCAACTGCGAGTTTCGCGAAGCCGACATCCGTGAGTTTGACGCGGGCAACGAGCAGTTCGACTACATCATCGCGCACGGGTTGTTTTCATGGGTGGCGGATGATGTGAAGGCGGCGATCTTCGCGATCTGCGCCCACTCGCTGGCGGAGGACGGCCTGGTGACGGTGAGTTTCAACTCGTGGGCCGGGTGGGAAAAGCGGATGCCGGTGATTGAGAAGGTGCGGGCGATCATGGAGGCCGGTGCGGAGAACGAGGTGAGGGCGCTGGAGATCCTGAAGACGGTGGTTGAGGCCGGATCCGAGGAAGAGTTGATCGCCAACGACATGCTTGCCAAGGGGCGGGAGATCCTGCCGTTCGATGATTTCGCGCCGATCAACGAGCCGTGGACGCTGGAGAATTTCGTCAAGGCGGCGGATGGCACCGGCTTCAGGTGGCTGGGTGATTCGGAGCCGGGCGGGAACCTGCCGCAGGGGCTTCCGGAAACCACCGTGGAGCAGCTCGCCCCATTGGCGAACAACCCGCTGGCGCTACAGACGGCGGCGGATCGGGAGCTCGCGAGGGAGTTTCGATCGGTGATTTTGTGCCGCAAGGAAAGGCCGGTCAATTCGCAGGTGAACCTCAAGGAGCTGATGGACATGAGCGTCGGGTTCCGCTTCCCAACTGACTCTCCACCAGGACTAGGCGACCATATTTTAACGATTCTTAAAAACAACCGCGGGTGCATTCCCGTGTGGGAATTGGTGGCGGACCTGTCGTTTCGCGACCAGCGCGAGGCCTTGCGGCAGGTGGTCATTGCGATTCAGGACGGCACGCTCAAGGCGAGGATCGAACCGCTGAGGATCGCGGAGGATGTGCCGGAGCGGCCGAAGCTGGACGAGTTCCGAATGGAGTGCGCGAAGTGGCGCTTGCCACTGGTGGACGCGTGGCACGTGGCGTGCCGGTTTCCGGCCAGACACCACGGGGTGCTGGAGCGGATGGATGGCTCGATGACGATTGGCGAGCTCGAGGAGTTCGCCGGGAAGCGCTGTCCGAATCTGGATGTGCGTCCGTGGCTGGCCCATTTGGCCGAGCGCGGGATGTTCGTCTGAGCCGAGAATCACTTGGTGCCGTAAACCGAAGCCGATTGAGCATCGGCCGGCAGGCACTTGGTGGAGGGTTTCATCGTCATCGGATCGAGCGGAGACATGGTGCGGCAGGACATGGATGCGCAAACGAGGCCAAGGACTGGGATGAACAGCAGGTATTTCATGAGAAAAGCGGGGTGTGGTTTATTTTTAACCCATCCATAAAAGCATGACCAGCATTCTCTTTTCCGCTGGTTGGGGGATTTGCGGCGACGGAGCCGATAGAATCGGCGGATTTGCCTCACCATTTGACTTGCCAGCAAGGAGGGCAGGGGCGAGAAAGACGTCCGCCCGCGCGGGAGAGAGTCATGGAAGAAGCCCCATGGGCTTTCCCCATGAGGCGGAACAATCCGAATTCGCGATCTCACATGGACAGCATTTCTTCCCGTATTTCCCAGATAACACCGTCACTCACTCTTCAAATCACCGCCCAGGCCAAGGCCATGATTGCGCAAGGGGAGGAGGTTTACGCTCTTGCAGGAGGCGAACCGGAGGTGGACACGCCCGACTTCATCAAGGAAGCGGCGATTCAGGCGCTCAATGACGGGCGCACGAAGTATACGCCGACCGGCGGGATTCCGGAACTCCGCGAGGCGCTTTCCGCCAAGCTGAAGCTGGACAACAACCTCGACTACGATCCGAAGCAGATCTGCGTGACGAGCGGAGCCAAGATGGCCTGTTTTCAAGCGATTCTCGCGGCGGTTGAAGAAGGTGACGAGGTGATCATTCCCTCGCCGCACTGGGTTTCCTATCCGGAGATGGTCCGCTTGGCGGGTGGTGTTCCGGTGATCATTGAAACGCAGGAGTCGACCGGTTGGAAGATGACGCCGGAGCAGTTCGAGGACGCGATGACGCCGGCGACGAAGATGGTGATCATCAACACGCCGGGCAACCCGACCGGAGCGGTTTACAGCGAAGAGGAGCTTCGTGCGATCGGTGAGGTGGCGCTTGAGGAGGACATCCTGATTCTTTCCGACGAGATTTACGAGAAGCTGGTGTATGGCGAAACGAAGCATGTTTCGATCGGCTCGCTGAGCGAGGAACTCTACAACCTGACGATCACGGTGAACGGCTTTTCCAAGGCATACTCGATGACCGGGTGGCGTCTTGGCTACACGGCGGCGCCGGAACCGATCGCGGACGCGATTGCCAAGATCCAGAGCCACACGGTATCGAATGCGAGTTCGTTTTCCCAATATGGTGCGCTGGCCGCGCTCGAGAATGGTCAGCCGTTCATCGAAGAGCTTTGCGGTGAATACGACGTGAAGCGCCAGTTCATGCTGCAGCGGTTGAAGGGCATCCAGAACATCCGGGTGGTCGAGCCGATGGGTGCGTTCTACTTCTTCATCTACACGGGACAAACCGGTCTGAAATCGCTGAACCTGTGCGACAAGCTGCTGGCCCGCTACAAGGTGGCGAGTGTTCCCGGCGTGGCCTTCGGCTACGACGAGGGGGTCCGGTTGAGCTATTGCACGACGCTCGACATCCTCAACGAAGGGCTGACCCGCGTGGAGCAGTTCTTCCGCGAGCACTGAGCGAGCACCCGAGCAGATTTTCACAAGCCGCCGGCGGATCAATTCCTCCGGCGGTTTTTTTTGACCTGATATCGGGCCGGATTCCGGAGGCGGATTCGGGGAACTTGGTCGAATTCCGGGACCGGCTGGTCAGTGCAACTGGAGGATTGCGGCGGCGATGGTGAAGTAGATCAGCATGCCGGTGACATCGACGATGGAGGCGAGGGACGGTGAGGAGACGACGGCGGGGTCGAGCCTGATCGAGCGGGCGAAGAGCGGGAGCATCGCACCCAGCACGGTGGACGAGAAGACCTGCACGGTGAGGGCCGTGGAAACGGCGATGGCGAGGTGGAAGAAGTCGAAGTGGGCGCCGGTGGACGGCTGCATGCTGGGGAGGATGAGGGTGATGAACACCGCGATGGTGATCCCGAGCGAGAGGCCGAGGAAGAGACCGGCGCGCGCTTCCTTGATCATGATGCGGAGGATGTTTCCCGGACTGATTTCGCCGAGGGCCATGGCGCGGATGACCATGGTTGAGGCCTGGCCGCCGGAGTTGCCGCCCGCGGCGACGACCATCGGCAGGAATAGGGAAAGCACGAAGGCGCGCTCGAGCACGGAGCTGAAGCGGAACATCACGTAGCCGGAGATGATGTTGACGAAGGCGAGGCCGATGAGCCAGACGACACGGCGCTTGTAGTGCAGCGTGGAACTGGTGTTGAGGTAGGACATCTCGGTTTGCTCACCGGCGATGGCCGCGAGTTTCTCGATGTCTTCGGTGGATTCCTCCTCGACGATTTCGAGCGCGTCATCGTAGGTGAGGACACCTAACAAGTGGTGGAATTCGTCGACGACGGGGAGCAGCGGGATGTCGTATTTCGCGAGTTGCCGGGCGGCTTCCTCCTGGTCGGCTGTGGCGAGGATGAATTCGTCCGCCTCATTCATGATGTCCCGGATCGGGGTGTCCCAGGTATTGAATGCGAGGTCGCGGAGCCGGGTCTTGCCGACGAGGCGTCCTTCCTCGTCGATGACGAAGATGCGGGCGAGGGTTTCGGTGTCGTCCTCGGCGCGGCGGAGGGCCTCGATGGCCTGCTTGACGGTCATGTCGACCCTGAGGCGGCCCATGCGGGTGGTCATCCGGCCGCCGGCGGTATCCTCTTCGTATTTGAGGAGGTTGCGGGTGAGTTCCTGGTCGCGCGGGCCCAGCAGGCTGAAGTAGCGGGCCTGGTCCTTCTTATCGACGACCTGGAAGACGTCGACGCGGTCGTCGTCGGAGAGGTTGGTTAGCAGCACCCGGAGTTGGGCCGGCTTGAAGTGGTCGAGCGCGCCCTCGATGAGGTTTTCCGGCAGGTCCGCGATGAGGTCCGTGGCGAGTTCGGGCCCGATGGTCTTGAGCAGGAAGTCGCGTTGTTCGTCGTTGAGGTCTTCGTAAACGGCGGCGAGGTCCGCGTAGTGGAGCTCTTTGGCGGCGGCGAGTGCGGCGGAGCCGTCGGCCGCATCCAAGGCGAGCATCAGCTCGGCCGTTTGGTTGATATCCTGTTCCTCGGCCATGGCCGGAGGCTGCCGTTTCACGGCCGGGCCGGCAAGGAAAAGGAGCGGGGTAAATGCTTTCCCGAAATGACTCACCAACGGGGTCACCACGCGTCAGCCATGGGCATGATCCCGGCGGAAAAATGACGACCGGAGTGTGACTCCATGGAGTGCGGCGGCATGACGCCGCTTTGGAGCGACCGGCAAACCGGCTTTCGTTCAAGCAGGCCGGGCGGAGTGGGCGGGGGTTGGCATGCGCCGAGCCGCCGAGAGATTCGGGGCTGCCGGGGCTTGGCACGCCGCAGCGCAAGGCATCGGCATGCCGGCGAGTCCGTGTGGAGTCCGCTTAGTGTTCGAGCGGGTTTTCGCCGGAGGCGTCGCCGAGGTGGGCGCTGGCTTCCGGGAGGAACTTCTTGAAGCGCGTCTTGTCGATCGCCTTCATGTAGGCTTCTTCCGGAGAAATCATGCCCTCGCGGAGTTTGCTCCAGATCGATTCGTCCATGAACTGCATGCCCTCGTTCTTACCACCGGTGATGACGTCGTAGAGTTTCTGGGTGGCGCCCTCACGAATGATGGCGGAGACGGCGGGGGTGGCGAACATGATTTCATGCACAGCGGTCCGTCCGGGTTTGTCGACGCGTTTGCAGAGGAGCTGGGCGACGACGCCGCGGAGTGAGGCGGCGAGCATGGTGCGGACCTGGGATTGCTGGTCCGACGGGAAGACGTCGATGATCCGGTCGACGGTTTTGCGGGCGTTGTTGGTGTGCAGGGTTCCGAAGACGAGCAGGCCGGTTTCCGCTGCGGTGAGCGCGAGCGAGATGGTTTCCAGGTCGCGCATTTCGCCGACGAGCACGATGTCCGAGTCTTCGCGGAGGGCGGCGCGGAGGCCGTCGGCGAAGGACGGGGTCTGGATCGGGACCTCGCGCTGGGTGATGATGGACTTTTTGTTGGAGTGGACGAACTCGATGGGTTCCTCAACCGTGATGATGTGGCGGTTGTGGTTGCTGTTGATGTAGTCGAGAATCGCGGCGAGGGTGGTGGACTTGCCGGACCCGGTGGGGCCGGTGACCAGCACGAGGCCGGAGCGCATGTGGGCGAACTCCTTGACGGCGGGCGGTACGCCGAGGGATTCCATGGAGGCGATCTCGGTGGGAATCAGCCGGAACACGGCGCCGAGGCCGTTCTGCTGCTTGAGGTAGTTGCAGCGGAAGCGGGAGTCCTCGTCCATTTCGTAGGCGAAGTCGAGGTCGCCGGTTTCGAGGTAGCGTTCGAATGCCTTGGGGTCGCAGATTTCGGCGAGGAGGCGGTTGAACTCCTCTCCCTCGAGGACGCCCTGATCCGGGATGGCGGTGACCGCACCGTGGACGCGGATTTTAGGCGGCTGGCCTTCGGAGAGATGGAGGTCGGAGCCTTTGTTCGCGATGAGGTAGCGGAAGAATTCGTCGATGCGTGCCATGTCGGGTGCGCTGGTGGGTATGAGTGAGGATCAGGACTGGAAGAATGCTTTCATCTGGGCCTTGTCGTCGGAGCGGAAGAGCGCTTCCTCGGCGGAGATGGAACCGTTGATGTAGAGATTTCTGAGGGACTCGTCCATGGTGATCATGCCGACGTTTTTGCCGGTTTGCATGACACCGGGGAGCATGAATGTCTTGCCCTCGCGAATGCAGTTGGAGACGGCGGGCGTATTGACGAGGAGTTCGAGTGCGAGCACGCGCCCGTCACCGCTGGCGGTTGGGACGAGTTGTTGGGAGAGGATGCCGCGCAGGGATTCCGAGACCATGATGCGGATTTGGTCGCGCTGGTCGGTGGGGAACACGTCGAGCACGCGGTCGAGCGTGCGCGGGGCGTTGCCGGTGTGGAGGGTTCCGAGCACCAAGTGACCGGTTTCCGCGGCGGTGAGTGCGAGCTGGATGGTTTCGAGGTCGCGCATTTCACCGACCATGATGACGTCCGGGTCTTCGCGGAGTGCGCCGCGCAGTGCCTTGCCGAAGGATTCGGTGTGGGTGTGGACTTCGCGCTGGTTGACGTGGCAGCCGGAGGATTCGAAGACGTATTCGATGGGGTCTTCGAGGGTGAGGATGTGGTCTTCGCGGTCCTTGTTGATGAAGTCGATGAGGGCGGCGAGGGTGGTCGATTTACCGGAGCCGACCGAACCGGTGACGAGCACTAGACCGTTCTGATAGCGGGTGAGCGGGATCAGGTGTTCGAGCGGCAGGCCGAGGGATTCGAGGGCGCGGATTTTGGTGTCGATGATCCGGAAGACCATGTCGAGACCGAGGCGTTGTTTGACGACGGACGCGCGGTAGCGCTGGTTGTCGGACTGATAGGCAAAGTCGATGTCGCCCTTTTCCTGGAGCCGGTTCCACTCGACGTCACTGAGGAACGAGCGAGCGAGGCGTTCCGCATCCTCCCGGGAAAGCGGGTCGTGATCGTCCCAGATCGGGGACAACTGGCCGAAGCGTCTCCATGCGGGAGGGAAACTGGTGGCGAGGTGGATATCCGAGCAGCCGTATTCGCGACCGAGTTTCAGGTATTGATCGACGTGGTCCAGAACCGTGTGGGCTGACATAGTGTGGTATTCAGAGAGGTGGTTGACTCAGAGAGATGGTTTGCGAGTTGGCTGGGAAAAGTGACCGCGTCCGGACATCTGACGTGCCGCCATTTCCGCCAACCATTGTTTCGCCAGGTTAGCTAACCAGATTTTCAGCATCGGGCGGGCAGCGGTCAAGGTGAGACCGAACAACTTTGATGAAAATTTCCGATGTTTTTTCGGTTTTCGCGCTTTTGAGCGGAGAAGCAGGCTGGCGGCGAGTCCGGACGCCATGGATCCGGCGACCCATGTGCCGGGATTAGAGGTGAGTGAGCTCTTGATCCGGTGCGGGACGTCGAGCTTTGACCGGAGCGCTGCCGCATCGGTCTCGAGGCGCGCCCGAGCGGAGGCGGCGCGTTCGATCAATTGCCGGATTTCTGGTTTTTCCTGAGGTTTTCGATCCATTCTCGGTCTTTTTTGAATTCGGCGCGGGTCACGGTGAAGACATCGGCTCCGGGTTTTCTGGCGATGGCGATCATGATCACGATCGCGATGACATGGAGTCCGGCGGCGATGAAGCATGCCGCCCACCACGGCCAGCCGGTGACGGCGGCGAGGCAGCCGACGGATGCGGCGACCACGAGGATCCATGCGCAGAGTGCGGCGACGGCGGATGCGGCGACGAGGATTGCGCGGGTGGAGCCCGATTTGGCGGCTTCTCGGGCCTCGATGCCGACGAGCTCGATGCGGGATGCGACGAGTTGGAAGATGGCGTCCTGCCAGTTTTCAGGCTGGTGGGATTGTTGCCGCGAGGGGTCCGGCGCGTCCCGTCGGGATTCACGGGGCGCGATGGTGTCTTGATTCTCGGGTGAGCTCATGGGCGACTGTTCCCGCGTCTTCCAAACGAGGGATGGAACCGGTGGGAGAGGATCTCCCGTGCTGGTCTTTGCCTGTTAGCGGCGGACGATCAGGCCGATGAGGAAGCCGAATCCGAGGGCGGAGATGACGCTTTTGGTCGGGTTCTGCTTGATGTAGGCCTCCGCGGTATCCTGGAATTCCCGGGCTTTCACGCGGGTGTCGCACCACTGTTCGTTGGCGGTGGAGCGGAAGTGGGTGGATTTTTCAGCGGCGGCGGCGCGGAGGTCGCTGGCTTTTTGCGCGGCGGTCTCGCGGAACTGATGGGCGGACTCGGTGGCCCGGCCTTTGATTTCGGCGGCCTTGTCTTCGGCGGTGTGTGCGATTTCGCGGGCCTTTTCGGTGGCTGCGGCGCGGAGGTCTTGGGCAGCCTGCGAGACGGAGGGTGTGGAAGCGGGTTTGCTGGTGAAGCCGTCTTCAGGGTCGAGATTGTCGGGTGTTGAGAATGCGTCGGACATGATATCAAGGGGTTCGGACCGTGGTCTTCATGATCACGGCGTCCAAAGAATTGATGACACTTCCGCGGGGCTGGCGCAAGGTGGGACTTTGGAATCCGGGAAGATTTGGAGCAGATTCGGGCAAGAAGCGGGCGAACGCATCATTCTTCGATGATGGTGGCTTTCGGGGCGGTCATGAGGAGTTCTTTCTGCCGCGGGGTGGGAGTGGTGAAGAGCGCCTTCTCCCACTTGGGTTTTTTGAGGTGGCCGGTGCCGTTGAACTGGAACATGCCGTAGAGCGGGCGGAGCGGAATGGTGAGCAGTCCGAGCAGGCCCCGGGCGTTCATGCGCATGGTCATGTCGAAGGTGAGGTCGGTCATGTCGACGGAGCCGTCACCGACGAAGGTGAGGTTGTTGGTGGCGGTCTGGAAGTCGGTGGTGGAGAGGATGCCATTCTCGATGGTGAGGTTGCAGAAGGCGTCGGTGGCGCGTTCGACTGCGGCGTTCTTGTCGTTGAGCACGCCGCCGATGAGGGCGCTGAGCGGTCCGAAGGTGGGGAAGGAGAAGAGCTCGGTCCGCTCGATGGCGAGCAGGCCGTTGCCGTCCATGGTTTCGATCTTGTTGTCCTGGAGGGTGAACTCGAGGCGTCCGGTGGCGAGTCCACCGCCGTCGAGGGCGAACCCGTAGGTGGATGCGACGGCGGGCAGCGATACCTTGGTCCAGGTGATTTCGCCTTTCAGCCGGCCCGGCGAGCGGTGGTCGAAGTGCGCGGTGACCGGGCCGCCGAATGCCTCCATTTTGAGTTGGTCGGCGGTGACGCGCGATCCGCGCAGGGCGACGATGCCGCTGGGCTGGTTGAGGGTGATGGTTTCTCCGAGGAATTCGTAGTCGGCCGGGTGATCGGAGCTGAAGCGGATATCGAGGGTGGTGCGGCCTTCGGGAGTGACGTCGACGATTCCGGATCCCTGCAGGCTGGGCGGGCGGTGGAAGCGGTATTTCTCCAGTTCATCCGCGGTTTTCGCGGCAAACAGGCGGATGAGCGGGGCGGGCCAGAAGTCTCCGCGCACGTTGTCGACTTCGACCGCCTTGTTGGCGGCGTCGTAGCGGATGCGGCCGACCTTGGTGGTTGCCTGGCGGGGGCCGCCGTAGGCGTTTTGCAGCGGGTAGTCGTCGTAGTTGAAAATGACGGTGCCGTCGGTGAAGTCGAGTTCGTGGGTGTTGAGCGACATCGTGCAGGTGGCGAGGTTGACGGGGACGCCGCGGTAGGAATGGTTTTTGACCCGGGCGATGCCGGTGTAGGCCCATGAGGTGCGGACTTCGGCGTTGAATCCGCCCTCGAGGTCGAGGAAGGTTTCGGCGCCGGGGTTTTCCGAGAAGTCGGCGAGGATGCGCTCGAGCGGTTGGCCTTCGAACACGGGACCGACGACGTCGGCGGGCAGGTTTGTCTGCACCGCGACGCGGACGAGCGGCCACTGGATCATGACCTTGCCGGTGGCCTGGCCGTCCTTGTGGTCGAGGTGGAGGTCGCGCAGGTAGAGGTCTCCGGCGTGCCATGAGAAGAGGGTGGTGATGGTGTCGAACTGGATGCTTTTGAGCAGCACGGATTCGCAGTGGGCGCTGCCGGTGAGCCGGATGTCCGGCGGCGCGTCCTGCTGGAGGTGAAACTCGCCCGCGGCGCTGATCTGTTGTTTTCCGCCGATGATGACGCCGCGCAGGGGCGGGAGGCCGAACCACGCCTTGAGCAGGCTGGGGATATTGAGGGTGGAGTGGAGGTCGAACCTGCCGTCCCGCCCCCAGACGTCGTAATCGACGCGCGCGGCGAGCGACCCGCGTGAGTCGGACGCTTCGAGGCGGGTGATGGTGACGACCGGGCCGTGGAGTTCGGCATCGGCTTCCACGGTGCGGAGGACATGGTTGTTTTTCTCCATGTCGCGTGCGTTGAAGCGGATTTTGGAGCGGAAGGACGACCAGTCGTTGGCGTCGCCTTCGAGGTTGATGAACATGCTCGGTGGGGTTTCACCGGAGAAGCGCCAGTTCGAGAGTTCCTTGAGGATGGCGGCGAGCAGGCTGCGGCGTTTGCCGTATTGGTCGTCTTCGGACGGAGGCTCGCCGGTGTCCCGGTAGCCGATGAGTTTGGCGTTGAGCACGACCTGGATGCCCTTGATGTTGCCGCGGGCGTTGCGGAGCTCGAAGCGCTGGTCGCCGGGCATGAACAGGGTGCCGTTGGCATCGGTCACCTCGAGTTTTTCGGATTCCGGGTTGGCGGGATCCATCGGCAGGGTGAGCTTCGCGTTGCGGAGCTGGATTTTATTGAGGTGGACCTTGCCGCGGGCGAGTTTGGTCTTGTCGATGCTGAGCTCGATGCTCTCGAGGCGGGAGATTTCGTGTTTTTGGTCGGGGTCGGAAAAGACGCGGACGTTGGAGGCGACGATGCCGCGCAGCGGGCGGTAGCTGAGCGAGCCGATGGTGATGTGGGCGCCCTGGTTGCCGAATGCGTTCTCGATTCCCGTGCGCCACGAGTCGGGCAGGCCGGTGTGGTTCGCCCACCAGAGGGTCGAGAGCGCCGAGACGATGGCGCCGATGATCACCAGGTAGGCGAGGGTGCGGAGGTTCCGCTTGAGATGGATGCGGTGCATGCGGTTGCACGAGGGTATTTTGGTGCCGCCTGAAAAGCAAATCAGGAGATGCAGCCGGCCTCGCGAAACGAGAAATACGGAGGTCTGCCGGGTGACGGCTTGCCGATGATCAGGTGGTCGACGAATTCGACCTGCATGAGCGCGGCGGCATCCGCGAGCCGCTTGGTGACCGAGTGGTCGGCGCGGCTGGGGCTGGGGTCGCCGGACGGGTGGTTGTGGATGAGGATGAAGCCGTAGGCGCCGCGGGTGATGACGGGGCGGAGGATCTCGCGCGGGTGGGCGGAGGACTCGCTGACGCTGCCGACGGAAACGATGGTGGTGCTCTGGTGGTGGAGGCGGGTGTCCACGGTGACGCAGATGACTTGTTCCTGCGGCAGGTGGCGCATTTGCGGGCCGAACAGTTCGTGGATGCGCTCCGGGCAGTCGAGGGTGACTTCGATGATTTGTTCGCGGGCGACGCGGGTGCCGAGTTCGAATGCGGCGGCGAGTTTGGATGCCTTGGCGATGCCGATGCCGTGTTCCCGTGCGAGCTCGGAGACGGGCAGCGAGCCGAGCGCGCCCATGGTGCCGTATTTCATGAGCAGGTCGCGGCCGATGTCGATGGCGCTGCGGCCTTTGGTCCCGGTGGAGATGAAGAGGGCCATGAGTTCGGCATTGCTGAGGGCGGCCGGGCCGAGGCTGACGAGTTTTTCGCGGGGTCGTTCACCGAGCGGGAGGTCGTTGATTCGCGGGGAGCCGGGGGATGCGCTCTGACTGATCATCTGAACATCATGCGGAGTCTACGGGAAATTGCAAGTTCGGTTGTGGATTCCGGTGGTGGTCAATCCCGCCTTGAAATGCCGGACGCCCCGTGCATTCTCACCGCCCGCCCATGGCAGGACCGACATACCAAGCACTCCCAGGATTTCGCGATTTCATTCCCAGAGAATGCGCGATTCGCAATTATTTATTCGATACGTGGCGCTCCGTGGCGCGGCGTTGTGGCTACGTGGAGTATGAATCTCCCGTATTGGAAGACACGGCGCTTTACTTGAAGAAGTCGGGCGGTGAGCTATCCGCGCAGTTGTTCCGGTTTGAGGACCAGGGTGGGCGCGACGTGACGCTGCGGCCGGAGGTGACGGCGTCGTTGGCGCGTCTGGTGGCGGAGCACCAGCGGCATTTCCCGAAACCGCTGAAGTGGTTCGAGATCGGCCAGTGTTTCCGCTATGAAAAGCCGCAGAAGGGCCGCGGGCGCGAGTTTCACCAGTTCAACGTGGACATCATCGGCGAAGGCGGACCGAATGCGGATGCGGAGCTGATCTCGCTGGCGATCGAGTCGATGCTGGCGTTCGGGTTTGTGGCGGGGGATTTCGTGGTGCGGGTGTCCGACCGGCAGGCGTGGATCGATTTCGCGAAGAAATACGGTGTCGGTGAAGAATCGGTGCCGGAATTCCTCAACATCGTCGACAAGGTCGAGCGGGAGAAACCGGAGGAACTGGACAAGAAACTCGCTGCGTTCGGGCTGACCGCGGAGCTGGTGAAGGGATTCATCGCGGACCCGGCGAATGCGTCGGAGGCGTATGAAGCGATTCTGGAGAACCTCACGGCGCGCGGGCTGGGGGATTTTGTCGAGCTGGACCTGTCGATTGTTCGCGGTCTGGCGTATTACACCGGAGTGGTGTTCGAGGTGTTCGACTCGAAGAAGTCGATGCGCGCGGTGGCGGGCGGCGGTCGCTATGACACGCTGGTGGCGACCATTTCGGACGGATCGGTGGATTTGCCCGCCACCGGCTTTGCGATGGGCGACTATGTGATCCGCAACCTGATCGAGGAAACGACGCACGCGAACATGCAGATGGAGGCGTGGCTGCAGCGCAATGCGGCGAACTGCGAGATCTATCTGGTGGTGGCCGACGAAGAGAAACGACCGGAGGCGCTGAAGCTGCTGACCGACCTGCGGCGTGCCGGCATTTGCGCCGACCTGCCGATCAACTCGATGAAGGTGGGCAAGCAGTTCCAGATGGCCGGCAAGGTCGGCGCGAGGTTCGCGCTGGTGGTTGGCGGCGAGTATCCGGAGCTCAAACTGAAAGTCCTCTCGAGCCGCAGCGAGGAGAGCGGACAGGTGGACAATGCCGTGGAATGGCTGACCGCCCGGCTGCAGGAACCCGACGGCCCGCTGCTGGCCTGATGGAGCGGCAAGACTCAAGAACCAAGAAACCAGATTTCCCAACAACATGCGCACACATCATTGCTCTGAACTCCGAGAATCCCACATTGGCGAAACCGTTACGCTGATCGGCTGGGTCAAGTCCGCCCGCGACCATGGCGGCGTGATTTTCATCGACCTCCGCGACCGCGAGGGAATCACGCAGTGCGTGTTTCACCCGGAAGAGAATCCGGAGGTGGCCAAGCTTTCCCACACCTTGCGCGACGAAGACGTGGTGCAGGTGACCGGCAAGGTCAGCAAGCGCCTCGAAGGCACGCTGAATGACAAGATCCCGACCGGAGCGATCGAGATTTCCGCGACGGTGCTCAACATCGTCAACAAGGCGGATGTGCTTCCGTTCCAGCTCGACAAGGAGCTTTCCAACGAGGACCTGCGGATGAAGTACCGCTTCCTCGACCTGCGCCGCGAGCGCGTGAGCCGCAACATCCGCCAGCGCGCGGTGATCACCTCTGCTGCCCGCCGTTATCTGGACGAGACCGGGTTCTATGAGGTGGAGACGCCGATCCTCTCCAACCCGACACCGGAGGGTGCGCGGGATTTCCTCGTGCCGTCGCGGCTCAATCCGGGCCGGTTTTACGCGCTGCCGCAGGCGCCCCAGCAATACAAGCAGCTGATGATGGTGGCGGGGATCGAGAAATACTATCAGATCGCCCGTTGTTTCCGCGACGAGGACCTGCGCGCCGACCGTCAGCCGGAGTTCACCCAGATCGACCTTGAGGCGAGTTTTGTGGACCAGGAAGACATCATTTCCACGGTCGAGGGTTTGCTGGGCCGGATGTTCTCGGCGGGGCTGGGGATTGAGATTCCGGCGAAGTTCGAGCGCATGACGCATGCGGATGCGATGGACATCTACGGATCCGACAAGCCGGACACGCGGTATGACATGAAGATCACCGACTTGGGCGACACGTTCGCGGACACCGAGTTCAAGATCTTCCGCGGCATTCTCGACAAGGGCGGCGTGGTCCGCGCGATCAACGCCAAGGGCTTTGCCAAACTGACGACCGGGCAGATGAACAAGCTGAACGAAACGGCGATCCAAGCCGGTCTGCCGGTCAAGACGCTGGCGTTCATCAAGTGCGAGAACGGCGAGTTCAAGAGCCCGCTGTGGAAGTTTTTCACGGAGCAGGAAAAGGACGCGCTGGTTTCCCAAATGCACATCGAAGAAGGCGACATCGTGTTCTTTGGCGCGGGCGACCGCGAGACGGTGAGCACGATTCTCGGCCGCGTGCGGGTCGAGTGCGCCGGCATGATGGAACTGACGAAGGACAACAAGGACTTCAATTTCCTCTGGGTGGTTGATTTCCCGCTGCTCGCGCAGGACGAGGAAACCGGCGAGTGGTGCGCGGTGCACCATCCCTTCACCCGCCCGCATGCGGACGACATGGATAAACTCGAGGCCGGCGACTATGCCAACGTGCGCGCGCAGGCGTACGACGTGGTGCTCAACGGCTACGAACTCGGTGGCGGATCGATCCGGATTCACGAGAAGGACCTGCAGGCCAAGATGTTCGAAGTGCTCGGCGTGGGACCGGAAGAACAACAGGTGAAGTTCGGCCACTTGCTCGACGCGTTCCGGTTCGGCGCTCCGCCGCACGGCGGTCTGGCGCTGGGACTCGACCGGATTGCGATGCTCGTCTGCGGTGAAGACAGCATCCGCGAAGTGATCGCATTTCCGAAGAACAACAAGGGCGCTGACCTGATGGCGCAGAGCCCGTGCGAGATCGGACCGAAGGAATTGCGCGAAGTCTATGTGGCCTCCACGTGGAAGGACCCGAAACTCGCCAAGGAAAAGGCAAGTGCCGAGCAGGCACCGAGCGAGGGCTGACCCTCACAGGGAGATTCATTGAAAAGGGCGGGCCGGCAATGGTCCGCCCTTTTTTTTATCTCCACCAACGCGATTCAGGGATCCGGGGCGGGAAACACAGGTGGGCGGCAGGATGCGAGCGAGGGTAGTCGCAGTATTCAAGGAAACAACCGCGGGGGAGACACCGCGGGGCCGCGGGGGAGATGGCCGAAGGGGGAGGCCGGAGAGAATGCCGGAGTCACAAGGGCCCGGCGGAAAATTACTCAGGGTGTACAAGAAGCGGCCCGATCGATTATCCCCGGGAAAAACCCAAAAACCCAAAGGGACGTTCAATCGGACCGCCTTGTCTTGCGACGGCGAGACTCAATCATGAAATCGACCTCGCGTCAAAGAAAAAGTCATCAAAAAGAATTTTGCGTGGAAATCGGGTCGGATGATCGGGAGATTTGGGACCCTCAATTGATGCGTGGTAAATTGGAGGAATGGACCACTATGGGGGAACTTTGTCCTAGCCGGTGGCTGGAGCTTCGTTAAGCTTCGCCCGTGAACGCATAACGCGCGCCGAAGTGGCGTGGCGGTTTTCTTCCAAGACCCGTATCGAATCCCATGAATCTGACATTGAAAGTATGGCGGCAAGCTGGTCCGGACGCGCAGGGCAAGATCGAGACCTACGACGCCAAGGACATTCCCGAAGAAGCATCATTTCTCGAGATGCTCGACATTGTCAACGAACGCCTGGTGGAGGGCGGCGATGAGCCGATCCACTTTGACCACGACTGCCGCGAAGGCATTTGCGGCACGTGTTCGCTGACCATCAACGGCATCCCGCACGGCAAGGACCGGGGCATCACCACCTGCCAACTGCACATGCGCAAGTTCAGGGACGGTGACACGATCTGGATCGAGCCGTTCCGTGCGAATCCTTTCCCGGTGATCCGCGACCTGATCGTCGACCGCCAGGCATACGACCGCATCATCGCGGCCGGCGGCTACATCGACGTCCGCACCGGATCCGCGGTGGACGCCAACGCGCTGCCGATTTCCAAGCCGGACTCGGACAATGCGTTCGACGCGGCGGCCTGCATCGGCTGCGGTGCCTGTGTGGCATCCTGCAAGAATGCTTCCGCGATGCTTTTCGTGGCGGCGAAGGTTTCCCACCTCGGCCACCTGCCGCAGGGTCAGCCGGAGCGTGACAAGCGCGTGCTTGCGATGGTCCGCCAGATGGACGCCGAAGGATTCGGCAACTGCACCAACCAATACGAGTGCGAAGCCGCCTGTCCGAAGGAAATCAGCGTCGATCACATTGCCCGCCTGAACCGCGACTACAACCTTGCTGCGGCTCGCGAAGCCCTCTGTTGATCTATTCGGTTGCTTCATTGCACTGCCGACCTTCCATCCGGGGGGTCGGCATTTTTATTGGTGCCGGAGGAGGTCCGGATTGGCGGGAAACTTGGCGGGAATATTCCGCGCGGCCGGTGCTCTCACGGGTTCAAGGAGGAAATCATGAAGAACGTGACGAGGATTTTGAGAACCGGGGTGATGACATGCGTCGTCTTTTCACTTGCCGTCTGCCATGCGGGGGACGAAGGGAAGAGTGCAATGGAGACGAGCGATGCAAAACCGGAGGATCCCGCCGGCGCGGTGACGAAAACGGACGCCGAATGGAAGAAGGAGCTGACAGCGGAGCAATACCGCATCCTGCGGGAGGCCGGAACCGAGGCCCCGAACGGCAGGACCTATCAGGAGTTCAAGAAACAGGGGAGCGGCACCTATCACTGCGCGGGATGTGGTGCGCTGTTGTTTTCATCGAAGGAGAAATTCGACGCACGCTGCGGATGGCCGTCGTTTTACGATCCGGCGGACGCGCAGAATGTGAAGACCCGGCGCGATCTGTCGCTCGGCATGGTGCGCGTCGAGGTGACCTGCGCGAAGTGCGGCGGACACCTCGGCCACGTCTTCGAGGGCGAGGGATTCGATACGCCGACGGACAAGCGCTACTGCATCAATGGCGCGGGGCTGACCTTCGTCCCGGACAAGGCGGACGCCGAGTAGCCCCCCCGGCCGGCCGGCGAACTTCGCGCTGGTTCGATTTACCGCTTGGTACGGACCGCCATTCCCGGTGTGATGGGTGGCGTTATGGCATACTTGGATGACGATTTCCTGTTGCAGACGCCCATGGGGCGGAGGCTCTATCACGAGGTGGCTGCAGGACAGCCGATCATCGACTACCACTGTCATCTGCCGCCCAACGAGGTGGCGGAAAACAAGCGCTGGGAAAACCTCTCCGAGATCTGGCTCGGCGGCGACCATTACAAGTGGCGCCTGATGCGCGCCAACGGGGTGGACGAGGACATGATCACCGGGGACTCGACCCCGCGCGAGAAGTTCCAGGCGTGGGCGGAAACGGTGCCCTACACGCTGCGCAACCCGATCCACCACTGGACCCACCTCGAACTGCGCCGATATTTCGGCATCGACCTGATGCTCGGGCCGGACACCGCTGACGAGATTTGGGAAACGGCCAACGCCAAACTGCGGGAGGATGATTTCTGCGCCCACGGGATTTTGCAGAAGTTCGACGTCCGGGTGGTGGGCACCACCGACGATCCGGCCGACCCGCTCGATGACCACCATGCGATCGCCGGTCTGGGGATCCAGACGCGGGTGCTGCCGACCTTCCGTCCCGACAAGGCATTCCAGGTCGATAGCCCCGAGTTGCTGAACCCATGGATCGAGAAACTCGAGATCGTCTCCGGCGTGAACATCGCCCATTTTTCCGACCTGTTGGCGGCGCTGCAGATCCGCCATGATGATTTCCATGCCGCCGGCGCGCGATTGTCGGACCACGGGTTTGATGCGCTGCCGACCGAGCACTGCACCGATGAGGAGGCGGCGATGATCTTCGACAAGGCCCGCGACGGCCAGGCGGCGACACCGCAGGAAAAGGACAAGTTCACGTTCTATCTGATGGTGTTTCTCGGCCAACTCGACGCCGCGAAAGGGTGGACGAAACAACTGCACCTCGGCGCATTCCGGAATACCAACCGCAGGATGTTCCTACAACTCGGCCCGGATGCGGGGTTCGACACCATCGGCGACACGCCGCAGGGCAAGGCGCTGGTGACCTACCTCGACGCACTGGCCAGCAACGGTACCATGCCGAAAATCGTGCTCTACAACCTCAACCCGCGCGACAACTACCTGTTCGCCAGCATGGCGGGCAACTTCCAGGACGGAACCTTCCCCGGCAAGATCCAGTTCGGCTCCGGCTGGTGGTTCCTCGACCAGAAGCACGGCATGGAGATGCAGCTCGACGCACTGTCCAACATGGGGCTGCTGTCGCGCTTCGTCGGCATGCTGACCGACTCCCGCTCGTTCCTTTCCTACCCGCGTCACGAGTATTTCCGGCGGATTCTGTGCAACGTGATCGGCTCCGAAGCCGACCGCGGCGAACTGCCCGACGACTTCGACATGCTGGCGAAACTAGTGGGCGACATCTGCTTCGCCAATGCAAACCGCCATTTCGGGTTCGAAGTCTGAGCGGCCGGAAACCGGGCGCCGAAACGGTGGGGGGCAGGGCGAGCAAGCCAGCGAACCACTCATCCAAGAAGCGCCGATAAGAACCACCGATTCAGACCGATGAGTCGGATTGCGCTGACTTTTAAAGCCGTTTGAGGGTGATGAACTCCCAACTCGCGGGAGCTTCGGAGTTCCATTGCCTTGCCAGACAAAGAAGCATCAGTGGTTCGGCTGCCGGACTGATCAAGCGATTCACCCAAACTTGATCGCCCGGATGGTGGTTGCGGAAATGCGTCCTTCCAATTTCCGGCGATCCGGATGGACTGTCGGCGCGGGCGGGCGGCCACTCCGCGCGGAGTGTTGATCCGGTTTTGACACTCGCGGGCGGCTGGCTATGTTCCGCGCCGTTCGAAATAACATGTGAACCATCATGAGCGACCAAACGACTGAAAAACACACCTTCCAGGCCGAGATCCAGCAGCTGTTGGATCTGGTAGTTCATTCTCTTTACACCGATAAGGAGATTTTCCTGCGCGAGTTGATTTCCAACTCATCGGACGCGATGGAGAAGCTGCGCCACATCGAGGCAACGGAAAAAGACGTCTACCAGCCGGATGCGGCGATGGAGATCTCGATCACCACCGACGCGGAGGCGAAGACGCTGACGATCACCGACCACGGCATCGGCATGACGCACGATGATCTGGTGGAAAACCTGGGCACGATCGCGCATTCCGGCACCAAGGCATTCCTCAAGGCGGCGAAGGAAAAATCCGAAAACCCGGAAGGCCTGATCGGCCAGTTCGGCGTCGGCTTCTACTCCGCCTTCATGGTGGGGGACAAGGTGACCGTGACATCGCGCAGTTGGCATCCCGCCGGGCAGGGCTACGTCTGGACCAGCGATGGCAAGACCGGCTATGAAATCGAGGCGGCCGGCGATGTCGACCGCGGCACCAAGATCGTCATCCACCTGACCGAGGAGACCAAGGAGTATGCCGAGGAAGCCCGGCTGAAGGGCCTGATCGAACGCTACAGCAATTTCGTCGGTTTCCCGATCCTGCTCAACGGCAACCGGGTCAACGAGGTCGAGGCACTCTGGCTGAAGAACAAGTCGGGCATCACCGACGACGAATACAAGTCGTTCTATCAGTTCGCCTGCAAGGCGTTTGACGAGCCGTCCTACCGCCTGCACTTCAGCGCCGACGCGCCGCTGGCGATCAACTCGCTGGTGTTCGCGCCATCGGAAAACCCCGAGGCAATGGGCTTCGGAAAAACCGAACCCGGTGTCGCGCTTTACAGCCGCAAGGTGCTGATCGACCCGTCGCCGAAGGAACTGCTTCCCGAGTGGATGCGCTTCATGAAGGGCGTGATCGATAGCGCGGACATCCCGCTCAACATTTCCCGCGAGTCCATGCAGGACAGCGCGCTCATCCAGAAGCTCGGCAAGGTGATCAGCAAACGCGTGATCAAGATGTTCGAGAAGGAAGCCGAGGGAGACCCGGAGAAATACCGCGGGTTCTACAAGAAGTTCGACCGCTACTTCAAGGAAGGCGTGGTCACCGATTTCCCCAACCGCGAGGCACTGGCGAAACTGCTGCGCTTCGAAACCTCGATGACCGAACCGGGCGAGGTCTGCGGCTACGCCGACTACGTTTCCCGGATGAAGGACGGCCAGGAGGAAATCTATTTCCTCGTCGGTCCGGGGCGCGAGCAGATCGAGAGCAGCCCGTATCTCGAGGCATTCAAGGCGCGCGGTCTGGAAGTGATCTACTTCATGGACGCGGCGGATGAATACGTGGTCGACTCGATGCGCGAGTATGACGGCAAGAAGATCCGCTCCGTGACCCAGGGCGGGGTGGAACTCGACGACCAGGAAGCCGAGGGTGACTCGCTTTCCGAGGAGGAAACCAAGGCGCTCTGCGAGTTTCTCAAGGAGGAATTCGGCGAGCGGGTCGTCTCGGTTTCCAGCGGCAAGCGGCTGGTGGAAAACCCGGTGATCGCACTGGTTCCGGAGGACGCGATGACGCCCCAGATGCGCCAGATGATGAAGCAGATGGACGAGAACTTCAAAGACGAGCCGAAGGTCGAGCTGGAGATCAACCCGCGCCACGCGCTGATCAAGAAGCTCGCCGAGGCGAAGGACTCGAATCCGGAAATGGCGAAGTTGGTTTCCAACCAGCTGCTCGACAACGCGTTGATCTCGGCCGGCTTGCTGGACGACGCGCGCGACACCATCGCGCGGATGAACCAGTTGATGGAGAAGGCGATCGGCGCCTGATCCTACGCGATTTATGGCGGGCAGGGCGGGCTCTTTTGTCGAATTCGCCTTGCCCGCGCCGCTGGATGGTGGCAAGCATCGCTCTGTGACGCCACAACTGAACGACCTGTTCAAATTCCTCCGTTTTCCAAGTATCTCGACGAGTTCAAGCCATGCCCCCGACGTGAGGGCGTGCGCGACGTGGTTGGTGGAACGGCTCGAAGACATGGGGCTGCTGGTGCGGCTGCACGAGACGCCGAAACACCCGATCGTGATCGCCAAGAACGCGCACAAGCCGGGCCGGCGGCACGTGATGATCTACGGCCACTACGACGTGCAGCCGGTGGACCCGCTCGAACTCTGGGAAAGCCCGCCGTTCGAACCGGAAATCCGCGACGGCAAGATCTGGGCGCGCGGCGCGACCGACAACAAAGGCCAGATGTTCGCGCACGCGCTGGGCGTGGATGCGATGCTGGCGGAAAATCCGGACCTGCCGGTAAACCTCACGTTCTTGTTTGAAGGCGAGGAGGAGATCGGCAGCCCGAACCTCGCACAGTTCCTCGTCCACAACTGCGACGAACTGAAACCCGACGTGATCGCCATCTCGGACACCGGCATGGTGGCTCCGGGCGTGCCGACCCTCGGCTACGGACTGCGCGGGATCACCTGTTGCGAAGCGATTTTGCGGGGCCCCTCGGGCGACCTGCACTCCGGCTTGTTCGGCGGATCGGTGGCCAATCCGGCCAGCGCGATCGGCCGCCTGGTGGCGAGCCTCCACAAGATCGACGGCACGGTGGCGATCAGCGGATTTTACGATGACGTGCGCCCGCTCGAGCAGTGGGAGCGCACGATGTGGAGCCACGTTCCGGGCGTGTCCGACATGGACTATCTCACGGTGACCAAGTCGCCGGGGCTCTATGGCGAACCGGGGTATTCGACGATGGAGCGCGTTTCCTCGCGTCCGACCGCGGAGGTCAACGGCATCGGCGGCGGCTATCAGGGCGAGGGCTCGAAGACGGTGCTGCCGTCGGAGGCCTTTGCCAAACTGTCCTTCCGCCTGGTTCCCGACCAGGATCCGAAGCGCATCATGGAACTTGTGGCCCATCATCTGGAATGGAACTGCCCGCCCGGCGTGCGGATCGAGATCATTCCGGGTCATGATGGCAAACCGTACATCACCGACCCCAATTCGACGTATGGCCTCGCGGCGCAGGAGGCGCTGCGTGCGGCGTTCGATGCCGAGCCGGTGTTGATCCGCGAGGGCGGCAGCATCCCGATCGTGCAGACGTTCCGCGACGTGCTCGGTGCGGACACCCTGTTGCTCGGGCTCGGGCTGTCGGATGCGCAAATCCACGCGCCGAACGAAAACTTCCCGGTCGAAAACTTCGAGGCCGGCATCCGGCTCAACCAGGCGCTGCTCAAGGAACTGGCGAAGTAAGGCCGCCGGGCGCAGAAAGCTGATGCTGATGCGGAAGTGGCCCCGGATTTCCCGCCTGCAGGCTCAGCGGGTCACCGCCCTTGCAGGTTGGCTGCGATGACGTGCAGCAGTGCCGGTTTCCAGCGGGCGGCAAATTCGTCGCTGGCGGATTTTCCCTGGATCGGCAGATGGATGAACCCGGTCGGGACAGCGGCGGTCTCCAGCGCGGTGTAGAGCCAGTTGTTGCACAGGAAGCTGCCGGCGTCGTCGGACACGGTGGCCGGAGCCACGCCGTCGAGCCACGCGGTGTCGAAGCGCAGGGTGGAGAAAAGCTCGTGTGCCGCGCCCGGCCGGAGCTCCGGCTTGAAGGGCGGGGGACCACCGGTGATGTCGCTGCCGTCGGCATGGTTCACGGCACGGCTTTCAAAGCGCAGCTCCGATCCGCGGGCCTCGCCGAGTCCGATCACCAGCGTCGGTTCGAGCTCGGCGATCCACCCCGGCAGGCGTTGTTCCGGTTCGCCCCAGATGACGTCGAGGATTCTGGATTCGACGCGGGCACCGAGGACCTCCTCACCATGCAGCGCCCGCGCCAGCGACTCGCTGCCATTGAGCGAGCGGTCGGAAAACGGACCGAATCCGGTGATAAGAATGCGGGGGCGGGATGGCTTTCTCGGGTGCATGGCGAATCTGCCGCAGAGGTAGCGCACGCGCGAATCGACGCAAAGAACCGAATTCATCCGGCTGCCGGACCGGCCGAAACCGGGGCTTGCGCGCCAGCCGCTGAAAATTGATGTTTTTCGGAGTTTCCAAACGTGAAAAATCCGATGAACTGCGGGCGGACACACCAGTTTCCCTGATTTTCATTTTCCATGTCTGATTCCGCACCATCTCCCAAACTCGACTTCATTCGTGAAATCATCGCCGATGATCTAGCGAGTGGAAAACATGACACCGTGATCACCCGCTTCCCGCCGGAGCCGAATGGCTACCTGCACATCGGCCACGCCAAGGCGATCTGCTTCAATTTCGGCATCGCCCGGGAAAATGCCGCGGTCGGCGCGAAGTGCCACCTGCGGTTTGACGACACGAACCCGGAAAAGGAAGAAACGGAATACGTCGAGAGCATCAAGGCGGACGTGAAGTGGCTCGGGTTCGACTGGGCGGACGACCTCTATTTCGCCAGCGATTACTTCGAGTTCTTCCACGACTGCGCGGTGCACCTGATCAAGCAGGGGCTCGCCTACGTCGAGCAGGACAGCCCGGAGGAAATGCGCGCGAAACGCGGCAATGTGAACACGCCGGGAACTTTCTCGGCAAACCGCGACCTGTCGCCGGAGGAAAACCTCGAGCTGTTTGCGAGGATGCGCGCCGGTGAGTTCAAGGAGGGTGAGTGCGTGCTGCGAGCGAAGATCGACATGTCATCATCGAACATGAACATGCGCGACCCGGTGATCTATCGGATCATGCATGCCGAGCACCACAACACCGGCAACGCGTGGTGCATCTATCCGATGTATGACTTCGCCCACCCGCTGGAGGACGCGCACGAGCACATCACCCATTCTCTGTGCACGCTGGAGTTTGAAAACCACCGGCCGCTGTATGACTGGTTCATCGAGCACTGCCCGGTGCCGTCCAAACCGCGGCAGATCGAGTTTGCGCGGCTGAACCTGACCTACACGGTGATGAGCAAGCGCAAGCTGCTCCAGCTGGTGCAGGAGAAACTCGTCAGCGGCTGGGACGACCCGCGGCTGCCGACGATCTCGGGACTGCGCCGCCGCGGCTACCCGCCGGAGGCGATCCGGCACTTCTGCAAGCGCATCGGCATCACCAAGTTCAACGGCACCACCGACGTCGCGCTGTTGGAATACGACGTCCGGGATTTCCTCAACCGCGAATCACCGCGCCGCATGGCGGTGCTCGATCCGGTGAAGGTCGTGCTCGAAAACTGGGCCGACGAACCGCTGGCGGAAGCGGTGATCCCCAACCACCCGCAGAACCCGGAAATGGGCTCGCGCAAGGTGGCGGTTTCCAACGAAGTCTGGATCGAACGCGACGACTTCATGGAGGATCCTCCGAAGAAGTTTTTCCGCCTGGGCCCGGACCGTTATGTCCGCCTCCGCGGCGGCCATATCATCAAGTGCACCGGCTACGACAAGGACGCCGACGGCAACGTCTCACTGATCCGCGCCGAGATTCTTCCCGGCACCGTCGGCCAGGACGCGCCGGAAGGCGTGAAGTGCAAGGCGGCGATCCACTGGGTGGACGTGGCAAGCGGCCGCGACGCCGAGGTGCGGCTCTATGACCGCTTGTTCACGGTGGAGGATCCGGACGATGCCGAGGGCGGATTCCTCAGCGTGCTGAACCCCAATTCGCTCGAGTCGAAACAGGCGAAGGTCGAACCGCTGCTGGCCGATTGCGAGGCGGAGTTTGCCTGCCAGTTCGAGCGCATGGGCTACTTCGTCGCCGACTGCAAGGACCACGTGCCCGGCGCAAAACCGGTCTTCAACCGCACCGTCGCACTGCGCGACTCGTGGGCGAAAAAAGGACGCTGAGGGCCGCGAAAGGCGGCCGTGCATTGGCAGCGACGGCTGTGACTCCGCTTCGCTCCGTCCATGCCCCATCGCGCTTCGCGCATTCCGCAGCCGTCCGGCTGAGGGGACGACCGTTGGGGATCTTCGCGTCCGAACCACTTTCCGGAAGGTGACGCTGCCACCGCCGGACGTTTTGGAAAAACGTCCCTGCCGTTGACGTCCCTGCCTTTGGGGTCAGGCGGTGAAGAGGCGCAGCAATTCTTCTCGGGCGACGGCCGCGGCCTCCCGGACGCTGATCGGCCGCCGTGCTTCGGATTCGAGGCAGGTCATCGAGACGCCGTCGAGGCCGCAGGGGGTGATCGCGAGAAACGGCGGCAGGCTGGCCTTGGTGATGTTGATGGCGAAGCCGTGCATGCTGATCCATTTCCTCACGCCGACGCCGATCGAGGCGAGCTTGCGGTTTTCCACCCACACGCCGGTGAGGCCGTCGCGGCGGCCGGCATCGACGCCGAAATGGCCGCAGGTGCGGATCAGTACCTCCTCTAACAAGCGAAGGTGCTCGTGCAGATCCTTGCCGCGCCGGGTGAGGTCGAGGATCGGGTAGCCGACGAGTTGGCCGGGACCATGGAAGGTCGCCTGGCCGCCGCGGTTGGTCTCGAAGACCGGGTGGGGCAGCATGGCCGCCTGGCGCAGCGACGATTGGTCGCGCAGCCGGCCGATGGTGTAGACCGGTTCGTGCTCGAGCAGCAGGATGGTTTCCGGTTCGGTTTTGGCGAGGATGCCGTCGACGAGGGACTCCTGGAGGTCGAGGCCGTCCTGATAGGAAATGAGGTCGGGGAGTTGGCGGATGGTGGGCATGGCTGGGGAAATCGAAACGCGGAGACGCGGAGGCTGGGGTGAGGAGCGCGGTGGGTCCGTCTGTGGGCTATACCAGACGGCGTTCGAGGAGTTTGGCTTTGAGGGGATCGGACGCCTGGAGGTGGGCCATGGCGATGGCGAGGGCGTCCGCCGCGTCGGGTGGCGGGGTTTCGGATAACCCGAGCAGGGCGCGCACCATGAAGGCGACCTGGGCCTTGTCGGCGGTGCCTTTGCCGACGACGGCCTTCTTGACCTTTTTCGGCGAGTATTCATAGACCGGCAGTCCGTGGTCGGCGGCGGCGATGAGGGCGGCGGCGCGAGCGGCACCCATCGAGATGGCGGTGCGGTGGCTCTGGACGTAGATGATGCCTTCCACGGCCACCTCGTCCGGCTCGAACTTCTTGATCACGTTCACCAGATGAGTCCGGACCGCCGAGAGGGCGGCCGACTGCGGGATGCGCTGCGGAATGGAGATGACGTCGAAAGCGAGGACTTTCGAGGATTTCCCGTCGCCCTCTAGCACGGCATAGCCGGTGTTGCGGACGGCGGGGTCGATGGAGAGGACGCGCATCGGGCTCACCATAGAGCGTCCGCACGGGCGGACAACTCGGATTTAGCGGCGGCGTTTTTTGCCACCTCCGCCGGGCCGGCGTTTGCGCACGGGCTTGGGCGGGCTGGTGTCGAGCAGCGCGGTGTAGATGTAGTCGAAGTTCTCGAGCTTGCTGCGCTTGATCTTCTGGTCGATGAAGATTTCGACGGATTTGGCGTAGTCGAGTTCGTCGGCGGTGAGGATGGTGAAGGCATCGCCTTCGGCCTCGGCACGGCCGGTGCGGCCGATCCGGTGGACGTAGTCCTCGGCGTTCTCAGGCACGCGGTAGTTGATGACGTGGGAGACGCCGGAGATATCGATGCCGCGGGCGGCGACGTCGGTGGCGACGAGGATTTCGTATTTCCCCTCCTTGAAGCCGGCGAGCGCCTTCATGCGGTCCACCTGGTTGACGTCCGAGTGCATGGCGACGACTTTCTGCTGGCCGTCGGATTTGATCAGGCTGGTCAGTTGGTCCGCCTCCTTGCGGGTGCGGGTGAAGATCATCACCGAGTGGTAGTCGGTTTGCTTGAGCAGGGCGAGCAGCAGTTCGTCGCGCTGGTCCATGGCGACCGGGTAGAACGCGTGGGTGACGGTGCTGGGGATGGATGCGCGGGCGATCTCGATGCTCTGCGGGTCGGTGAGACACCACTGGGCGAAGGTCTGGATGGCCGCGGGCATGGTGGCGGAGAAAAACAGCGTCTGGCGTTCGTCCCACGGGCAGAGGTTGACGATCTTGCGGACCTGCGGGAGGAACCCCATGTCGAGCATGCGGTCGACTTCATCGAGGATGAGCACCTTGATCTCACCGAAGCGCATCGACGTGCGGTAGAAGTGGTCGACGAGGCGGCCGGGCGTGGCGACGACGATGTCGGCGCCGGCTTCGAGTTGCTCGCACTGCACGCCGTAGCCGACGCCGCCGTAGAGCAGGGCGACGGTCATGCCGGTGTGCTTGCCGTATTTTTCAAACTGTTCGGCGACTTGGTGTGCGAGTTCGCGGGTCGGTTCGAGCACGAGGATCTGGGGTTTGCCCATTTTCTCGATTTTCGAAAGGGTGGGCAGGGCGAATGCGGCGGTTTTGCCGGTGCCTGTCTGGGACGCTCCGATGACGTCCTTTCCTTCGAGAATGATCGGAATGGCCTGAGCCTGAATCGGCGTCGGGTCGGTGTAGCCGGCTTCCTCGACGGCTTCCAGAACGGGGGCTGCGAGCCCTAATGTATCAAATCCCATGCGCGGTCTTGGTAGAGCGCGCGGGCAGACGGGTCAAGGGGCGATTGTCGGGCGCGCGCCGGCGATTTTCCGATCGCGGGCGCGCCGGCGGAGCGATGCGCCGGATCAGCGGAGTTCGTGGAGCAGGAAGGCCCAGCGGTCGGCGGCTTCCTCGAGGCGCATCGAGGTCGGTTTTCCGGCGCCGTGGCCGGCATTGGTGGAGATCCGGATGAGCACCGGGTTGTCGCCCCGGTGGGCGCGCTGCAGGGCGGCGGCGAACTTGAAGCTGTGGGCCGGGACCACCCGGTCGTCGTGGTCGCCGGTGGTGATCATGGTGGACGGGTAGCGGGTGCCGGGTTTCAGGTTGTGCAGCGGCGAGTAGGCGCGGATGACCTTGAAGTCCTTCCCGACGTCCGGGTTGCCGTATTCCTTGGTCCACGCCCAGCCGATGGTGAATTTGTGGAAGCGGAGCATGTCCAGCACGCCGACGCTGGGGATGGCGGCGGCGAAGAGATCCGGCCGCTGGGTCATGCAGGCGCCGACGAGCAGTCCGCCGTTGCTGCCGCCGGAGATGGCGAGGTGGTCCGGCGAGGTGATCTTGTGGTCGACGAGCCACTCGGCGGCGGCGATGAAGTCGTCGAAGCCGTTTTGTTTATTCTCCCGCATGCCGCCTTTGTGCCAGTTTTCGCCGTATTCGCCGCCGCCGCGGAGATTGGCCACGGCATAGACGCCGCCTTGTTCGAGCCAGCCGATTAGCGATGAGGAAAAGCGCGGCAGCATGCTGATGTTGAACCCGCCGTATCCGTAGAGCAGGGTGGGGTGGCTGCCGTCGGCTTCGAGCCCCTTGCGGGACACGATGAACATCGGCACGCGGGTGCCGTCCTTGCTCTGGTAGAATTGCTGCCGGGTCTCGTAGAGGTCGGGGTCGAATTCGAGGTCCGGCTGCCAGTAGGGCGTGCTCTCGCCGGTGTCAAAATCGAAGCGGTGGATGGTCGCCGGCGAGGTGTACGAGCTGAACGCATAGAAGGTCTCGCGTTCGTCCGGGCGGCCGATGAATCCGGCGGCCGATCCCAGCCCGGGCAGCTTGATTTCACCCAGGCTCGTGCCGTCGGTCTTGTAGCGCCGCACCACGCTGTGGGCATCCTGCATGTAGGAAACCACGAACTGCCTGCCGACCCGGCTGACGCTCCTGATCGTGTCCTCCGATTGCGGGATGACGTTTTTCCAGCGGTGCGGGCCGGGGTTTTGCATGTCCACGGCGATCACCCGGCCGCGGGGCGCCATGCTGTCGGTGTGGACCCAGAGGGTGTCGCCCTCGCTGTCGATCACGGTGTGGCGTGCCTCGAAGCCCTTGATCAGGTGGGTGATCCTGGAGTCTGGTTTGCGCAGGTCCTTGTAGTAGAGTGCGTTTCTCGCCCCGGCTCCGCCGCGGATACTGATGATCAGGTAGCGGCCGTCGCGGGTCGGGTGGGCGTCGAAGCCCCAGCGCGGCTGGTCCGGGCGTTCGTAGATGAGCGCGTCCTCGCTCTGGGCGGTCCCGAGTTTGTGATAGTAAACCTTCTGGTTGATGTTGGCGGCGCTGAACTCCTCACCGGCAGCCGGTTGGTCATAGGCCGAGTAGTAGAACCCGGCGCCGTCCGGGCTCCATGAGGCGTCGGAAAACTTCGACCATTGCACGAGGTCCGGCAGGTCCCTGGCGGTCGCCACCTCCCGCACCCGCCATTCCTTCCAGTCCGAGCCCGACTTCGAAACCGCGTAGGCAACCAGCTTGCCGTCGTCCGAGACATTGACGCCCGAAAGCGCGACGGTGCCGTCATCGGAGAACGTGTTCGGGTCCAGCAGGACCTGCGGTTCGGCGTCGAGCGAGCTGGCGGTGTAGAGCACGCTCTGGTTCTGGAGCCCCGTGTTCCTGGAAAAGAAGTAGCGCCCCTTGACTTTGAACGGCGGGTTCATCCGCGCGTAGTACTCGAGCTCGGTCAGCCGCTCAAGCAGTGCCGCCCGCTCCGGGATCGCCTTGAGATAGCCGAAGGTCACTTCGTTCTGCGCCTCCACCCAGGCTTTGGTCTCGGCCGAATTGTCATCCTCGAGCCAGCGGTAGGGGTCGGCGATCTTGACCCCGTGCAGGGTCTCCACCACGTCTCCACGCCGGGTTTCCGGATACGCGGGGGGAGCCGCATCGAGTGATGGCATGAAAACCAGACACAGGCACGTCAGTGAAATCGGTCGCATGGCGAGGTGGTTAGCAGCCAAGCGCCGGCTTGCAAACCATCAATCGCCCCGGGGCGACGCGCGGGTGCCGTGCCCGTTTGCGGCGTGGCGGCCATCAAGCGAAGGGAATCCACGCCGGGGGTCAGGGCGTTTGAACCACTGATTGAGACTGATTTTATACTGATTTCGCTGAAAGACGGTTGAGGTGGATGTGGTGAAGTTCCCCAACCACGCAGCCTGAGCAATTTCTGTGAAATCAGCGCAATCAGCGGTTCCCGTTCGCTTGGCGGGCATGGAGAGCACGAGTGGCTAGCGACGGTCATCGGCCGACGCTACAGCGCGGAGGGGATCGGATGGGGTCATGGGGATTGCGCCCCATGACCCTTCCACACCACCGGACATGCGGTTTTCCGCATCCGGCGGTTGAACCCAGCTTCTATTCACCTGCCGACTCCAGATGCTGATGCGACTTCCCAAGGGATGATGA
>JAUTCT010000165.1 GCA_030673875.1 Verrucomicrobiota bacterium JB025 | reverse complement strand
CGGCTTTGAGCGGTCGGTAGGTGAGGTCTTCCAAGACATACCGAGCTTGCCGGCTTGCTCACCTTGTCAACCCTAATTTCGGGTTTTTCTTGGTTTAATTAACTGATAACCAATGCGTTGTGCTTAACCTGACGCGAATGCTTAAAAAGGGTAGTACTGCCGTTGGGATACTGGACCTCGATGAGCTGCAGGCTGCCATCGTATCCCGCGTCCGAAAGCCGGGCATCCCAGTTGTGGAACCACTGGTGACCACTGCCGAAATAGGATGCAGCGTTCTGTACTAGGCGAGAGATGGCCACCCGTGTCCAGACGAGCCGATCCTGGCCTGGAGTGTTCCAGAACTCGAGATCATTGATCTCGCGGGAAACGTTGCCCGAATACGCGGCAAAGGGATTTCCGCCGACTTCGCACGCATCCTCAAGCGTGAAGCCAAAAGGGATATTGACCACAAAAGAAGAACCGCAAGAACCATTACATGTCCCGGTATCGTCGTTGCGGCAGTATCCATCTCCATCAGTCGCCAACAAAACGGTAGACAGCGCTAACCATAAGGCGAAAATCGAAAAATAGGCAGGAGAGTTCATGTCAGTGTGAGAAATTGCAATGGTTGCCTGTTAGTATGTTAGTAATTCTTGGTATTCAACGGGGGACGCTGGAGGCATCGGCATAGGCACGGGGGCCCACCCAGAAGGAAATGGTTTTTTCGTCGGAGTCAGGACCGGCCACGCAACAGATGCTGTGCCGTCCAAGGTTGCTGTTGCCCTGCCAGGTGAAGCTCACACTGCGGGCCGCGTTGGTTTGAAAACTCTTGCCCACGTCGCCGTCGATGGTTCCGCCATCCGGGCAGTCGAGATGCACGATTTCGCCTGAGTCCAGCTCGGGATAAGTCAGCGTGATATCCGCTCTGCCGTTGGGCACGATGACAATCTCCGGGAAAATCCCACGCTGTGAAGGGGTGAGACTGCCAGACTTTCTGCCAACCTTGACCGTGGCAGTCGCCTGTAAACCGGGAACCCACGAGCGGGAGTTTCTACTTGGAATGATCACTCCGCCATGCTCGGCTGGATCGCCAAGAGTTTCGGTGGATGAGGCCGGAAGAACCTCGGTCCCCTGCGGCATGGAGCCATCTGGCGCGGGAACAGCCGGATAGTCGCTGGCTACGGTCGCGGATTCTGTACCCTGAACAACCACCTTGTCTTCGGCTTTCTCAACCGGTGTGGGACCTGGGGAGAAGACTCGATCCGAACTCGCGGACTTTCTGGGAGCGGAAATCTCACTGAGATCATCACTGCCTCCGCTGGCATCATCACCGGAGCGAAGCTGGATGAACACCACCGCCCCGACGATGAGTGAGGTGCAAAGAACAAGCGAAAGGGGCTTTTTCATAATCTATGTCAATCTATCGGGAAATATTTCCGTGCCATGAGCCATGGACGGCAAAAGCGCTGACTAAGAAGCGGTCCGATGACCGCTCCCAATCGTCACTGTCATGATAACGCAAAATATGCGGAAGTCGTCAACGTACCTTTTCAGCAATCTTACCCACGGGTGTCCGGTTAACTGACGAGAGAAGCCCTGTAAAAACCACATAATGATTGGTTTACAGAATATTTCGAGTGTCACGCATTTGAACTTTGGTAGAGAGTTTCCCACTCTCTCCGGCGATGAATCAACGGGGTCAGTCCCGACTAACATGCATTGAGGTCTTCACGCTGTCCCAAAAGGGTAAGTCCCGGCTAACTCGCATTGCGGTCTTCTCGCTGGGGGCGCCGACGGTTGCGGCTGCGTTGGCGACTAAAGGGAAATGGGTGGAAGAAACGGCGGTGGTTGCGGTGCTGATTCGGAAGCGAACCGGAGTGAAGAACCGTAGGATGACCGAGAAGCTCGCAATGGGTCACGAGGGCAATGTGACGAGGGCGGTTCGCAAGGCGGACGAATGTCGGGAGCGAAAAGCCGAACTGATGAAACTGGAGGCAATGCTTGTTAGTCGGGACCGACCCCTTTTTCCTTTTTCCTTTTTCCTTTGCAACGCCATGTGCAACGCCGCCTGAAGCCGCCTGACTGTGGGGCGGCAACGCTGCACAGACCACTTCACGGCTTCTCAGTCAGCAGGTTCTTGATGACTGCGCCTTTTGCGGCTTTTTCCACCCTTAGAACCCGGTATGCCTTCTTGTCCTCAGCGTTTGCCTTCATGCAGAAGATCCAGCTTCCTTTTTTGGCGGATGATTCTTGACCTGAGCCCGCAATACGCTGACTCACACTGATTGGTCCGTCATAGGCTTTAAGGCCATTTGCGGCTTTGGCGTCATCACCCTGAGGCATCCGTTTCGCGCTAGAGAGAGTCCGGACAAAAGCCGCCTCGATGCGATCGCCTGATTCCAATCCCCCCTTATAATCCTCCGTCACCTTGATTACATACGTGTATGTATATTTCGTTTTCTTCCATTCCACATCGCGCTTCATCGTGGTGCTGACAACTTTTGAAGACACTTTGAAGTCAACGACTTCTCCCAATACAATATTTTCAGCACCCTTGACCGAATCGCCCAGACCATCCGATTCAGTAACAATCAGACTTCCGAAAATGCTTGATTGAGTGATTAAAAAGAGTGCCAGGATTGCTAATGCCTTCATGATTGTGTTTTGTCTTCGAGTGTTCTGTTAGCATGTTACGAGGAGCTTCCGAGGAGGCCGGAGAAGAGTGACAGAGAGCGGCAACGAGAAAGTGCAGAACACCAACCGCGTCCGGACCGTCTGCTTTCACTCCTGGCCTCCATGAGTCGAAGCACGCATTACCATGCCTTTCACCTACAAAGACACGGCCCACGAAGTTTTCTTAGGAAAAATCTGCTAAATCACCTGTGTCCGGAAACGGGCGGTGCCCGGAGTGGCCGGTTCACCACCACCAGCGCCGACCCATTGTCGATGAGGGATGGGCCTGACACCGTCTTTTCCGGGCAGCCGGCGGTTCCCGAACGCCTGGCCCGGCCGTGGCCGTGGGGACAGCCGGTGATGGATTACCCGTCCCGCGCGGGGACGATCAGCGCACACCGCGCTGCGGGTCGGGGGAACTTCGGTTTGTGACGGGCCGGCAGTTACACCGTTTCCCGCCAAGTCACTTCCTTCGCGTCCTTCCAAAGCTCCTCCAGTCCGTAATACTCGCGCACCTCCGGGTCCATCACGTGAACCATCACGTCGATGTAGTCGATGACCATCCAGCGCGCACCCGCCTTGCCTTCCACATACACCGGTTTCACTCCGTATTCCTGCGCCACCTTTCCGGAAACATCCCGTTGAATCGCCCGCAGTTGGGGCAGCGAGGTTCCCGTACAAACCACCATGAAATCCGTCACCGGGGAAATCCCCCGCATGTCCCAGACATGCAGGTCTTCTGCTTTCACGTCTTCGGCCGCCTTTGCACAGGCCACGGCGAGTTCTTGTCCTTGGATTGCCATCATTTCGTTGCTAGGAATCCACAATATGCGAGGCGCGGCCACCGGCCAATGAAAAGATGACAAATCCGCCGCTGCCCCGCCCGCAGCCACCCGCCGGACCAACCCGCCGCCGGGTTCCCGGTCGCCGGCCGCCTCGCCGGGCCGATGCTCCTTCTCCGCGCTTGCAGCGCACGCCTTCTCCCCTAAAGTCCCACCCATGTTCACGCCGGCGTGGAAAAAGGAAGCCAAACACCTCGTCAAGGGGGCACGCAAGTTCGTGCATTACAAACGGGACCTGCTCGATGCCGACCGCGTCGGTGAAATCGAATCCCGCCGCACCGACCTGCTCGATGCCGTCAAATCCGGCGACCGCAAAATGGTCGACGAAGCATCCAAACAACTCCGCGCCACCTGCGAAAACGCCCTGCCCCGCGAAAAACCCCTCGGCTGGTTCGAGGAGAACGTCGAAGTCATGTTCGTCGCCATCGTCATCGCCCTCGGCCTGCGCGCCTACTACCTCCAGCCGTTCCGGATTCCCACCGGCTCCATGCAGCCGACCCTCAACGGCATCATCGGCACCCCGCTCGCCAGCGAGGATTGGCCGTCATTTCCCGTCCGCCTGTTCGAAAAAGTCATGCGCGGCCGCTCCTACGTCAAAATCGTCAACGACGAAGACCGCCGCATCGCCGCCACCTCCACCGGACAACCCGACGTGCGCGACAAGCAATGGATGCACTTCTTCAGCCGCGGTGAAATGCGCTTCCTCGACTCCAAACCCCTCGGCCTCCCCGCCCCCGTCAACCCGTGCCTCGACGCCGGAATGCGCGACGCCATCCAGATCGCCAGCAGAAACAACGGCGTGCTGCCCAAGGGAACCGTCGTCGTCGAAGGCACCGTCGACTCCGGGGACCTCGTCCTCGTCGACAAATTCTCCTACCACTTCCGCAAACCCAAACGCGGCGAAGTCTTCGTCTTCGACACCATCGGCATCCGCGGCATCCACGAACGCAGCGGCGAACAAGCCGCCGGATCCCACTACATCAAACGCCTCTGCGGCGTCCCCGGAGACACCCTCTCGATCCAAAGCCCCAACCTGCTCATCGACGGGAAAATCGCCCGCGAACCCGGCATCCAGCGCGTCGCCGCCGGCAAACCCCCGTTCGACATCAACCCCAACGGCTACGGCCTCGCCGACCCACGGGAGAAAAAACACGGCAACAAAATCCTCTCCCAATACCTCGCCAAACCGACCGACACCCTGCACCTCGACCTCGAGGCCCGCCCCGGCATGCGCGAATACGCCGCCCTCGGCGACAACACCGGCAACTCGCTCGACTCCCGCTACTGGGGCACCGTCAAAGAGTTCAACCTCGTCGGTCCGGCACTCTTCTCCCTCTGGCCCGTGACCACCGGCCACTGGGGGTTCATCCGCTGACCGCCGTGTCCGACACCGCCCGAGACATCACCCGCAAGGCGAAATCCAATCTGGCCTTCGCCCTCCGCGTGCTGCCTCCCGACCGGCGCGACGACATGGTCACCTTCTACGCCTTCTGCCGCCAGACCGACGACCTCGCCGACGACCCGGCCCTCCCCACCGAGCGCCGCCGCCACGAGCTGGAAACCTGGAAACTCGGCATCGCCTCCGGCTTCAACGATCCCACCCCGCTCCAGGCCGAGCTCGCCGCGCTCCGCGACCGCCGCCACCTCCCCAACCACCTCCTGCTCGCCATCATCGACGGCTGCATGATGGACCTCGACCACCGCCCATTCCCCACCTGGGACGACCTCTCCGCCTACATCTGGAAAGTCTCCTGCGCCGTCGGCCTCGTCTCCATCCGCCTCTTCGGCTGCACCGATCCCGCCTCCGAAAAATACGCCGTCGCCCTCGGCCACGCCCTCCAGCTCACCAACATCCTCCGCGACGTCCGCGAAGACCTCGAAAACGAAAACCGCATCTACCTCCCGATCGCCGACCTCGAACAAGCCGGCCTCACCCGCCGGAACCTCGAAACCCGCGAGCTCGGGGAAAACTTCCAAACCGTCATGCGCCTCGAAGCCGACCGCGCCCAGGCCTACTTCTCCCGTGCCGAGTCCCTGCTCCCCGCCGCCGACCGCAAGGCGCTCCTCCCCGCCCGCATCATGGGCGCGATCTATCAGGACCTCCTCGGCCGTATGAAGGCCGACGGATTCCGCGTATTCGAAAAACGCTACCGCGTCCCCAAACTCCGCAAGCTCTCCATTCTCTCAAAGCATCTGATTGCCGGATGAATCCGAAATGAATAGAATCTCCCAGCCCCACGTCACTAAGCGCATGTCAAAGACACTCATCCTCGCCGTCGCGAGCACATCGCTCGCCCTGGTCTCCTGCTACGACCCGCCGCCCCCGGTCAACCCGCACTACCCGTACGGATCCAACACCGACCCCTACGGCAGGGGCTACGACCGCAAGGCAGCCAAAAAAGAGCTGAGCGAAGAACCCCAGACACAGCAGCCCACCGCCCCTCCCGAGGGCGACCTCTACGGCACCAAGCGCTACCCGGACCCCTACGGCAACTCGCTGGAACCCGCGCCCACCACCGCGCCGGAACCCGAAGACACCACCACCGGCAGCGCCACCTCCGCAGGAAATTACCCGAGCGCCCGCAAGACCACCAAAGCCACCGAAGTGATCAGCCCATACGCACCCTACAACGTCATCGACGTCGAAGGCTTCAGCTCCGGCCAGCTCGCCCGGGACCCCTCAAACGGCAAAATCTTCCGCGTCCCGTAACCCGCGGAACGCCATCAATCGTTTCACCACAGGGAGGGCTTCGGCCCTCCCTTTTCTGTTTCTCCGGGCCTCAATCCAGCCGCCACAGCTCCGTCCGCGCCCCCATCCGGCACGCCCCGGCGCTCTCCTCGATCACGCCGCGGCTCAGCCAGCCACCACTCCACTCCACCCAGTTCGCACGCCCCGGATCGAGGAACGACCCGGTATCGATGACCACCCGGCCCCGCTCCTCCCAACACCCGAGAAAATGGAAGTGCCCGATGATCAGGAACTCCGCCGCCGGGAAATAGCGCTCGCAAAACTCCGCCCCCCTCAGCCCCTGGCTCAGCCACGCCTCCAGCATCCTCACCGCCCGCATCGGCGGCACCAGCGCATCCCACGCCCGCTGCACGAATCGCCGCCCGCTCGGGTAATCCACCGAACACAAATCAAAGGAAATCTCGCGCGCCAGCTTCAGCCGCTCACGGATGTCGTGGCCCGCCGCCGGATACTTCCCCCACAACTCCATCACCCGCTTGCGGCCGCGCAACACCTCCCGCTTCCACGGCGAACCGTCGAAAAACAACGCATCCCCGTGCGTCACCACGATCCGCCCGCCCGCCAACTCCACCCAGCCGTCGCCATCCCAGCCCGGATCGTGGTTGCCCGGCAGGAAAACCGTCTCCACCCCCTCCTCCGCGCACAGTTTCCGCAGCTCCGCCAGCATCTCGCCGGACCGCTCGCGCAGCCCGCGCGCCAACTCCTGCCACGTATCACCGTTGAAAATCACCGTCCCCGCCCCGGCCACCAGCGGACGCAGCGCCTCCACATCCCCGATCCGCGACACCCGATGCCCCAGGTGCAGATCCGACAACATGCGAACCGGCTCGTTCATGCCAGACTCCGCTGTCGCACCGCCTCAAACACACACACACCCGTCGCCACCGAAACATTCAAACAATCAACCGTCCCGGCCATCGGAATCGATGCCAGAAAATCGCAATTCTCCTCCGTCAGGCGCCGCATCCCCTTGCCCTCCGCACCCATCACGATCGCCAGCGGCCCCTTCAGGTCCAGCTCGTAGATCGACTTCGCCGTCGCATGGTCCGAGGTCCCCACAAACCACACCCCGGCCTCCTTCAGCTTCTCCATCGTCCGCGCCAGATTCGTCACCTGCGCGAACGGCACATGATCGGCCCCGCCCACCGATACCCGCCGCACCGTCTCCGTGATCCCCACCGCTTTGTCCTTCGGCGCCACCACCGCATCCACCCCCGCCGCATCCGCCGTGCGCAGAATCGCACCCAGATTGTGCGGGTCCTGCACGCAGTCCAGAATCAACACAAACGGCACCTCCTTGGCCGCAACAATCTCCATCAAATCATCCTCGCCCAACGATGGCGCGGCCTTCTCCCTCTCACTCACATGGCGGTTCTCTCGGGCTTCCCTGCCACGGGACCCCCGCCCGCCGGACGAACGCGATTTCATATGCCCGCACTCTCCACAAACCCGATCCCGAGTCGAGCCCATTGACACCCCGCCCGGAAAAACCCAAACCCCTCAAACTGCTTGCATTTTCCGAATTTTCAGTAAATACTGAAACCAGTGAAAGCGGACACCGAAAAACTCAAATCCCTGCGGGACGACTTCATCGGCCAATGGGGCGCGATGGGTTCGCAATGGGGCATCAGCCGCACCATGGCGCAAATCCACGCCCTGTTGATGACCTCCACCCGCCCGCTCTCCACCGACGAAGTGATGGACGAGCTCGCCATCAGCCGCGGCAACGCCCACACCAACCTCAAGGAACTCGTCGCCTGGGGCCTCGTCCGCATCGTCGTCCGCAAGGGCGAACGCCGCGAATTCTTCGAAGCCGAAAAAGACGTCTGGCAGATCTTCATCACCGTCGCCCGCGAACGCAAACGCCGCGAGATCGAACCCGCGCTCAGCGTGCTCCGCCGCTGCGCCGATGGCAGCGAAGACATGACCTCCGAAGAAGGCCGCGCCTTTTTCGAACAAATGCGCCAGCTCGAGGAATTCGTCGAACTCACCTCGAAAATGTCCGACCGCATCGCATCCATGAAACACGGATTCGCCGTGCAAATGGCCGCCAAGCTACTCGGCTGACGCACCCCCGGTTTCCGCCGTCCATCCAGCAACTATCGAACCATCAACAAGCCCCCAATCCCCGCTTTCACCTCCATGAGCCCGGTCGTCGTCATCATCTCAGCCTGCGGATTCCCCGGCCGCTACCTCTGCCGCCACTTCAGCAGACAGGGCCGGGAAGTCGTCGCCATCGACCGCCACCCGCACGGCTGGAGCGGCGACGGCATGTTCCTCGAATGGGACGGCAAATCCCAGGGCCCGTGGTCGCTCGCCCTCGAAGGAGCGGAGGCGGTCATCGACCTCACCGACCATCCGGACCACCACGAAAGCCGCACCATTTCCCAGGCCATCGGCTCCTGCAAGACAGCTCCCCAACTCTGGCTGCAGGTCGGAAACGCCGACTTCTACCCATCCCACACCCCCACCGCGCAGGACGAATGGACCGGCAAACCCGGCACCGGTCCCCGCAGCGACCGCGCCATCGCCCGCGAGGCCGCCTTCTTCTCCGCACCCGCCCCCGCCGCCACCCGCAAGGTCCTGCTCCGCACCGGCCACATCATGGCCCACGACCCCGGCAGCCTGTTCCACCAACTCTGGAAACTCGCCGCCCAGGGCATCGGCGGAACCGCCGGCGAACCCGCCCAGCGCGTCAGCTGGATCCACGCCGAAGACTTCCTGCGCGCCGTCGAATTCATCATCCAGACCCCGCTGCTCTCCGGAATCCTCAACTGCGCCTCGCCCGAGCACCCGACCCGCCGCGACTTCATGCGCATCCTCCGGGAAACCGCCGGCATGCCACTCGGAATCCCGGTGAAAAACTGGGGCGCCGGGACCCCGTGGATCAAACCCACCCGCCTCCACGACGCCGGATTCTGCTGGCGCTGGAGCCAGCCCGCCCACGCCGTCGCCAACCTCGAACAACGGCCGCAACTCGACGGATTCTTCCGCAAACCCACCCCGCGCTGCGTCGGCGCCCGCGTCTGGCTGCCCGCCACCACCCGCTGACGATCCTTGGAATCCCTGACGATTCTTTCACCGTCCCGGCCTAACACTGAACTTTGGCATTGCCTCGGGCCGGGTGGTCCCGTATGCGATGCCACGACTCGTTTCGCGGCAGCACGCAGGAATTTGCGAAATTCTCTGGTTGCCAACTTATCAGACGCCCTTCCTCACAGAGCATGCTAGCCAGAATCACTTCCCTCCTTTCCATCGCTCTTGCGGCAGCCCTCTTCACGAGCTGCGGCGGCACCTCCGGCCTCCACGTCCTCAGCGACTCCGCCACCAAAGGACACGGCGGCTCCTCGCTCGCCTCCTTCAACAGCCGCTCGAAAACCTCCACCCAGCTTCCCGCTCCGTCCGAATCCCTGCTTGCCGCAGCCAAAAGCAAGCCCAAGGACAAGCACTCGATGCCCATCTACTCCTACCAGGAGCGCCGGCGCGTCGTCCGCACCACCGCTTACACCCACACCGAGTCGGACCACCTCAAATACGGCGCCATGAACGCCACCGGCACCCCGCTGCGCTACAACAACCGCGTCCGCAGCGCCGCCGCAGACTGGTCGTTCTACCCCGTCGGCACCACCTTCCGCATCAAGGGCATGCCCTACCTCTACGTCGTCGATGACTACGGCTCCGCCCTCACCGGCACCGGCACCATCGACATCTTCAAGCCCTCCCGCGAGGTCATGAACCTCTGGGGCCGCCGCACCGTGGAAATCAACATCGTCCAGTGGGGCTCCTTCGACCGCTCCGCCGAACTCCTCAGCAAGCGCACCGGCTACAGCCACTGCCGCCAGATGCTCGCCAACCTCGTCCGGCAAAAACCGGAACTCGGGAAGTTCGCCAAACGCTGACGACCCCGCGGACACCAGTCCGCCCGAGAGCCGATCCCCCGGAGCCCCACGCAGCCTGCCGGAGACCCCTCATCCATCCTCCGGCGCTGCCGCCGTCCCGGTGGCTTTGTGTCATGGCGAAGGGCCTGAGCTCACCCCAGGAGCTCACTACTGCACCGGTGCCATCAGCCGCGCCGCCCGGCATGCCAGCCGGAACCACAATGGCCGCTCGTTGAACTCATCCATCGTCGCCTCACGCGCGTGGCGGAAATCCTCGACCAGCATCCAGGTCACCTCGTCCACAAACGCCGGATCGGCACAAAACGCCATGATCTCGAAATTCAGGCGGAAACTCCGGTTGTCCAGATTCGCCGTCCCCACCGCCGCCAGCCGCGTGTCCACCAGCATCACCTTCTGGTGCAGGAACCCCTTGTGGTAGCGGAAAATCCGCATCCCATACGGAATCGACTGCTCGTAATACGAAAACGCCGACAACCACACCAGCAGCTGGTCCGCCCGCTCCGGAATCAGAATCCGCACGTCCACCCCGCGGATCACCGCCGCCAACAAGGCCGTCAGCACCCCCTCGTCCGGCACGAAATACGGTGAGGCGATCCACAGCTTCTCCCGCGCCGAGTTCGCCGCCTCCGCCACGATCAACTGCCAGGAATCCGCCGGGTCCGCCGGTCCCGTCGGAATCACCGCAACCGTTTGATCCGCGTCCTCCGGCTCGGTCTCCCAGCGCAAATCCGGCATCTCGTTGGCCGCCCAATACCAATCCTCCAGGAAAACCAACTGCACCGCCTGCACCGTCGGCCCGCGCAACTCGACATGCGTGTCCCGCCACAAGCCGAACTTCCGGTCGCGCCCGAGATACTCGTCGCCCACGTTCAAACCGCCCAAAAACGCCACCTTTCCGTCGGCGATCACGATCTTCCGGTGGTTGCGGAAATTCAGCTGGAACCGCGACCACCAGAACCGGTTCACGCCGAACGAATGGCACTCCACCCCCGCCTCCTCCAGCTCCCGCAGGTATTTCCCCGGCAACTTGTGGGAGCCGATCTCATCAAACAGAAAATACACCCGCACCCCCGCCCTCGCCCGCTCGATCATCGCCTGCTGGAATCGCCGGCCCACCTCGTCGTTCTTCACGATGTAGAAGTTCACGCACAGGTAATTCTCCGCCTTCCCGATCACATCGAATATCCGCCCGAAGGTCTCCTTGCCGTCGATCAACAGGTCGATCCCGTTGCCTTTGGTGAACGGCAGGCCGCCCAACACCCGCGCCACCCGCTCGAACATGTCGTCGCCCGGCAGCTCCACCTCGTAGCGCCGCAGCCGCTCGTGCATGTCCTCCGCCAGCTGCCGCAGCCGCGCGTCCTTGCTCCGCCTCCAGCCGACATCCCCGTCGAAACGCGTCCGCCCCAGCACCCAATACAACGGAATCGCCACAAACGGCATCGCCAACAGCGAAATCACCCACGCGATCGTCCCCTGCGCCGTCCGCACATGCATCAACGCGTGCAGCACATGCAGAAACCCCACCACATAAAACACCAGCACCGTCGCCAGCCCCACCCACGTCTCCGGATCGAACCGCGGAAAGATCATGACCTCATGAAATCAAACTTCCCCGGCCCGAACAAGCACCCGTCAATCAAATCTCACCCCGCCGTCAGCGGTTCACATCCACCACCACGCGGCCCCTCAGCTTTCCCTCGAGCATCTGCGAGGCCAGCGGAATCACCTCCGACAAGCCGACTTCGCCACCGATCCGCTCCAGCTTCGAGACATCCAGATCACGCGCCAGACGGCGCCACGCCTCCAAGCGCTCCAGCCGGGGGCACATCACGCTGTCGATCCCGACCAGGGTCACGCCGCGCAGGATGAATGGTGCCACCGTCGCCGGGAAATCCATACCGCCCGCCAAGCCACAGGCGGTGACCACCCCGCGGTAGCGCATCGTCGCGCACACGTTCGCCAGCGTCGTGCTGCCGACCACATCGACCGCGCCCGCCCAACGTTCCGCACCCAGCGGCTTGCCGGGTCCGTCGAACTCGGCGCGATCCAGAATCTCCGCCGCGCCGAGGCTGCGGATGTAGTCGGCCTCCTCCGGCCGGCCGCTGACCGCCACCACCGTGTATCCCAGCCGGCTCAGAATCGCCGTCGCCACACTGCCCACGCCGCCCGCCGCGCCGGTCACCAGAATCTCGCCGTCCTCCGGCTTCACCCCGTGGCGCTCAAGCGCCAGCACGCACAGCATCGCCGTGTAGCCCGCCGTGCCGACCGCCATCGCCTGACGCGGCGTGAACCGCCCGCGCAAGGGCACCAGCCAGTTGCCATCCACCCGTGCCTTCTGGGCGAAGCCGCCCCAGTGTTTTTCCCCGACACCCCAGCCATTGAGCACCACCGTGTCTCCCTGCGCGTAGTCGGAATGATTCGACTGCTCGACCGTGCCGACCAGATCGACGCCGGGCACCATCGGGAACCTCCGCACCACCCGGCCCTTGCCGGTGATGGCCAGCGCGTCCTTGTAGTTGAGCGTCGAGTGGCTCACCCGCACGGTCACATCGCCCGCCGGCAGCTGCGAGTCGTCAAGCTGCTGCATCGAAGCGCGGTAACCGGCTTCATCGTTTTCAATCAGAATGGCGTTGAACATGGGGCTGTTTGTTATTTCGAAAATCCCGCTGTGCGCTGCCGCTCAGCCTTCCCCACCGGCACGCAGCTGCTTCCAGCCGTCCAACGAAGCCCGGAACCGCTTGCGGAAGTCCTCGGCGATCAGCAACAGGATCGGCAGCAGCACCAGCGTGATGAATGTGGCAAAGACCACCCCGAATCCAACGGAAATCGCCATCGGCTTGAGGAACTGCGCCTGCACCGCCGTTTCCGCGAGCAAGGGCACCAGACCGAGAAAGGTCGTCAGCGTGGTCAGCAGAATCGCCCGGAAACGCTGGCCGCCGGCTTCGTGAACCGCCTCCTTCAGCGTGAGCCCGTCCTCCCGCAGCGAATCGACCCGGTGGATCAGCACCAGCGAGTCATTCACCACGATCCCGCTCAGCGCCAGAATGCCGAACACCGACAGAATCGACACCGGAATGCCGAAAAGCAGATGTCCCATCAGCGCACCGATGATCCCGAACGGAATCACCGACATGATCGCCAGCGGCTTGGCATAGCTCTTCAGCGGAATCGCCAGCAGCACATAAATGAAAATGATCGAAAGCAGGAAGCCGAACTGCAGCGACTTCACCGACTTCACCCGCTCCTCCGCCTCGCCGCGCAGCGAGACCGTCACCTCCGGATGCTCCGCACGAAAGTCCGGGAAAAACTCCTCTTCCAGCCGCGCCAGCACCTCGTCACCGGACGTCAAGCTCTTGTCGACCTCCGCCTGCACCCGCACCGTCCGCGCGGAGTCCACCCGCTGGATCGATGCCAGCCCGGTGGTGAATGACGTGTCCGCCACCACCGAAAATGGCGTCGCCGTGCCGTCATCGGCGCGGATCCGCATGTTCCGCAGCGTGTCGAGCTTCTCGCGCTCGTCCAGCGGATAGCGCACCATCACCTTCACCTCTTCGCGCCCGCGCTGCACCCGCTGCGCCTCGCTGCCGTAGAATGCGTTGCGCACGTTGCGCGCCAGCTCGCCGCGGGTGAACCCGGCCGCCTCGCCCTCCGGCGTGATCTCCAGGCGGATCTCCGGCTTGCCGTCGTCGAAGTCGTCCTTCACGTCATACACCCCGGGATAGGTCGACACCTGTTCCTTGATCGCCTCCGCCGCCTGTTGCAGCAGATCGAGGTCCGGACTGGACAGCTGGATGTCGAGCCCCTGCCCCGGCGGCCCGGCCTTGCCGGAAAACGTCAGCGCCTTGGCCCCGCTGATCGGGCCGATGTTTTTCCGCCAGCGGTTGACGATCTCACCGGTGGAGACCGTGCGCTCCTCCGAGGGCGTCAGCTCCGCGGTGACCACGCCGCTGGTATTGGTGGATGCCGCGATGTTCCAGTGCTGGAGAATCTTGTCGCCGCTTTCCTCCTCCAGCTCCCGCACCGTCTTGAGCAGCCCTTGGGAAATGCGCTCGCAGGAATCGTGCAGGTGGGAAACCGGCAGCCCCTGTTCCAGCTCGAGCTGGGCGGACACCTCGTCGCGGAAAATGTCCGGAAACATCACGAAGCGCAGTTTCCCGGCCGGGATCAACCCCACGATGACGATGAAGATGGCGATGAACACCCCGGCCACCAGATAGCGGTAGCCGATCAGGGTGATCAGGATCGGCTGATAGACATTCCTGATGAATCCCTGCAGCAACGCCGCCACGCCATCCTGAATCGCATAGAGCAGGCGGGACAGCGGGTTCTTCGCCCGCCGGTGCACGTTGATCAGCGCAAGGTGGGAGGGCAGCACGAACTTCGACTCGATCAACGAGAACGTCAGCGCCAGAATCACCGCCACCGCGATCTGCCCGAAGACATTGCCCATCCGCCCGGACACCTGGGTCAGCGGCAGAAAGGCGGCAATGGTGGTCAACACGCCGAACACCGAGGGCACGATCACCCTCGCCACCCCGCGAACCGTCGCCCGCGTGTCCGCGTCCGGCGCGTGCGGCCTGCGTTGTTGCTCCTTGGCCGAAAACACCGACTCACCGACCACGATCGCGTCGTCCACGATGATGCCGAGCACGATGATGAACGCGAAGGCCGTGATCATGTTGATCGACATGTCGATCCCGGGCGTCGGAAACACCATGATCGCACCAGCGATCGAAACCGGAATGCCGACGGCCACCCAGAACGCGAGCCGCAGGTTGAGGAACAACCCCAGCGACACCACCACCAACAGGGTGCCGATCAGCCCGTTGTCGATCAACAGGTTGAGACGACTGCGGATCGGCGTCGATCCGTCGTTCCAGTAGGAAAGCGTCACCCCGTCCGGCAGCGGATGCTGCTTGCCATAGTTTTCCACCACTTCCTTCGCCGCGTCGCTGGCGAGAATGATGTCATCGCTTCCTTCCGTCGTCACCTGGAGCGACACCGTCGGCTCGCCGTCGAAGCGCCCGAGAATCTCCTGGTCCACAAAGGCATCCCGAATCTCCGCCACATCGCGCAGGAAAATCCTCGTGCCATCCGCCGAGGTCCGCAGCGGGATCTCCTCAAACTCACGCGCCCGGTATGCCTGGGTCCGTGAGCGCAGCGTGATCTCGCCGCTCTCCGAGCGCACCACACCACCCGCAAGGTCGATCGAGTTTTCCGAAACCGCACTCGCCACCTCGTCAAAGGTCAGTTCGTAGGCACGCATCTTGTCCTCGGAGACCTCAACGGAAATCTCGTAATCGCGCGTGCTGAAGGTATCCACCAGCGAGATCTGCGGATGCCGCAGCAGTTCGTCGCGCACCGAGCGCGCGGCCTCCTTGAGCGTCGCCTCGGACGCGCTGCCGTGCACCTCCACCCACAGCACGTTGTGCGAACGCGCGTTCTCGCGAATCACCGCTTTCTCCGCCTGTTCGGGAAAACTCGGAATCGCGTCGATCTCGATCTTCACCTCGTCGAGCAGCTTCTTCACCGGGTAGTTCTCCACCGCGTCGATGGTCACGGTGACCCCGCTCTCCTTGGACACGCTCTTGACGTGGTCGATCCCCTTCACGCTCTGGATCGCCTCCTCGATCTTGATCGCCACGCCGCGCTCGACGTCCTCGGGCGTGCCGCCCAGAAACGGCACCTCAACCGTCACGCTCTCCGCGGTGAACGATGGAAACGCCTCCTTGCGGATGGTCATCGCCGTGCGCACGCCGGTGATGAGAATGGTCAGCATCAGCACGTTCGCAACCACCGGGTTGCTCGCGAACCACGCGATGAACGGATGCTTCTTGATCGGATCTTGCAGGTCTTCCATGCCAAGTTTCTGTTAGTTTCCGTGAGATTGGGACTGCCCCGGCTCCTCACCGGCGGTCCGCCGCACTTGCATCCCGTCTCGGAAACTCGCGAGCGGACGACTGACGACCTCGAGCGGATACTCCGCCACGGGATCGGCGATCCGGGCGATGAATTCCCCCGCCGTGCTCGACAGCCGCTCCACCGGCTGGCGGAGCAGTCCGTCATCCGGGCCGAGCACCCAGACGTAGGCGTCATTGACGAGCGACGTCTGCGGCAGCGTGTGCACGTTTTTCATGACCCGCCCCGGAAGCTCGGCAGTCACGAAGGTGCCCACCGGCAGAAACGCCTCGGGATTGTCAAACGGATCGGCGATTTCACCGATGACGTAAAGCACCTGGTTTTTCGAATCGATACTCGCCTCGGTGCGCCTGATTTCCGCCTTCCACTCGACCCCCGGGCGCGCCGGGCTGCGCAGCACCGCGGTGATTGGCTGGCCGCCGGACCCGATGAAGGCCACCGGCAGGTCGAGACTGGCGACCTGATCCGGAGTGAGCGGCAGACGGACCTCCGCCTTGTCCCGGGAAACCAGGGTGCCCAGCTCCTCGCCGACGGCCACCACGTTGCCGGGACTGGCCGTGCGGGTCTGGACGATCGCGTCGAACGGTGCGCGCACCTCGGTGCGGGCAAGATCGAGCATTGCCTTGTCGACCGCTTGTTCCGCAGCGCTCACCGCGGCCTGGGCGGCGGCCAACTGGGGCTTGCGCAGGGTGAAATCCGGAGCGGTATCCAGCGCCCGGCCGGACGCCTGCCAGTCCTCGGCGGCGATCCGGGATCGCGCTTCCTCGTCAGCCAGCGTCTGCCGTGCGGCGGCCAGCTCGGACTGGCGTTCGGCGACCGCGGCCTTGTAGTCGGCGTCCTCGATTTTGGCGAGCACCTCGCCGGCTTTCACGGCCAGTCCGGGGTCGAACCCGGCGGACACCGAGACCAGCTTGCCGGCCACCTGCCCGGCGATACGGGTCTCGTAGTAGCTCTGGACGTTGCCGTAGGTGGAAACGACCGGAGTCGCATTCCCGGGCGCGGTTTCCACCACCGAAACCATCGGCACCGCCACCCGAACCTCGCGGGACGGCTTGGGTTTCTTCGAATTGATCAGCAGGTAGGTCCCGGCGACGGCAATGCCGATGACCACGGGCGCGAAGGCGAGATTGAGGACTTTCTTTCCAGGTGACATGAGTGATTGGATTTCGAATGACTAGGCGGAATGACGGAGGACCTTAGACGCCCTTGCCGAGGGCGAGCGCCAGGGCCACGCGGTTCTGCAGACGCAGGCGACGCACGGTGATGGTGTCGTCCTCGGTGGTGAAGACCCGGCGCTGGGCTTCCAGCAGGCTGAGAAGATCGTCGACGCCCGCCTCGTAATCGCGCCGCGTGCGCTTCTCGGCCGAGCGGGCGGCATCCAGTGCCTTCAGTCGCGCGCTTTCCTGCCGCCGCAGCAAGCGTTCGCTGCCGAGCGCGTCCTCCACCTCCTTGAGCGCGGCAAGCACCGTCGTCTGGTAGCTGGCAAGCGCCTGCTCGGCGCGTTTGCCGGCGGCTCCGAGTTCGGCGCGGCGCTGGCCGGCATCAAAAATCGGCGCGGACAGCCCGGCGACGAGCGACCACGCGCTGAACGATGAATCGGCGAGATCAGACAGCAGGTTCGAACTCTGGCCGACCGATGCCGTCAGCGGAAACGACGGAAACAGATCGGCGTGCGCCACCGATACCCGTGAGTCGGCCGCGCGGATCCGCTGGTAGGCGGCGTCGATGTCCGGCCGCTGCCGCAGCACGTCGGATGGCACCCCGGCCGGAACGCCGCGGTCGAGCGACGGCCAGTCGGCGGCCGAGAGTTTCGCATCCGGATAGGAACCGGTGAGAAGCCGCACCGAGCGGGCGGCCTGGTCCCGGTCGTCCTCGAGCTGGTGAAGGTCGGCCCGCGCGTTTTCCAGATCGGTGCGGGCGAGATCGAGCTCGCCGAGGCTGGCGGTTCCCAGATCGTAGCGCCGCGAGACAAGCGTCTCGGTTTCCACGAAGGAGGCGACCCGGCGGTGACCGAGCGCGAGACGTTTCTCCGCGCCAACCAGATCGAACCACGCCTGCATCACCTGCGCGGCGAGCGACTGGCGGGCGCTCTCGTAGGCGGCGGCGGCCGCGGCCTCATCGGCGGCGGTGGCATCGATGCCGGACCGGATCCGGCCCCAGACGTCCGGCTCCCACCCCGCGTCCAACGCGAGGTCATAGGATGCGTAGGCGCTGCCGCCCGAGAGCTCGTAACGGCCGGCCGAAGCACCGGCGTCCAGTGACGGGAACAAGCCGGAGCGCGACTTGCGCGTGTTGTAGCCGGCCTCCTCGAGGGTCGCCAGGGCGTTGCGCAGGCTGGGGTTGTGGGAAAGCGCGGCATCCACCGTCTCACGGAGGCGGGAATCGCCAAACAACCCGAGCAGGGAACGGCTGATGTTCGGCACCGGCGGCTGGCTCGCATCGTAGCGCGCGGGGATGCTCAACGACCCGGGAGCTCCGGGCGACAGGGCGTCCGGAGCGCAGGAGGCCAGCAACAGGGCGGATGGAAAAAGAACGGTGGCTTTCATTTCACTGAGGCTGCTTGGAGCGTGCCGATCCCGGCGAGAGCAAAGGCGAACTGGCGTTCGATGAAACGTTCCAGCTTGGCGGAGGTGGGTCTCCCGCAGAAAAGCACGTCCCGCATGCGCGGCATCACCGAGGGAAACACGCTGAGCGCGATGATGTTCACCTTCACGCAGGAAAGAATTTCCTTCGATTTCGTGCCCAGCATCAACGAGAGAATCTCCATCAGGTGATTGCCCTGCAACATCGCCATCTCGGCATGAACGACATCATCCGGAGCCGCCTCCCGGGTCCCCTCGTGGATCAAAATCCGGTGAAAGCACCCGGCCGCACCCGGATCAAAACTCCGCCGGATGACCGCACTCATGAAGGCGCGCAGCCGCTTCTCCGCCGGGTCGTCCCCGGTCAGCCCCCCGTCGATGGGATAAACCTCGTTTGTCAGGCGGAAAGCCTCACGCAACACGTGCCGGAAGAGGTTCTCCTTGGATTGAAAGTGGTAGTTCACGGATGCGATGTTCGCATGCGCGTGCTCGCACACGTCCGCCACCGTCGCATCCCGGTAGCCTTTCTCGGCAAACAGGGTGACGGCCGCGGACAGCAGCTTCTCGCGTGTGGTGGGAGCGGACACGGCGCGGAAGATATGGCGGCGTTCCAATCTGTAAAATCATTTTTCAAATCGGCATTTGAATTCTGCATTTGAACGCCGCACTTGCCATCCGGAACGGGATCCGGGAAGGTCTGCCGCCATGGAAGACAAAGTCGCATTGATCACGGCGGGAGGAAGCGGAATGGGCGCTGCGGTCGCCCGGAAACTGGCGGACACCGGATACAAGGTGGCGATCCTCTCGTCGTCCGGCAAGGGCGAGGCGCTGGCAGAGGAGCTGGGCGGCTTCGGCTTCACCGGGTCAAACCTGGTGGTGGCGGATCTGGAGAAATTCGTGGCCGGCACGATCGGCAGGTTCGGCCGGCTGGACGTGGTGGTGAACAGCGCCGGGCACGGACCGAAGGGCAAGCTGCTGGAACTGGGCGACGACGAATGGCAGCTCGGGATGGAGGTTTATTTTCTGAATGTGGTCAGGGTCGCGCGGCTGGTGACGCCCCACCTGCTGGCGGCCGGCGGCGGCGCGATCGTGAACATCTCATCCTTCGCGGCGGTGGAACCGGACGCGGTGTTTCCCACCTCGGCGGCCTTCCGGGCGAGCCTCTCGGCCTTCACCAAGCTCTACGCGACCGAACATGCCGAGGCGGGGGTGCGCATGAACAACGTGCTGCCGGGATTCATCGACAGCCTGCCGGAAAAGGAACACTTCCGGGAGAAAATCCCCATGGGCCGCTACGGGACGACGGAGGAAATCGCCGACACGGTGGCGTTCCTCGTGTCCGGCGGAGCCAAATACATCACCGGCCAGAACATCCGGGTGGACGGCGGCATCACCCGCTCGCTCTGACACGCGGCAAAAAAAACGCGGACCGGTGATGGTCCGCGTTGTGATGGCCTCCGGCCCGGCTGCGCGGGCCCTTATTTCTTTTTCGCCGCCTTTTTCTTCGGCGTCTTCTTAGGGGCCTTCTTCACCTCTTCCTTGGCAGCGGGTTTCGCAGCTTCCGGTTCTTCTTTCGTGGCTTCCGGTGATCCGACCGCAGCCTTCGGCTGGAACTTCAGGAACACCTTGTAGTCAGCGGGCAGTGGCACGCCCTGACCCAGACTCAGTTCGTAGAGTGTGGCGATCGAGGCGGCTTCAAGCAGCTTGGCATAGCCCCGGCTGTTCTTGTTCTCTTTCCCGCTGTCGGCCTCCGCGATGGCCTGCTTGACGCCTTCGTCGGCCGCCAGCATCGCCAGCGAGCGCAGTGCGGAGTCGCGCGCAATCACTTCGGAGGCGCCGACATCGAGAGACATCGCGGCGGCATAGGCGGTGAGCGCCGCCTCCGTTTCCTTCTTCGCTTCCAAGGCCATCCCCTGGAGGTAGGCGAGCTGGACGCGCTGGAAGCCGGGCAGGCGGACCGCCTTGCGTTCCTCGACGAGCGAAAGCACCTGGTCCCAGGCCTCGCTGCGGGCGGCATCCCAGATGACGTAAAGCTCGAGCTGGCGGAGCTGGTATTCGCGGGTCAGGGCGGATTTGTCGAAGTTCTTCAGCGCCGCGGAAAGACCATCCAGATCGTTGAGCTTGCGCATGCACTCCATTTCGTAGAACGCCGCGCGGGTCGAGTGGTTGTCGCGGAGTCCGCTGACCGGCTGATAGAACGCCTTGATCCCGGCGAACTTCGCCTTCGCTTCCTCGTATTTGCGGTCCTGGAAGAGGTCCTCGGCTTCGCTGAATTCCGTCGGTTCGAAGAAGAAGATGGTCTCGAAATCGCGGATCCTGGCGTCCTTGGTCTTGGTGGCGACCTCGGTCTCCTTGTAGCGGATGCCGGTCTTGCTGGCGGCCGTGATCCACACCGCCTGGGGGGATTCGCCCTTGGCGACGATCATCGCCCGCGCAGCGAAGTCGGACTTCTTGGTCTGGGCGGTGGCGGGATACGCGACGAGCGTGAGCAACGCGACTGTGACTAGGGATTTCATGGCAGATTTTCCGGTTCGAATAATTGAAGCAGGGGGGCGGTTATCAGCCTTCCTTCTCCTTCTTGATTTGCTCCAGAGACTTGATGTTCGGGTTCGCCTCGTAGGTCTTGACGAGTTCCTCGACGTCCTTCCACAGGGCCAGGTCGCTGTCGACCATCTTATCCTTGAAGCGGCCGGTGAGTTCGAGGTAGCGGGCGCCGCCTTCATACGCACCCTGGCGGTCGGACGGGTTGCCGTCGACGCCGGGGTTGTTGCGGTCCCAGGAAAGCCGCATCCAGCGGGTCATGGCGGGAGCGGAGATGGCGATGTTGCCCATGTGGGCCGACCAGACCTTGACATACATGGCGATGGCGTCGCCGACCATGTTGCGCTTGTCGAAGGATTCGGCGAGCATCAGGCCGACCTTGGCGGAGAACTTGGAGAACTTCGAGGTATTGCGGTCGAGGTAGTAATTGCACTTTTCGGCGGCTTCCTTGTAGTCGCCCTTTTTCATCAGCAGTTCGATGATCCGGAAGTAGGCAAACTCGCGCTCGGCTTTCTCCTCGGATTTTTCAAACACGACTTCGAAGTCGGCGATGGCCATGTCGATTTCCGCCTTGTTGTCGGATCCGCCGTTCACATCGGCGCGCCCGAGCAGGGCGGAGAACTGGTGCTCCTTGTCCTCGCGGCCGAGCAGCTCGTTGTAGTAGGGCAGCGCTTCCTTCGGCGTGGAGGTGCTGGTGCGGAGGTAGTCGCCGACCTTGACGAGAATGTAGTTCGAGAGGTCGGCGAGTTTGAAGTCGTTCTTCAGCTCCTGGAACAGGACCTGGATCATCGCGGATCCGTCACGCTTGACCTTGGCGTCCGCGGATTTCCTCACCACGTCTTCGAACACGCCGATCACCCCGACGCGGAGCAACGCGAGCGCGGCGTAGTCGTCCGAGTGAATGTCCGGGAAGTTGTAGTAGTGCTTCTTGAGCTCTTCCGGAGTGTGGTCTTCCAGGTAGGAGTCGGTGTAGGAGTTGATCAGCTCCTCAAGCCCGGTGGCTCCGGGGCTTTTCGCGATGTCCGCGATGACCTGCTGCATGATCTTGAGGCCCTTTTCGCTGCGGCCGTTCGCGTGGTAGGTGGGCCACTGGGCGACCGCCACCTTCGAGCGGTAGGGCGAGCCATCGGCGTATTTCTCCCAGAACTTGTCGGAGTAGGCCAGCAGCTCCTCCTGCTTTTCCTTGCCGGCTTCCTTGTCGGCCGCGATCAGCGCAATCAACGAGAACAGCGACTCGCCGGCGACGACCTTGTGCTGGCGCTCCTCGGCAACTTCCAGCCCGGCGATGAACGCTTTCTCGGAAAGCTCCGGCTTCTCCTCGGTCTGATACACGTTGCCGCGCAGGTTGTAGGCCTGATCGACGACGTTGCTCGCCGGGAAGTCCTTGATCAGGCGGGCCAGCACTTCGAGCGCCTTGTCGTTCTCCTCAAGCGAGTAGTGGCAGTTCGCCCGGTCATAAAGCGCGAAGGGCATGAAGACGTTCTCCGACGGTTTCGGGTAGGTCTCGAGAAACTTGTCGAGCAGGCCGGCGGCCTTCTTGAACTGCTGGAGGCGCGAGTAGTTGGCCGCTTGGAAATAGGCGGCGGAAAGCGCGAAATCGCTCTTCGGATACTTCTCCACGTGCTCATCGAGAAGCGGCTTCGCGAGATCGAAGCGGCCGCTGTAGAAGTAGGATCCGCCGAGCACGTGCAGGCACATGTCGTGTTCCTTGGAGCCGGGGTCGACCAGGTCGAGCATCGGCTTGGCAATTTCGATGCAGGTGTCGTAGTCGCCCGAGTAGAAGATCGCGGAAAGCATCATCCGGCGGACGAGATTGGTGTATTTGGACTCCGGGAAGGTGCGGAGAAACAACTCGGCCAGCTCCTGGGTGGCGACCGGACCGGC
>JAUTCT010000164.1 GCA_030673875.1 Verrucomicrobiota bacterium JB025 | reverse complement strand
CCGAGGATGAGCCCCGCGAGTGCGGTGAGGCCTCCGCTGATGACGAGGATTTCGAGGATGAGTCGCGAGGTTTCCAGCAGCGGGTGGAGGGCGCCGACCAGATAGATGCCGGCCTTCACCATGGTGGCGGAGTGGAGGAATCCGCTCACCGGGGTTGGCGCGCTCATGGCGTTCGGCAGCCAGAAGAAGAACGGGAAGAGGGCGGATTTGGTCATCGCGCCGAGGAGGATGAGGACGAGCGGAGCGACGGACGGGATGGCGCCGGCGGCCACCTCCGCGCGCCAGTCGGTGAGCGAGAGGGTGCCCCACTGGTGGCCGAGCATGAGGAAGCCGGCGAGCATTGCCACGCCGCCGAGGCCGGTCACGAGCAGGGCCTGGAGGGCGTTCCAGCGCGACTTGAAGTCATCGTGGTGGAAGCCGATGAGGAAGAACGAGGTGATGCTGGTGAGTTCCCAGAAGAGGAACAGCAGCACCGCATCGTCCGCGAGCACGAGGCCGAGCATGGTGGCCTCGAATGCGAGCAGCGGTGCGAAGAAGCGCCGGGCTTTGGCCGCTGCACCGAAGTAGCCGACCGCGTAGATGAAGATCAACAGTCCGATGCCGGAGATCATCACGGCGAAGATCAGCGCCCACGGGTTTCCGGAGAAACTCCATGCGACGAGGTCGGTGGGAAACCATGAGTTCCGGGCGTGTGTCGTCCGGGTTTCTCCTCCCGCCACGGCTGCCAACTGCCCGATGTAGTAGAGCAGGTGGCCGGCGTGGAGCAGGACTCCGGTCAGCAGAAAGCCACGCCTGCCGGCGGCAAACAGCCAGGGCGACACGGCCGCCAGAAGGAGCGTGAGCAGAATGGGGGTGTCGAGCGACATGGGCGGCGATCCTTATTCGTCGATCCCGAGAATGGACTTGAGGAATCCGCGACCGGTGCCCTTGGTTTTGACGGCCAGGACGGGAACGGGGGAATGCTCGAGGATCTGCTCGATGTCGCTGCCGAGCAGCAGCGCGGTAAGGGCATCCCGCCCGCGGCAACCGGCGACGATGCAGTCGACCTTGTTTTTGTTCACGTAGTCGAGGAGTCCGAAGGGCACCGATTCGTGGTGGTGGATCACGGTTTTTTCCGGTGAGGGAGGGGTGCCGAGACTCAGCCGGAAATCGTTCATGTTGAGCCGCGCGTAGGCGTCGTTGGATTTGATGATTTCCTCCTTCGCGAGGATGCCCCAGCGGTAGCCGGTGTGGATCTGGCTGACGTGAAGCAAGGTGGGTTCGCCGCCGCTGGTTGCCTGCGAGAGCGCCTGACCGATTTCACACGCATAGCGCGAGTAGTCGGAGAAATCGACGGCGACCACCGGGTTGCGGATTTCATCAATGGCCTCGGCCGGGACGACGCAGACCGAGCAGGGGGCCTTCCGTGCGAGGCGGATGGCGATGTCCGAACGCTCCGCTCCGGTGACGAGCAGGTCGCAGTCCTTTTCGATCACCATCTCCAGCGAGCGCAGCACCGGATTGGCTTCCTCAACGTGAAAACTGACGATCGATGGGTCGGGGAACAGCCCGGTGTCGAAGACGGATTTCTCAAGGCGCTCGCGGGCGGCGGCGTCGATGGGTTCGAGCAACCATGGGTAGGTCTCCTTCAGGTTGTCGGGGATGTCCACTTTCGGGCTGAAGTGGCAGAACGTGATGGAGGTGGGGTCCGACCACTTGGCGAGGCGCGACACCATGGTGATCACGGCCGGGTCGGAGTCACTGAAGTGGAGGGGAACGATGATTTTTTTGAAGCGTTTCATGGTGGGTTTCGGTCAGGCCGGGTTTGGGCAACGGCCACGGTTGAAATACGACTTGAAAGTCGTAAGTCCCCGGGTAGCGTCAAATGAAACACGAAAAAATTGTCGTAAAAATGAATGCATCAAAATCAGGGCTGGAGGAGGCGGCGGATCGGGAGCCTGCTCGTGGGTGGACGTTTTTCACGAATCACACGCACACGTTGCTTTGCCTTTACCGGAATCCGCGGGCGCTGCTGCGCGAGGTGGCGGTGGAGGTGGGCATCACCGAGCGGAACGTGCAGCGCATCGTGGCGGATCTGGAAGAGGCCGGCGTGCTGGAGCGGGTTCGCGAAGGCAGGCGCAATGTGTATGAGATCCACGAGGAGTCGAAGCTGCGCCATCCACTCGAGTCCGATGTGGAGATCGGGCGGATCCTGGAGGTCTTCGACCGTTAGGTGTCGCGGGTCGGCGCTGCGTTTTCCGATAGATAGGCGCAGGGTGTGGATCGGCCGGAAGGTGAAGCGGCTTCCAATAGCCTGGATGGAGATGCCGGGGCGGAGATTCTGGACTTGTTTCACTCGTGCCCATGGCTGGTGGCATGGTGTCATCGTCGGTTAGGCAACGGGGGCTCCCAATCGATCCGGAACAACGTTTTGGTGTCCGCTTCAATGAGGCAACACGGTGGGCCGATACGAGGAGCTTTTTTTCTTCACTTTATCATCACATTGGTAGTGTAAATCTTTGTCTGTAAAAGCCCGCTACAAAGCAAAGGCCCGCCGCACTGGCAGCCGATGGAGCGTAGCGGAATCGGCTGCCAGTGCGGCGGCGCGCCGACCACCCCGGGGTTGTAGGCGTCCGCCCAAGACCA
>JAUTCT010000163.1 GCA_030673875.1 Verrucomicrobiota bacterium JB025 | reverse complement strand
GAGGGAAGAGGGAAGAGGGAAGAGGGAAGAGGGAAGAGGGAAGAGGGAAGAGGGAAGAGGGAAGAGGGAAGAGGGAAGAGGAAAGAGGGAAGAGGGAAGAGGGAAGAGGCGCGGAGGGAGAGTTTCGCGCTACGGTGGTGGAGGATGACCGGTGGACCACTCGCCGCTAATCGGGCGCTGTTTCCAGGGTGAAGGGGGTCTGGCGGAGGGTGCGCATGGCGGGTTTCCATGGGGAGGATTTCAGCCGCTTGCGGAGGTAGTTGAGCTCGCGGCGGAAGTCTTCGGCGAGCAGTTGTGGCAGGGTCTCCGGCAGGGGGTGGGTGCCGTTGTTCCACTTGTTGAAGTCGTCGGCGGCCGCGGTTTGATCCGACGGGATGCGGTCGTGCAGGTTGCTCTCGAGAATGAAATGGAGGATGGCGAGGGCGCGCGCGCGGATGGGGTATGGGGTGCCGTCGATTTCCAGCACGCCGCTGGCGTGGTCGATGCGGAGGGGGACGGGGCGGTCGGCGTCGTGTTTGAGTTGTTCGGACCATTGGTCGCGCAGCGAGAGAAATGAGCCGGGGAGTTCGTCGAGTTCGCGGAAGCGGTTGCGGAGCGGGACGAAGGGGATGTCCGCGAGGGTGATCTCGGCGTCGGCGGTTTCCCAAGCGCGGCCTTGGCGGTCGAGCACGGGGCAGGCGGGTTGGCCGGGAAAGAAGAAACCGGGGAGGGAATCGAAGGGCGGGGAGACGAGCACGTGGTTGATGCGGTCGGTCTCGCGGGCGATGAGCGAGACGGCGGAGTGGAGCAGGGCGCCCATGGTTTTCCGGCCGCCGGCGACGGAGGCGATGAGGCACCGGTCCTTGTCATGGACGACGTCCCAGACGCGCGAGAAGATGAACTCGGCGGCGGCGGCGTTTTCGGCCGGGGTGCGGATGTCATCGAGCGGCAGGGCGCGTCCGCTGGAACCATCGCCGATGGTGATGATCTGCGGTTGGCCGGCGATGAGTTGGTCCGGTCCGGCACGCAGCGCGTGGCGGAGGGTTGCCCAGACGGTGGCGCCATCCCAGTCGGGCAGCGGAGAGAACAGGGCGCTTTCGAGCTTTTCGGCTCCGATGGTGGTGGTGATGAATTCGACGCGGTCGGGCAGGATGCCTTCGCGGGTGGCGAGTGCCCAGACCGTCTCGGTGACGATGGCGGGCGAAAGGCCGGTGACGGCGAGCAGGGTGGTGGTCATGGGCGTGCAGGAAAATCGGCTGGGGTGGGATGCGCCAACGGGCGGGAGGCGGGATCATTCGGGCGGGAGGCGGGATCAATCGTCGTCGCCATAGAACCAACCGTCTTCGTTGGCGGATGCCCAGTTGTCATTCCACTCGGCGAGTTCATGGTGGATTTCGGCCAGTTGGTTTTGAGGGTCTTGGATGAAGTCTTCGAATGTGTCGGGGTCCATGACGCGGAGCATGGAAATCCGGGGATTTCAAGGGAAGCCGCGGGACGTCCGGGGATGTTCTGGGCGGGCTTCCCCATGAAATGAGAACCCGCTCAGGTGGGCAGCAACACGAGTTCCTGGTAGAGTTCTCTGGCGGTCGTGAAGATGTTGGCTGCGGAAAGCGGCCCTTGGCGGAAACCGGCGTGGTTGAGATCGTTGCGCGCGCTTTTCAATCGGCTGGCAATTCCCGCAAGTCGCACCATTTCGTCAGATGCACACTTCTCCTTGAGTTCCACCAGATGCCGGGTGGATTCTTCATCCGGGTTCTTAATCTCATGACGCCCGGAGTATTCATCAACCCAAAGGCTAATGCACTTGTCGTAGGGTTTGCGGATATTCTCGCCGCAATGGTGATCGGAAATCCCTAACCGGACCATTACCCAACTGATGATCCACTCGGAAGCGAGCGTGAGGGCGGCGTCCGGACGATCTTTTTCGATCAACCAGCCGACGAGGTCGCGGAGGACCGCGAGATCGGTGCTGTTGAAACTGGTGAGTTCTGCACGCACGGGATCAAGCACATCGAGGATCGGCAGCGCGAAGCGTTCAATGTCGCCGGTTTGAGTCGCGTTGGTGATCTGCTTCGCCACGCTTGCAGCGCTATCGCTGATGGCTCCTGTGCGGAGCAGCGTGAGGTTGTTGGCGGCGATTTCGAGAGTGCTCCCGAGCGAAATGAGCTTGGTGGGAAGGTCCGAAGGAGCGCTGCCCTGCCGGTTCTGCCACATGGATTGTTGGATTCCCTTGAGCATGGAGCCAAGACGGCTGGCGGAGCCCGTGGCGAGGAACTGGTCGGCGGCCGCGGTCCAATCGAGAAGCGCAAGGAATGGCGACAGATCGAAGACAGGGGTGACCTCATTGGATTTCGCCTCGAAGGCACCGTAGTGGATGCCGCCCAAGGTGACATCGCGGGTGGTGCGCAGGTAGTTGAGTGCGATGAGGCTCAGAATGGGCAGGGAGCGGAAACCGTGTGTCACATCCACATGGAGGACGCATTTGGCAGGAACGGCTTGCGTGAGCGCGGCAAAAATCTCCCACAGTTCGGATTCGCTTTTCCCTTCAGGGATAGAGACACTGGAATGCTCGACATTGAGTTCACGAAAACGCTGGTCCAACGCCTTCCCGTGCTTGGTGGTGGCATCGGGCGTTTGCAGGGAGATGACGCGGGTTGGCTTGAGATGACTGGCCAGAGCCGCACTGAAAAACGTCTCATTATCAGGGTGGTCCGAGCCACTGAATTGATAGCGTGCCGGCGTGTAGTTTCCAGTGCCGAGAAAGGTAATGAGGATGGTGGGGGTCATTGCAGGCTGGTTGGGATGGAGAGTTCCCGCGGAAATGCCACGGGAGCAGGGAGATTCAAAGGTTGTAGCAGCACGCTGATGTTGGAAATGGCCTGCTGTGCCTCGTCCAGCGTGACGGAGCGCAGCTGGTGGGTGAGGATATTGCGGATTTCCACCGCGCGTCTCACCCCTTCGCCTGCGTTTCCAATGTATCCGGCACCGAGTTGCGACCCGAGGACGGCAAGGACTTCTGCCAGATCCCTCTGGCCGATGAAAAGAGCACGGCCGCGTTGCTTTGCTGCAACTCTGGAACGCAACGGTTCCTTCAACTCTGGCAGGGCGAGGAATCGATCGGCTGGATAGGGTTCGTGAAGTTTGGTGCGGCGGTTGAAATCGAGCCGGAGCCCCATTTCCAAGCCCTTGCAGGCACGGGAGACAGCACTCTCGAAATCGCGGATCACCACGAGGTGCCGGGCGGAGCGGAGGAGGTCGGCCACAACATGCGCGGATGGCCAGGGTTTCGATGACTCGTCGACCAACCGGCGGAGGGTCGGCAGGAGCGGCTCGAGGAGTGGATGCGGCGTGTCTTTGGCGCGCTCGAGCGCCGCCTGGTAGTCCAGGCGCTCCCACTCGTGAAGGCAACGGCACAGACTGGCATCGGCTGGAAAACGATTGCCACTTGCCAGCAAACTGGCCGCAGGCTCGAACGCGCCAATGCGGAAGAGGTCGCACGCCGCGGCAAAATTCTTTTCGGCGAAATAGCCTGATGCATCGAATGTCTCGAGGCGTTCGGTGCCGGTTTTGACCACGCCGTCGGCACGCTCGCCGACGGTGAACACCAACTCCCCCACCCCTTCGTCAAGAGCGGCGATGGTCGCTCCCGCACTCATTTGCTTGGTTCCGGAAGTCGGGTTGACGATGAGTCTCTCGCCTTTGGCGAGTTCGCCTCTAACGCGCTCAATGACCCGGCGCACCGCGCTCCGGCAATCGAGCAGCAAATCAGGCTCCCCGATCCTATGATAGGGTTCGGTGTCTGACCATGGGGCGAAATTTTCGGAAAAGTGCTCCCTGATGAAATCCGCAACATCAATTGATAACGGAGAGTCCGAAGGAACCAACCAGTAACGACGGGGATCGATGAGTTCCACGGTTTTGCGGAGGCCTTCGGCAATAAATGAGTCACGGCCTGCGGTGCCAGTGCCTACAGTGAGGATAAGGAGGACGGGGTTGGGCATGGTCATGTAGGAGCGATCTTCAAAAACCTGCAGTCACGCGAACCGCAAGGCTTGCCAACATCACGGATGGATGTTGTTGGTCGCGTTTGTTACGAGGACTTTCTTGTTAGGCAGATGCCGCAGGAGGGTTCTGATTGAAGTCTCGGGTCTTTAGAATCTGTTGAGCGTGCTTTTCACGGGACTTGTTTCCCAAGACCCGGCCGTGGGGTGCTTCAAAAGCGGAAAAAACGAGTTTTCCTTTGAGTTCCACGGGGCGCAGGTAGACGGCGGAAGTCTGCCGCACCGGATCGATTGATCCTAGGGCGGTAGCCTGAGGATTTTTCCCACCTTTGCCTCGCCCTCCGCCAGCTCCGAATTCTTTGCGGAGGTCGTGCTTCAACCACTTGCCAGCTTCATCCATCAGGGAGTCCCACTTGTCATGGGCCCGCGATCCGCGGCGGACTAAAAAACCGTGCTCCTGAAGTTCCGTATCGAGAGATGTGAAGGAGGCTTCGTTCACCCCAGAGGCCTGCATGGCCCCAAATCCCCGGGTGACCCTCATGCCGATGGAACCGTAGTGACGGAGTGCGTTGATGGACAATTCAAGCAATCTGACACAGTGGTCCGGGAGTTTCCTCAACTGGCGGAGCTGCAGTTGGAACGTGGAACCGGGACCGAGGCAACCCTTTGAATTCCAGCGTGGTCCGGTGCCGAACTTTGCTCCGCTGTCAGCCCCGGCAACGCTGGGAAAATAGAGGATATAAGCCAGAGGCGTCATCGGCTTTGGAGACGGCAATGACCCGACATCCACTTTTCGAATGTCCGCCACCCGTATCTGAAGGCTGCTGGCTTTGGCATTGCGAACCCCACCGAATACGAGTTCTTCATCGTCCGCGCTTCCACCCAAGGCGCGAAACCACCAACGGAGCGCACCACGGATGGCGCTGGGGCGGATTTCCGCTTCCGATTGGTCGGCTCCCGCACAGAAGCAGGGAGTCAGCAGTTTGAAGTCAATCTTGGTGTGGATCATGGGAAAGGACGTTTGAGTTTTGCTGCGAGGTTCTCCATGGCTTTTTTGCCTTTCTTCGATGCGGCGAGGTCGGATGCTTCTGATTTGACGAATTCGAAGAGGCTGAGTTCGAATCCAACCGAGGTGTCAGGCGGCCAAAACTTCTCGTCAAAGGAGTAGGCGTTGAGCTTGGTGACAAGTTGCCCCTTTTCATGCATTGCCTTGATCTCCGCGAAGGCGGCTTCATCCGGGCCGGATTGCGCCAACTCCGCGACTTCCCGTTCGTTCTTCGCGCGTTTGGCGGCCTCGGAATCCATGCTGAACCAGCCGTAGCCGGCGTTGGTTTTCCCTCCTAGTCCGAACTGTTGCAGACCTTCTGAGAGAAATCCGCTGGTGGAGGCAAGGAGGTCATCGGAGCAACGCGGTCGGATGGGGCGCAGGGGGAAGCGAAAGGTCCCACCCTTTGCCACAGCGGGAAACACCACTGGGTTCGGGTTCTCATCGTCGGTTGCCGTTTTTTTCTTACCCTCGTAATAGTCGGGGTGGTGACAGGTGAGGATATCGAGATCGATTCCGGGATCCTTTTCGGGGAAAGCAGGAAGGAAGGACACGCAGCCTTGAAGTTGTCGCGGCAGGTTTTTCATGCCGAGCTTGTCGATGATGATCCGCTGCGCACGCTCTGAAGCATCCTTCCATGTCCTATCACGCAGGGAGTCGTGTTCGGGCCCTGTGTCTTCCAACGGCACCATCGCGAGCCAGAAATCGGAATGGCAGTGACCCTTTTTCAGATCGCGCCCGGGATTCCACTCGATATCTCCGTATCCAAAAACCAAACAAAGCCGCGCGAGCTTCTCGGCTTTTTGGTCCACATCATCTGTTTGTGACAGGTCCCAAACGGCGAAGCGCCGGGCGCAGCCTTTGACGGTGGATCCGGGGATGTAAGGAATGCCCGAATTGCGGTCGAGGCAGATACCACCGTTCTCAACCACGCCACCTGATGAATTCAAGATCATGCGTCCCTCGAGTTTACCGAAGACCACGCTAGCCCCTTGTGCTTCAAGCAGGGAAATGAAATTCGAAAATCGTTCAGGAGCACCTGCGACGACCGCCCCCTTCTTGATTCCGAGGGCAGACTTTTTCCGATACTCGTCATCGGTGCTCCCATTCGCAGCTGTTTTGAGATGGCAGAAGCGCGAGGCGGCGAGCGAGCGGGCGCGGGCGCTTATCGAGGAGTCCCAAAACTCCTTGGCTTCCGTGGTGGCGTAGATGGGCATGGCGGTTAGCGGTGGAAACGTTTGAGATAGGAAAGGAAGGCGAGTGCCTCATGGGTGGACTGCCTTAGTGTGGCGGATTCCCCGCGGCAAAGCGCATCACGAAGCGATCTGGCGTTGTCCGCCTTGATGACTCCACGGTCATTCAGGTGACTTGCGATGGCAGAGGCAATCCGCTCGTGCTGTCCGCCTTTGTCGACGGAAAAGGCCAGGGTGGCGATCAGCCCGTTGTTGATGATGAGAGACGGATATCCGGAGAGGTTGTCGCCCTCCTTTTTACCGTTCGTTCCATCCTTGTCTGCCTTTACCTCATGATGGTCCAGGGCATTACGGGCACGGATTTGGTCGATGTTAACGAGCTGGCTCATGGTGTTTACTGACGGTTGGTGGTGCAGAAGCCGAGTCCAGTGGTCGCGTCACCGCCCACCTGGAGGGGATTTGGAATTTGGAGCAGGTTGAGATCTTCGGTGGAAGACGAAGTTAGAGAACTATAAAACAAGGTTTCGGCGGGGACGTTTTCCTGGTTGAAAAGCAACCCTTCCTTGGCCGTGCCGGTCTCGTCATCGATGACGACGTGCTGAGCAACCTCGCAGGCGGTGACGGCGAAGTGGCTCAGGATGCTATCGTCAACCAAAGCGAGGTGGGAGGCTGCCAGGGTCGTCCAAACCGGATCGTTGGAGCAGGATTCCGCAAGTGTTTTTGCGAGGTCAAACTCGCCGGCGTGGTGGAAGACGTAATCCTCGAACAGGGCGGAACTGTTGGCATTGTTGCCAAGTGTCTCGCCCAGGGTCGCAGCGTTGAAGTAGGATTTGTTGTCTTTCTTGATCTCAGGAACATTGATTTTACATCCAGTCGCCCTTGCCCAGCGCTGCAATGCGAGCGGTGAGGTCAGCCAGACGAAGCATCCCTTTGCGGAACGGACCGGGAAGGCGAGTAACTTGGCTTCACCAAAGCCGATCGAACCTGCCTTGCCATTGTCCCCCTTGGCTTTTCCAGCTCCCAATCCGAAAAGGCGGGCTCCATCGTCAGTGCGCATGGTTGCGTTGCGGTCACCGTCTTTGAGTGGCTTGCCGCTTTCGTCGAGAGCATTGGATTGATCTGCCAGAACACCCTTGATCGACGATCCGGGGATTACCGGGAACCCTGTGTGGCGCTCGCGCTGGACGGGTTGGTCGATGGCGCCGACGGAGGCTCCCGCACCGACGTGGAGGGGGGTTCGGGTGAAGAGGTAGAGGATTTTGGTGTTCATGGGGAAGGGGGTTTCAAGTTTTCAGTTTTAAGTTTTCAGCAAGAGGGAGAAGGAGCGATGTCAGCCGGGGCGCTTGCCGTCGTGGAAGGACCAGGTCGAACAGACGCCGAGGCCGAAGCCTTTTTCTCCCATCAGGGTGGAGCGGCGATTTTCGATGGCGGTGCCGGGAGTGTCGCCGTGCCAGTTGAGGGCGGTGGCGAGCTTTCTTGCGGCTTCAGGTGAGTCGCACTCGAAATAATAGACTGAGCCGGCGGGCACGGCGAGAAGGGTGGGCTTGGGGCCGGGTTTTCGGTCGCTGAGGCCGTTGTCCAAGGCGTAACCGGTGACAGGGATGGGCTTGCCGGTGATGGCGGCGACGAGTTTGGCGGAAATATTGGGGTTCGAGGCGTAGCCTTTCCCTCCCGCGTTGAGACTACGGCGGCGCTTGCGCTCTTCTTTAGAGACGGTCTCCAACAACACGTTACCCGTGCCCGGGCAGACCCAAGTGGGCAGGTATCCGCCAGGGTGAGCATTGCGCTCGGTGCCTCTTTTCGAAATCCCGGCGTCGATCGTGGGAAAGATGGCGGGCGTGAGGAGAACCCATTTTACAAGCCAGGTGGGTTTTCCTGTGGAATCGCGTTGCTCGAATTTTTGGGTTTCCCCCAGTGGAAGCGGTAGCTTCACCGGGTTGTCGCGTCGAACCGTGCAAACGCGCTGCTGACCGCCGATAATGACGGGAGTCTCGGTTCCACTGTTGGGGAAGATGGCTTGGACGAGGTCGCGGTTATCCTTTTCCCCTCGGAATTCCTTGTCTTCGGCTTCAGCCAGGCAGCCCAAGCTCCATCCTTCCCGCAGGCGGAGGTAGTGGGCGGAGTAGAACCCTTCACCATCCTGAGTGCCTGTATCGGGATCGATGCCGATGCCGAAGGTGGACTCCGTGTCGGCGAAATCGGAGTCAGATTTGTAGGAAGCATCACCGCTCTCGGTATTGCTCGGGTCGGTTCCGAGATAGCGGTTCCACGCTCCTTTGCTCAGCCACGGTTTAGGCTGGTCTTTGGTGGCTGGTTGGGTGTTTGCCACAGGAAAATGGAAAGGTTGTGGGAGGCTGGACAGCGAGCGGTCGAATCCCATGGTCAAGGGCAGCAGCGAGGGTTTGGGGCTTCCGGGAATCCCGGCATCCAATGGCCGGGGGAAGAACCAGGTTGTCGCGCCGCCGTGGGTGCAGACAGGGAAAGGGCCGGCGGTTTTCAGTGAACCGAACTTGCGGTCGCGGGTGTCGGAGTAGTTGCCGCTTCGGCCACGGCGGTGGTTGTGGACGCCGCCGATTTCCGCACGATGCAGGGCGGCATGGAGGGCTGCGTTGGTGACGGTAGGCAGCGGCCAGGCGGCACCGTGGCCGGAGAGGCTACCGGACATGGGGCGTCCATCCTTGAAGAATAGGACATCGGTGGGGTTGAGGAGGAGTTGGTTCATGCGGCGGGTTGCTTTTCAGCGGGTGCGGGTTTGGTGCGGTCGGCAAAGGCGACGGTGGTGCAGAGTCCGATGACGGAGGTGAGGAGTTCCTGGGTGACCGAACGGGATGAAGGTTTTCCAATCTTCCTCTCGCGCTCCTCGCGTGCCTTGATGATGCCATCCAAATACTCTCCGAGGGCTGCCGTCATTGACTTGGCGAGTTCTTTGGAGCCTTGGCGCTCGGCAGCGTGGGCGAACTCGCGGGTGATGAGGTCTTTGGCCAAGCTGATGTCTCTGATGGCGTCCTCTTGCTTGGATAGGCTGGTTTGGCTGGTGAGATACGGGGAAAGAAGCTCGCAGACGCGGTGGGGAAACTTATCGCTGAGGCCGTCAGGTTTAAGGTTTTCGGCGATGGCGCGGTAGAGTTCCAGACCGCGGGAGCCCCACTTGCTGCCCCAGTGGGAGATTTCACCGGAGCGCTTCATCAAGGTGATGGAGAACGCGGGGCGGCCGACATCGGTCTTGGCACGTTTCTCGGCCTTCTGAGCTTCACGGATGAGGTCTTGCAGTGGCGCGTGAACGTGAGCGATGGCGATGCCGGCGGAGGCGTCGGGTTTCTCGCCGGTGGATTCGGTGCCACTGGTCGCTTTCTGGAACGCCTTGCGGAGCTTGTCGGCGACATCGAGCGCGGCATCGGCGGGGACGAGACAAACGACGTCATCACCGCCTGCATAGATAAGCTGGCCGAGGGGAACCTGAATGGCGCGGCCTTTATCGTCCGTTCCATCCACCATTTCTTCGACGATTTCCCGGACCCGGTTCAGCGCGAAATCCGAAAGCGCCTTGCTGAAAGCCGTGTGGTGCTGCTTGAGCCCAAGCTTGTGGGTTTCTGGCAGGAAGTCGCCGTTGACCCATTTGCCGATGGAATCGCCATCGAAGGCGATTGCGGCGATGTATTTTTCGCCGGTGGTTTTCTCTTGGGCGTCCTCGTCATCATCAAGTTTTGACAGACGTGCGGCGATGGCGGGGATGGAACGGATCGGGAACTGCACGGAATCGGTTGGGAGACCATGTTGGTCCCTGAGGTAGGCCAGATGCCAGACTCGCTTGATGATAGCGACGGCACCCATGTGGTCGGCGTGCTTGTTGAGCAGGTTGTGCCAGACATCGGTTTTGTTTGGATTTCCCGAGCCATGAAAAACCGCCTCCTCCTTTCCCGAAAGGCTGTCTTTTTCCGAGGAACCATTCACAGATACCCAGCCCTTGAATTCACGCGTCTGGCGCACGGCGTCCAAATGCCAACCGTTGTGTCGATAGGCCTCCACGTAGGCATGGTCTGAATCGTCAGGGACTTCAGTGGTCATCCAGGATATCGAGAGATGGCGGTCCACCTGAGCGAAAAAGCGGTCCTTGAAGGAATCTGGCAGGCCGAGGGACTGTCGTTTGTTCCAAACGGCGGTGGCGATCTGCTTCCACTCGGTGGTGATGGCATCCGTCACCGCCTCCGCCGCTTTTTTCGCGTCGCCAGTCACTTTGGCAATGAAGATGTTGGGTAGGTTGGGGATGAGGATGCCGGACTCGGCAGGGTTGAGTGGGTGCCGCAGCAGCGGTTGGGCTTCCGTGGCGGGGAATACCAGTTTGGAATCCTGCGGAAGAGCCTTGATTCCCGAGGCGACAAGCCAGCTGAGAAGGTAGCTGCCGCTCCACAGGTCGCGGGTGGAACGGGCGGTTGCGATGAAGTCCTGGACCGGACCGATTTGAAACTTGAGCATCGAGAGGGAGGTGGACATGGCTGGAAAATTTGAGGCTGGGAATTCACTGCGGTGGAAATGAATCCGATTTCTGGCAGATAGATTGAATTGTTCTGTGTGGTGGGGCAAACTAAAACTCGTTAAGTCATGAGTGGTGTTGCGGTTTCCGCAGCCGTGATCTGGAGGATGTTTTGGCAGTGCTGTGGGGAATGAGCAAACCCGGGGATGTCCGGGGATATCCGTGGATGTGGTGGCAGTGTCTGATGGGAAAATTGCGGTTGTGTGTGGGTGGGGTGGTGGTGTCGGCGGGTGATCGGCCGATCGTTGATCGGGCGGGAGGGTTGTCGGGAATGGAAGGAGGTTGGGGAGTGGTTGCTAGATTAGTTCTTCCGGCGGAGTTCGGCGGCATGAGGGCACATCCGGCAACCCAACACCTGCCGCGGCAGAGTTTGGTGCTGTTGATTGGATTGGCTTCGCCGAGGAAAGGTAAGTGCCGCGGTTCCGGGCGCAGCGGGTTCCGGGCGCAGCGCCTTCAACCCCAATGCTTCGTTGCTGCTCGGTCGTGAATGGCTATTCACTTCCTCGTCGCTCCTTGCCTTGAATTTGAATGCTTGCGTCGCCGGACGCCGGGTTGCCGGATGTGCCGATGAGTGTTGCTCCAGCGGCAATGCTGGGGGTGCTTGATTGCGGCCCCCTTCCAGCGGTGCCAGCAGAACCGGATGGCGGTGATTATGACGCAACTGCTTTTCCCTTGTCGCTTTTTCCGGGTGATCGTGATCGATCCGATCACGAGCCTGAGTGCGGACTGCGAGGCAAGCGATGATTGTGCCTCTTTGGCCGGGGTTCACGAGATCCTGGCCGTGTATTTCCTGTTTTCGTCGGGCAATCCTGTGGAGCTGGATGCGAGGCCCACCCATTATTCCGTGAGGGTGGACGGCTGTGTTTGATGAGTTAGCTCCCGCATTGGTTGCTCTGCAGTGTTGAGGGAGTTGGCAGCGGATGCCGGCGGGCATTCTTGCGCTGTCGGCGTGCTGATAGGGCGCTTTGGCTTCGCCGGTGGATGGGGGCGCTCTTGGCGTGCGGCCTGGTGGTGATTCTTGTGAGCGCTATGGCAGTTTTCCGTCGATGACTTTCTTGATGAAGGCGTCGAGGTCCTCGCGGGATTCCGGGATTTGGAATCCCGTGGCGCGGATGCCGGTGATCGCGATGGGGCCGAGCGCCTTTTTCAACATCCGGATTTCGGTGTCGAAGGGGTCGGCGGGCGTGTGGTCGGCGTCGGCCGGGGTGGCGTCGATACGCTCGACCAGGTCGGCGATGTAGCAGGTGATGTCGGCGAGTTTGTCGAAGTTGATCCAGTCCATGGTGTCCTGTGGAGTGTGGTAGTAGCGGGACTGCCCGCAACTGAGGAACAGGAATGGATGGCCGGCTTTGGCGAAGGCCGCGTGGTCGGACACCTGGCCGATATAGCGGTGGAGGGTTGAAAACACCCTGAGGCCCTTTGGCTTTCGGGCCGCGTCCTCGACAATGCCCGGGAAGGTGGCGTCGGATTCGGAGCCCATGACCGCGACGAGTTTCTTCAGGTGGGGCAGCAGGGTGCCGACGGTGTCCGGCAGGCCGAAGTCGGTCGGGTTGGCGTCGTGTCCGACCAGATCGGTGACGATCACCGCGGCGAACCGCATGCTCTCGCAGTAGTCTTCGACGAAGCGGCGCGAGCCCATCGTCTTGCCGAGGAAAAACGGTGGTTCTTCGGCGTCGAAGAACGCGATGATGAGATCACGTTCCAGCGGTTGGAGCGCGTAGTGGCTGGCGAGCACGAGGTTGTGCGCCACCGAGGTGGCGTTGTCGTCCACGCAGGGTGCATCGATGACCGAATCGTAGTGGGCGCCGAGCAGGATGGGCGGCAGGGCGCGGTCCCGGCCGGGGATGACGCCCACCAGGTTGGTGAAGGTCGTCAACTTGCCGCCATTCGGGTGCGGCAGTTCGTAGCACAGTTCGAAGCTGTCGTTGCGGAATGGCTTGAGGTCGATGCGCTTCATTTGTTTGAGCAGGTAGTCGCGGGCGACATCGTGTCCGGGTTGGCCGACGCGGCGGCCGAGCGGGAGTGCGAGGGCCTGGCTGTGATTGGTCAGGCGTTCGACGAGGAGTTTGTGGGGAAGGTTCATGCTGGGGTGAATGTTGGGTGGGGCTGCCATCAGTTCGCTGGTCTTTGGAGAATCTCCCCCGGAATTTTGGAAGTTGATATCACCCGCCGGGCGAGGGCGCAATCCCCCCATGCGGGGAAGTTGAGGCGGTGAGTTGCCGTTTGGTGCGTTTTCGTGACTGATAGGGGGTTGGATGGGGTTGGGTTTCGCATGGAATGGTGGTTTCGGGCGAGGATTGCCGGTGTCCGGGTGGCTCGTTGGTCGCTGGTCTCGACCGGCTCCCAGCCCCGACCGATTTCCGGTCATTGTTTTTGGTGGACGGTCGTTTGCTGGCGTGTGGATTGCCGAATGAGATGGCGGCGGATTATGCGTGCATCATGATTGTTATGTGGTATACGCGGGTATGGTGTTGTCGTGGATGGATGTTACCTGTTCCAGGAGCTGCCCGGGTGCCGGTGATTGCGTTTTCGCTGTGTCTCACTCGCACGGGGTGGTGCCGGGAAAAGTCAGGCCGCGGCAATACCCCGAGTTTCCCATCAAGCCGGGCTTTCTGGCACCGGGTGCAGGTGTGAAGTTTCAGTAGAAAAACATATGAAAACCATGAAGCTATTGATTGCGGTCGGGTTCGCCGCCGTGAGTGTTGCGCCAGCGGCAACGCTCGAGTTGCTTGATTTCAGCAGTCTTCCGGCGGTGCCGTCGGATCCGGCCGGTGCTCATTATGATGCGTATGATTTCCCGTTGTCGATTCTGCCGGGTGATTCGGGCAATCCGATCACGAGCCTGAGTGTGGACTACGAGGCCGTCGTTGCGTTTGCCGGTGCGGCCGGGTTGCATGAGATCCTTTCCGTGTATTTCATGTTTTCGTCGGGCAACCTTGTTGAACTGGATTCGACACCCACCCATTATTCCGCTCGGGTGGACTTTACAGAGGGGGTGACCGGCGTGTCCGATGAGTTAGCTCCCGCATTTGTTGCTCTGCATGGGCCGGCGCCTGGATTGACGAGTCTGTTGTGGACGGCCAGCTATCTGGATGGGTCGGAGTCGTTTGCTTTCGACGGGATTATTCCGGAGCCCGGCGTGTGCGCGCTGGGTGCGGTGGGAGGGCTTGGGTTGTTGTGCCGGCGCAAACGCAAGGTGCCCGGCAAGAGGGTGGCGGTGACTGCCTGAACGTATCCCGAATCGATGGATGGTCGCGTGTTGAGTGAGTTGGCGGAGGCTTCACGGAAGCTGCGGGCCGTGGAGCTGAGTTTGGTTATTCCACCGGTGATGATCGGTGGGGCATGGCTTGCCTTCCCGCTGCTCGACGGGTGGAATTTGGGGTTTTCCGTTTGGCACGGTTGTTGTGTGGTCGGGGTGCTCTTGGCTGGCGTGGGGATTGGCTGCGGGCTTGTGCAGAGGTGGTCCGGCGGCGCGCGAGCGCCGTGGTGGATGCTGATGATCGGCGCCGTGCATGTGGCGGGTGGGAGCGTTGTTTTACTCTTTGGCGATTTCTACTGGGCGTTCGAGCGGGGGTTCTTTCTGGACTAACAAGCGGTCCGGTCCGGCCGGTGGTGGCGATGGCGGACCGGTTTGCGGGGTTGCCGGATCGCGGGGTTGTTTCCATCTGGACAGTGCTTGGCGGTCGTCTACGATCGTTGTCGTTCTGAAGGAATCATGAGTGCTGCAACCATCGTGTTTATCGTGATCCGGCTGTTTGCCGTTTACTGGGCCATGGCAGGTCTTCTCGGGGTCGCCGGGGCCATTTCGATGAATGCTGGTATCGGTTATGCTGCGGATGCGGGATTCGCGTTCTGGTTCAGTGCGCTCGCTCCATCCATCGTTTATGCGATCATCGCGGGCGCCGTCTGGTTCCTGGCAGGTGTTGTTTCAAGGCATGTCGTGCCCCGGCAAGGAGGGACGATTGAATCGACTGATCTTTGCCGTGGTGATCTTTTTGGCTTTGGTCTTCTGCTTATTGGTGCGTCGTCGTTCCTGTCGCACCTTGCCCCGATGCTCAATTGGATTCATTTCCTTGTGATGAACCGTGCCGGCGAGGAGTTGATCCATGGGCAGAATGGACTCTCGATGTATGACGTGAGCCGGGAGGTGATTCCGTGCATTGGTGGAGCGGTGCTGGTGGTGGCTTCAAGGCGGATCGGTGTCCGTTTGGCTGGTGTGGGACGCGGACGAGAAGTGCAAGCCGCTGCGTGCGACGGCGAGATCGGTGGAAGTTGAATCCGGACGCACGGGGCCGGGACGCGCGCGGGGGGGCGGGATGTTTTTTGAAGAAAATGCTAATAATCACACGCGCTGCGGTGTCATTCAGGGTATGAAGCATCAACCGATTTTTCTCGTGCGGATTTCCCTGCTCCTTCTGGTTCTGGCCAGCGTGGATGCCGGCTGCTGCGCGGAGCGGGAATCCGAGGTTCCCGGGGAGGGCAAGGAGGTGGTGATGGCGGTTCCGCGATCGGCACGTTTCGACCTCAAGGAGATTGCGGATGGCCACCACGTGCTGGTCGGTCGGTTGGGGTTGAGGCGGCAGTTTCTGGGGACGAGAGCCACGCCGTCCTATCGGGATCTGGTTCAGTTCCATTGCTTCAACGGGGAGGAACTCAAGTTTTCGGGCTTCACCACGCCGGGGGTGGAGGACCGTCTCGCGGAGCGTCTTGCCGATGGCCGCCAGCTGCCGGTGATGATGAGCGTGAGATTCGAACGGGTCCGGGTGGGGCATGACGGCATCAATATGAGCGAGCGTCTGGTGGCCCGGATTCTGGAGTGCGAGGAGATGACCGCCGAATCCATCCGCGCCGCCGCCGGGACCGCGGGGTTTGATGCGGCGGCGTGTGAGTCGTTCACGGCGGCGCTCGCTCCCGATCTGGTGAAAGACGGTGTGGCGATTTCGCTTGGCGACGTGTTTGTGCGGTCGAAGCCCACGCCGCGGGCGGCGGCGGTCGGGATCCACGGTGTCCGGGTGTTTAATACTAGCTCGGTAGTTGCCACGGTGGAGATCACCGGGTTGACGATCGAACAGGCCGGGGTGAGCCAGCGGTGCGTGTTGAGCCAGCGGTGGCGTGCGCCGCGAAGCTGGAAGGTCGAGGCTGGTGGCTGGTCGGATGGCAAGTATGAGGAAGGGAAGATGCCGCAAACCCTGTGGAGGTTTGATCCCGCCGGAGCGATCGAGCCGGGGAAGAAGGTTGTGGTGCGCCTGGAAGTCAAACTGAACGGGGGCGAACCGGTGGTCCTGACGCGAAGCGTCGATCCGGTTTGACCGCTTGATGGCGGGGGGGGCTGGCCGGGGTGGCGAGCCTTCACGCACGGGTGTCTGCGGGTGCGGGAACCGGCCCGGGCGCGGAGAAGTCGGACTTATTTGCCGATGCAGAAGGTGCTGAAGATGACGCCGAGGAGGTCTTCGGTATCGGTGCGGCCGGGGATTTCACCGAGGGCGTCGAGTGCCTCGCGGATATCGATGGATGCGAGTTCGGGGTTTGGTTCCGGTGATGCGAGGAGCGGGAGTGCGGCGGTGAGGGCGCGGCGTGCGGATTCGAGGCTCGCTTGGTGGCGGGCGTTGATGGCGACGGCGTGTTCGCCCCAGTCGACATCGGTGAAATCGAGGATTTCGCTGATGGTTCGGGAGAGTGATTCGAAGCCTTCGCCGGTTTGGCACGAGAGGCGGATGCCATTGATGCCGGACCATGACGGGTGTTCGGGGAGGTCCGACTTGTTGAGCAGGAGGATGTGTTTTGCGTCGGTTTCGGGGACCTTGAGATCGGGGTGTTTCGGTTGGCTGGCGTCGACGATTTCGAGCAGGAGGTCGGCGGATTCGATTTGGCGGACGGTGCGCTGGATGCCTTCGGCCTCGATGGTGTCGGTGGAGTCCCGGACGCCGGCGGTATCGATGAGGCGGAGTGGGATGCCGTGGAGGTTGATGGTTTCCTCGATGGTGTCGCGGGTGGTGCCGGCGATGGATGAGACGATGGCGCGTTCGAAGCCGAGGAGTTGGTTGAGGAGGCTGGATTTGCCGACGTTGGGTTCGCCGTAGATGACGGTGCGGACGCCTTCGCGGAGGATGCGGCCCTGATCCGCGGTGGCGAGGAGCGAGTCGACGGTGGCGAGCACGTTGTTGAGTTGCTGGCGGAGGCTGTCGGAGGTGGCGGGGTCGATGTCTTCCTCGGGGAAGTCGATCCAGGCTTCGAGGTGGGCGAGGGTTTGGAGGAGGGCGTCGCGGGCGGCGGTGGTTTGTTTGCCGAGTTTGCCCTCGAGTTGGGAGCGTGCGGCGCGCATGGAGAGGCGAGTTTGGGCGGAGATGAGGTCCATGATGCCCTCGGCCTGGGTGAGGTCGAGTTTGCCGTTGAGGAACGCGCGGCGTGAGAATTCTCCGGGTTCGGCGGAGGTGGCGCCGCATTCGAGGAAGCGGGAGAGGACTTCGCGGGTGACGAGGATGCCGCCGTGGCCGGTGAATTCGACGCAGTGTTCGCCGGTGAAGCTGTGGGGAGCGGGGAAGATGGTGAGCAGGCCGTCGTCGAGGGTTTCGCCGGAGGCGTCCCTGATGCGGCAGAGGCGGGCGGTGCGTGGTGGGGCGGAGGATGCGCTGCCTGCGGTGGCGGCGTCGGCGATGGCGATGGCCTGCGGGCCGGAGATCCGGATCAATGAGACGGCTCCGGTGCCGTGGGGGCTGGCGATGGCGGCGATGGTTTGCGGCGACACGTGTGGAGGGTGTGGCGAGACAGGCGGTGGCGGGGAATGCGGGGGCACGTGGTATCAGCGGGAGGCGGCGGAGGGTGCGGCCTGGCCGCCGAGGCCGAGGAATTCCCAGCAGACGAAGTTGCTGATGCGGAGGGTGGGGTCGGCGGGGTCGCCGGTCCATTCGAGTTCGATGGTGGCGGTGCGGACGATGGGTTTGCTGTTTTCGGTATCCCGCCAGTTGATGAGGGAGAGTGCGCGGCCGGGTTCGGAGTCGACCTTGACGTTGACGCGGGCGGTGTCGGTGATGTTAGCGGGGTCTGAGACGCGGTAGGTTCGGGTTCCGATTTCGAGTTCTTTGGGGTCCGGGACGTCTTCCACGACGAAGACGCGGAAGGTTTCCTTTTGGCCGACTTCGGGGAGTTCGACGAAGCTTTGGAGGGTGCGGTATTTGGTTTGGGAGAAGACTTCCCAGTCGAGTTTGAGGCCGTTTTCGGTGCGTTTGAAGAAGGCGTGGACGCGGAGGGGCTCCATGGCGAAGTTGTCGACCTTGGCGAGGGTGCTGAGGAGGATGTCGGCTTCATCGAGGCCGTATTGGACTTCGAGTGATGCGAGGGGGCGGAAGAACTCCCTCATTTCGAACTGCGGGGGTTGGTCGTAGATCATCATGAAGAGGCCGCGTTTGCGGTCTTCGAGCGAGAGTTCGTATGGGGAGAAGACGCTGGCGGGGGTGTCTGAATCGATGATGACGCCGCCGCCGTAGAAGTCCTCCATGCGGGATGCGAGGGCTTCCGGGTTGAGGATGTGGGGGAGTTTTTCCTCGACGGTGGTGCCGGCGATGTAGTCGGCGAGGACTTGATAGGCGTCGTCCTGCCAGCCGATGCGGAGGTAGTTTGCCTCGAGAGCGGTGTTGGGGGAGTCGTTGGGTGACGGGATGGTATCCGCGTGACCGGGCATGATGAGCTTCTTGATGTCCTCGAAGGCGAAGAAGATTGCGGAGCCGGTGACGGCGAGGAGGAGCAGCAGGACGAGGAGGACGGGGAGGATTTTACTGCCGGCCTGCGATGATTTCCGCTTGTTCGCCGGTTGGGGTGAATTTTGCGGGATGTCGATGCGTTTGGCGGCGGGTTTGGGCTCGTTTTTGGCGGGGCCGGTGGGCTCGTTTTTGGCGGGGCCGGTGGATTTGGGGTCCGGGTTGGCGAGCGGTGCGGGTGACTGGACCGGGGTGGCGGATTGTGCCGCGGGGATTGGTTGGGCGGGCGAGTGAAGCGGGTTGCCTGCCGGGGCCTGGCCGGTCGGGCGGGGCGTGGGGATTGTGGATTTGGCGGCTTGCTGAGGTGCTGCCGGGGTGACCTGAGTGGTCGGGGTGAGGGGTGAGGGGGCCGCAGGGATGGGCGAGGCCTGGGCCGGAGTGGGCTGGGTGGGAGCCGGTTGGCTGAGGACGGGTTGGCTGAGTTTGGGGCTGGGGAACGAGCCGAGGGGTGCTTGCGGCGGACCGGGCGAGGTGATGGTTTTGGAGCAATGGGGACACGGGCCTGTGGTGGGGGGCAGGTCGTGTGGAATGAGGATTTTGCCGTTGCAGTGTTCGCAGCGGAATTCCCGTTTGTCGCTAGGAGTGTTCGAGTCGGTCATATCGCTTCCGCCAGTTGGAGGGCAGGTTATGCAGAGTGATGGCGGGTGTCAAACCGCCTCATGCGGATGGAGTTGCGCCGAGGACGGATTCGAGGACCTCGAGGCAGCGTTGGTTTTCAGCGGCGGTCCCGATGGAGATGCGGACCCAGTCGGGGAGTTTGTAGCTGCTCATGGCGCGGATGATGACGCCTTGGCGGAGCATGTCGCGGAAGACGCGGTCTCCGTCGCCGGTTTTGACGAGGATGAAGTTGGCATGGCTGGGGACGTATTCGATGCCGAGGCGGCCGAGGTTTTCCTGATAGAACGCGAGTCCGTCGCGGTTCATGGTGCGGGTGTTGCGGATGTGGTCGGTGTCCGAGATGGCGGCGAGTGCGCCGGCTTGGGCGATGGTGTTGACGTTGAACGGCTGGCGGGCCTTTTGGAGGATGGCGGCGACGTTTTTCGAGGCGAGGCCGTAGCCGACGCGGAGTCCGGCGAGGCCGTGGAGTTTGGAGAAGGTGCGGAGGACGCAGACGTTTTTGCCCTCGCGGACGTAGCGGAGGGTGTCCGGGGCGTGGTCGGGGAACTCGATGTAGGCTTCATCAAAGACGGCGACGACGTGTTCCGGGAGGCGGTTGACGAAGCGGTCGATGGCTTCCTGGCCGACCATGGTGCCGGTGGGGTTGTTCGGGTTTGCGATGAAGACGAGGCGGGTGTCTTCGGTGATGGCGTCTGCCATGGCATCGAGGTCGTGGATGAAATCGGGGTCGGGGACTTCGACGTATTTCGCGCCGAAGAGGGTGGCCATGAGTTTGTAGACGACGAACGCGTGTTCGGCGGCGATGAGGGAGGCGCGGGGGTTGAGGAAGGTGTGGCAGAGGAGTTCGATGATTTCGTTGGATCCGTTGCCGATGATGACGTTGTCGAAATCGAGTCCGGTGGATTCGGCGATGGCGGAGCGGAGTTTGAAGCCGCCGCCGTCGGGGTAGATGTGGGCGCTCTCGATGGCCTCGCGCATGGCGGTTTTGGCGAGGGGGGAGGGGCCGAGGGAGTTTTCGTTAGATGCGACTTTGACGATCGATGACGGGTCAAGGCCGAGTTCGCGAGCGGTTTCCTCGATGGGTTTGCCGGGTTCGTAGGCGACGAGGTCACAGACGAAGCGGTTTGCGTAGGAGTCGATGGTCATTCCGGTTGGGACGCTAACCAGCGGGCCGGGGGTGGTCAATGGCACACGTGGGTGAAGAATCGTGACGGGTGATGAAAGAAGGCGGCGGTGGGTGCGTATGAGGGGGTGGTTTTAGCAAATTTGATGGGATTGGTTCATTGAGTGGCGGGCCGGGAATCACCATGGCAGATTCCCGGCCCGACTTTTTTTGCGGTGGGTGGTCGGGGCGTCATGCGGGGAAGCGGCGGAGGGTGAGCATGTCCGAGCGGGTGAAGCCGAGGCTGTGGTAGAACTTGAGGGCGCGCTCGTTTGACAAGTCGGCGAGCAGCGAGATGCGGAGGAGGCCGGTGGAGTCGGCGTGGTCGAGGGCTTTCCTGATGATCGCGGAGCCGACGCCCCGGCCGCGGAAATCAGGGTGCACGATGACATCCTCCACGGTGCCGACCGGTCCGCCGAGGGCGGTGCTGATATTGTAGATGAGGTTGGCCATGCCGAGGATGCGGTCTTTGTCGCGGGCGACGAAGATGACTCCGTTGGCCGGGTTGGCGAGGATGGCGGCGAGGCCTTTTTCCTGCAGGCGGGCATCCGGGACGAATTCCTGTTCCTGTGAGAAGAGGATGCCGAGCAGTTGGGCGAGTGCGGGGATGTCTTCGGCGGTGGCAGGGGTGATTCGCATGGGGTGGGGTGAATGGCTGGGAGATGGGTGGGGTGTGCCCGCGTGGCGGACAGCGGGCGTGGCGGGTGATCAATCGGCGGTGAGCCAGGACCAGGCGTCGTATTCGTGATTGTCGTCGAAGGCCTTGATCTCGAACGGGAAGGGATTGGGAAAGGCGGCGATTTTCCTGGCCCAGCCGAGGTGGCCGGTGAGGGCGATGCGTTTGATGTTGGTGAGGTGGGTGAGGCCGAATTTCAGGTCGGCGACGAGGGCGCCGAAGTCGACGCCGTCGAGGTTGTCGATATCGATCAGGAAGGAAACCCGGCCATGTTGCTGGATGTGGGATTTGACGTCCTCGATCCATGCCTTGTATTCGGCGGTGGTGATGCGGCCGTTGATGCGGAGCCAGATGAGGTGGTGGGCGGGGAACCACGCCTGGTGGAGCGCGTGCGTTTTTTCCTGAGGCGGGGAGTTGATCCAGTCGAGTGCGGCCTCGAGGGCATCCGAGTTGAAGTGGCGGAGTTCGGCGTTGACGAAGTGGCGGCCGATGCGCGGCAGGGCGGCGAGGAATCCGCTGTCCGAGAGGAATGCGACGCGGGGGATGTTGAGGTGGTGGTTTTTGACGAAGCGGAGGTGTGCGCTGAGGCCGGCGAAGTCTTTCCAGCCGGGGAAGGATTCGGCCTCGATGATGAGGCCTTTGAGGGTGTTTCCACGTTCGAGCCATTGGTCGACGGTTTCGGTGATGCTGGTGAAGTCGTTGCGGGTGATGGCGCCGGAGGGATGGAGGGTCAGGATTCCGGTGGGCGAGAGATGATGGGTGATCATGGTGGTCAGGGGTTCGGGTTTTTACGGAAACAGGCAAAGCCAGCCATTGAATGGGTAACCGAAAAGCGGCCGATTGTCGATGGATAGGCGAGATGACTTGCCAAACCCGAATTCCGTGGCTAGCGGGAAGGCGGTCAACCGACCGACAACCCCAAACTACGATTCATGTTCAACGACATTTCTCCCGCTCCTGCCGACCCGATTCTGGGCCTGACCGAAGCGTTCAAGGCCGACACCAACCCGAATAAGATCAATCTCGGAGTGGGTGTTTACAAGGATGCCAGCGGCGCGACGCCGATCCTTTCCTGTGTCAAAAAGGCGGAGGCGACTCTGCTGGAGACGGAGAAAACCAAGGGGTATCTGCCGATCAATGGCAGTGCCGGGTATGCGAAAGGCGTGCAGGGTCTGTTGTTCGGTGCGGACAGCGGGCTGGTGGCCGTGGGGCGGGTGGCGACGGCGCACACGCCGGGCGGGACCGGTGGATTGCGGGTGGGTGCGGAGTTTCTCAAGAAGTTCCGCCCGGACGCGAAGATCTGGATGAGCAATCCGACGTGGGCGAACCACAAGGGCGTGTTTGGCTCGGCGGGGCTGGAGCTGGCGTCCTATCCGTATTACTGCGCCGAGACGCGCGGTTTGGATTTCGAGGCGATGCTGGCGGCGCTGAAGGCGGTGCCGGCGGGCGACATCGTGCTGCTGCACGTGACCTGCCACAACCCGACGGGGGTGGATCCGACGGTCGAGCAGTGGCAGCAGATTGCCGAGGTGGCGGGTGAAGCCGGCTGGCTGCCGTTTTTCGACTTTGCCTATCAGGGGTTCGGAGTTTCGGTGGAAGAGGACCGCAAGCCGCTGGAGCTTTTTGCCGCGAAGGGTCTGGAGTTTGTGGTGGCGTCGTCGTGCAGCAAGAACTTCGGGTTGTATAACGAGCGGGTGGGCGGATTTTCGCTGGTGGGTCATTCCGCCGAGGCGGTTTCCGCGGCGTTCAGCCATGTGAAGTCGGTGATCCGGACGAACTACTCGAACCCGGCGAGCCATGGCGGAGCGATCGTGGATACGATCCTTGCGTCGGCTGAATTGACGCAGGAATGGCTCGGTGAGTTGGCGGAGATGCGCGACCGGATCAAGGCGATGCGCGGGGTCCTGGTTGCCGGCCTGCAACAACGGGGCGTCGACATGGATTTCGGCTTCATCGAGCGTCAGAATGGCATGTTTTCGTTTTCCGGGCTGAGTGACGAGGCGGTGGCCACGCTGCAGGCGGATCAGGCGATTTACATTGTGAAGGGCGGTCGGATCAATGTGGCGGGCATCACGCCGGGAAATGCCGACTACCTCTGCGACGCCATCGCGGGCGTTTTGAAGTGAGGAGGGAATTCCGGTCTCGCTGATTCAGGGACCGGAGATGCCGTCGTGCGGGGTGGACGCTGCGCGACGGCGGCGCTGTGGCGTGGGCTTGGCGGGTTTTCCGCGGATGCGGCGGTGAGCGCGAGTGGCGCGGGCTTGGCAGCTCCGGACTGTCAGCCACCCGTGAGCAGCGTTTGTCCGCATGGTTGTGACGTTGCGCAGTGGAGGCGCAGACTGGGGCGGTGCCCGATATGGGGGTTGGAGCGGGCTGTCAAGTCGCACGGTGAAGGGGCGGTTCCGGAGCCGAGTCCGGCAGGGTGAAACCTTGGACTCACACAGGATTTTGCTGGTTTGTTGGTGAAAAATGTGACGGTTTTTAGCAAAACTCATGTTCACGCTCGCCACGATTTCCGCCGTTTCCATTTTTACCGGTCTGCTTCATGTTCTTGGTGCGCTTGGGGTTTTTCTGTTCGGGATGAAGATCATGTCCGAGGCGGTGCAGCGCATCGCGGGCAAGCGGATGAGGCAGGCGCTCTCCGGCATGACCAACAACCGGTTTTCCGGTGTTTTCACCGGGTTTGTGACCACCTCGCTGGTGCAGTCGTCTTCGGCGACCACGGTGCTGGTGGTTTCCTTTGTCAACGCCGGCCTGCTCACCCTGGTCCAGTCGATCGGCGTGATCATGGGGGCCAACCTGGGCACCACGATCACCGCGTGGATTGTCGCCATCGTCGGCAAGTTCAGCGTCTCCAAGATTGCGCTGCCGGTGATCGGCATAGGTTTGCCCTTTGTTTTCATCGGCAAGGACAAGGGCAAGAGCTGGGGTGAGATGCTGCTCGGTTTCGGTCTGGTGTTTTTCGGGCTCGGTCTGCTCAAGGACTCCGTGCCGGACTTGAAGACCCTGATGCTCGATGATCCGGGGACGGCGGCCACCATTGAAGGCATCGTCACGTGGATGGGCGGCCGTGGTTTCCTTTCGATCCTGCTCTATCTGTTCGGCGGGATAGCCCTGACGCTGATGGTGCAGTCATCATCGGCCGCCATGGCCATCACGATCACCTGTGCGCTCAACGGCTGGCTTGGCAACGTGGAAACCGATCCGATCGGTGTGTTTCAGAATTCGGCCGCGATTGTGCTGGGTGAAAACATCGGCACCACCGTCACGGCCTGGCTGGCATCGCTGGGCGCCAACGTGCATGCGCGGCGAGCGGCGCGAGCCCACTTTTCCTTCAATGTGCTCGGGGTGATCTGGTTGTTGGTGGCCTTCTACCCGTTCACGCAGCTGTGCTGGTATCTGGCGGAACTGCTTCCGGATGCGCTGCGTGAGGCAAACTCGAAGATGGGCTCGTTTGACGTGGCGTTCGCGACCGCGATTTTCCACACGATGTTCAACCTGTGCAACATCGGCATCATGGTGGCGTTTGTGCCGCAGATTGCGAAGCTGGTGGAGTGGTGGGTCAAGGAACCCGACACGAAGAAGCCGAAGACTCCGATCCAGCTGAAATACATTTCGCAAAACCTCGTCGATCTCGGCGAACTCAACATTGCCGAGGCCGAGTCCGCCTCCGAGCGCATGGGTCAGTTGACCATCGACATGTTCGACGGGTTTGTGGACGTGCTCAAGCAACCCGACGTCGATCTTTCCGAGCAAGTGAGCGACCTCAAGAAAATGGAGGATGCGTGCGACTTGATGCTGCAGGACATCACGACCTACCTGATCCAGTGTTCGACGCACGAAATCGGCAAGAGCAACGCCAACCGGATTGCCTCGATGCTGCGGGTTGTCTCCGAGTTTGAGGAAGCCACCGACCGGATTTACCGCCTGGTCAAGGTGGTGCAGAGGAAATACACCAAGGACCGGCATTTCGCGCCCGCGCAGGACGATGAAATCCTCGCCCTGTGTGAGGTTGTTCGCAACATCCTGATCGCCGCGTCGACCTCGCTTTCCCGCCCCGATACCAATCTGCTCAAGAGCGCCGAGAACCTTGAGAAAAACATCAACGCCCTGCGCAAGACCAATAACAAGGGCGCGACCCGGCGCATGCAGCAGGGTGGCCAGGTGCCTAACGAGATGCTGTTCATCGATATCAACAACCACCTTGAGGCGGTTGGCAATCTCGCGCTGAACGTCGTTCAGAACGCCACGGGAGCGGTTTGAATTCCGGGCGCGGAGAGTATCTATATGCCGGATTGCTCTCCGCCGTGAGGTGGTGGGATGGCGCGGCTGGCCACGGCCAGCTCAGGCCGTTGCCAAATCGATGAAGCAAGGGATGAAGAACGCCTCTGGCATCCCTGCCGGGATGCGATGAGTTCGGGGGCGTGGGGCGATTCGGTGGGGCGTTGCGGGCGTTTGTGTTGGGATAATCCGTTGTGGAACGAACACGCTGCCTCCGCCGGACGGCTCGGAGAACCGTCCCTGCCTGTTGATAAATCGATGAAGCAAGCGATGAAGGACGCCTCTGGCATCCCTGCCGGGATGCGATGACTGCCGGGGGCGTGGGGTCCGGGGGTGTCGCTGCGCTCGACCCCCGGCTACTGGCTGTGATCCCTCCGGGATCTTTTGGTGCGGGACGGTTTGGAGGGGCGTTGCGGGCGTTTGTGGAGGGATGAACCGTTGTGGAACGAACACGCAGCTTCCGCCGGACGGCTCGGAGAACCGTCCCTGGTGTGCCCGGCATGGGCATGAACTTAACAATTGAAACGTATTGGACGGACTGAGTGACAGCAACCGTAGTGAAAGGCAAGGTCGCCACCGTGAGGTGAGTGAGCCGAAAGAAGCCCGTAGCGAAGGCACGACC
>JAUTCT010000162.1 GCA_030673875.1 Verrucomicrobiota bacterium JB025 | reverse complement strand
GCGAGGCATGCCTCGCCCACCCCATAGCGCCGTCATGCCGGCGCACTCCAAACCGCCACCCCTTGGACTGCGGCGGCATGACGCCGCTTTGGCGAATCCAATTCGCCTCTCCTCCCGATCCGCCACGTCGCCAAGTCACTGGCCCGTCGGCCACTCGCCCCCCACGCGAGGCATGCCTCGCCAACCCCATAGCGCCGTCGTGCCGGCGCACTCCACACCGCCACCCCTTGGACTGCGGCGGCATGACGCCGCTTTGGCGAATCCATATCGCCTCCCCTCCCGATCCGCCACGTCGCCAAACCACCGGCCCGTCCGCCACTCACCCCCCACGCGAGGCATGCCTCGCCAACCACAAAGCGCCGTCGTGCCGGCGCACTCCATGCCCCTTACTTCCGCTTCCGCGTTCTCGTCTTCTTCTTCGCAAAGTCCACCTCCGCCGGATCGAATTTCTCCGGATCATACCCCGGATGCATCCACTCGATCTCCCCGGCGTATGCCTGCACATACTGGAACGTGCCGCCGCTGTCCTCCTCCGGACACGCCCGCGCGCCATCCAGCATCACCGGCCCGCCCTCGCCCTGCTCGCCCTTTTCAAACACCACCTCGTGGATCCACTCGTCCGCGAAATCGTAGCGGTACAACATCCGCACCGGCAGCCGTCTGCGCCCGAGGAAATCCCCCACCGTGATCCTCTTCTCATCCTGAAACTCGCCGGGCACCTGGTCCTCCAGCCCCACCGGGCCAATCACATCCACCAAGCGCTTCCCCTTGCCGTGGCGGAACTCGTGCGGGTGCTTGTTGTCCCAACCCATCGCCGCCTGAATCGCATCGTTCAGGTCCAAAAACGACGCCTCCTTCGAAATCGAAAATCGCCGCCAGATCTCCGGCTTGATGCCATAGAGAAACACCTTCACGACCACCCGGGTCTCTGGAACTTTAGCTGCCATGCCGGCAACTTGGAAAATCCGCGATCTGATTTCAAGCTCATCGTCCACCGGAATCCGCCTCATTTTCAAAGAAACCCGCTGATTTCTCCGTTCCAGCCAAACACCCTTTCCCGCCCACGCTCATGATTCCCGTTTCCTCCCTCACCACCCTTGCCGCCACCCTCGCCATCTCCTGCATGGCCGCCACCGCTGCCCCGCCGCTGGTCACCGCCGCCCGCTCCCAAATCAACGTCACCACTTCATACGACCCCTCCTACCGCACCCTGAAATACCCCGGCGGCGACGTCCCGGCCGCAACCGGCGTCTGCACCGACGTCGTCATCCGCGCCCTCCGCAAGGCCCATGGAATCGACCTCCAGAAACATGTGCATCTGGACATGAATGCCCACTTCTCCAGCTACCCGAAAACCTGGGGCCTCACCACCACCGACCGCAACATCGACCACCGCCGCGTCCCCAACCTGAAAACCTACTTCACCCGCAAAGGCTACAGCCGCACGGTCGGCAAATCCGCCGGCGACTACCTGCCCGGCGACCTCGTCACCTGCATCGTCCCGCCCAATCGCCCGCACATCATGATCGTCTCCGACCGCACCAACGACGACGGCACCCCGCTCGTCATCCACAACATCGGCGGCGGAACCCGCGAGGAAGACCGCTTGTTCGAATTCAAGCTCACCGGCCACTTCCGCATCCCCGCACCCGGCAACAAGCCCGCCACCACAAAGTGACGGACTGCCCCCACCCAGCCGACCGGATCCCTACTTCGTCGTCAGCACCACCGTGGCGGCCGCCAAGCCCTTCGACCGGGCGATCAACCTGACTTCGCCCGGTTTGCCATCCAGCCCGCGCACGATCGCCAGCGCCATGCCGCTGAATGCCTTGCGCTGGTTCGCTTGAAACGATTCCAGCGACGCCGCGTTGCCGTTGTCCACCGCCACAAGCTCCCCGGGCCCCTCGACCGCAAACTCGATCTCATTGGCAGCCGTCGGACACGGGTTGCCCGCCGCATCCAGGATCCGCAGGGTCACGAAACTCAGGTCCTCGCCATCCGCGGCGATCTCGGACCGGTCGGCTACCGCCTCAACCGCGGCCGCCGCGCCAGCCGTCACGATCTCCTTCCGCGCCACCTCGGTTCCATCCTCCCTCGCCACCGCCACCAAGGTGCCCGGCGCATACGGCACATCCCAGCGCAAGCGGTAGGGCGACTCGTATTTGCCGCCTTTCCAGTGGTTCGCCCGCACCTTGATCGGCGTCCGGTCCCGGCCCTTCACCCTGGTGCCGAGCGACTTGCCGTTCAGGAACAACTCCACCTCCTGCGCGTTGGTGTAGGCGTAAACCGGAATCACCTCGTGCCCCGCACCCTCCCAATTCCAATGCGGCAGCACATGCACCATCGGGTTCTCCTTCACGTCCGTCCACTGCGACTGATAGAGGAAATACCGGTCCTTCGGAAACCCGCACAGGTCCACCGCGCCGAAATACGACGAACGCGACGGCCAGTCTTCATTCCAGTACCCATGGGTCAGGTTGTCCCGCCCGCCGTACGGCGTCGGCTCGCCGATGTAGTCGAATCCCGTCCACACGTATTCGCCCAGCACCGACGGCGATTTCCGCAGCGCCTCAAACTCGAGGTCCGGCACATACCCCCACTGCGGCGCGATCACGTCATACGAGGTCACCTGGTTGTCGTCCGCCTTGGTGTAGGTCCTGACCGGCAGGTGATAGACGCCACGCGAGGAAACACATGACGAGGTTTCCGACCCCAGCACATGCCAGTCCGGATGCTGCCGGATCACCTCCGGATACGCATGCGGCTTGTAGTTGAACCCCGGAACATCGATCTCCCCGGCCAGCCCGTTCTTCACCGCCGCCGGATATTGGTTGAAACCCGCGGACGTCAGACGGGTCGGATCCTCGTCCTTGCAGATCCGGTGCAGGTGGCGCGCCAGCTTCCATCCGTCCTTCCGCGACTGCTCGCGGATCTCGTTGCCGATCGACCACATGATCACGCTCGGGTGGTTCCGGTCGCGACGGATCATGTCCCGCAGGTCACGCTCATGCCACGCGTCGAAAAACTTGTTATACCCGTTCGGAACCTTCGGCATCCGCCAGCAGTCGAACGCCTCCACCTGCACCAGCAGGCCCATCCTGTCGCACAGCTCGAGCTGTTCCGGAGACGGCGGATTGTGCGACGTGCGGATCGAGTTCACGCCCATCGACTTCATGATTTCCAGCTGCCGCTGCGTCGCGCGCAGGTTCACCGCCGTGCCCAGCGCACCCAGGTCGTGATGCATGCACACCCCGTTGATCCTCACCTTGCGTCCGTTCACCAGCAGTCCCTCGCCCGCGACGTATTCCACCGTGCGGATCCCGAAACTCGTCTCATGGCGGTCCACCACCCGCTTCCCGTCCAGCACCACGCTCACCGCCTTGTAGAGGTTCGGCGCATCGGGATCCCACAACTGCGGGTTCTCCACATGCATCTCCTGCGTCACCGTCACCGACGCTCCCGGGACCAACTCCAGCGGCGACGTCGTCTGCGCCACTTCCTTCCCATCCGGCCCCAGCACCCTCGTCGCCAGCACCAATCTCGCCGGCACCGCCCCGGCGTGCACCACATCCGTCCTCACCCGCACGTCGGCGCCATCCTTCGCCACCACCGGTGTCGTCACGAAGGTCCCCCAGCGCGGCACGTAGGTGTCTTCGGTGAAATCAACCCACACATTGCGGTAAATGCCCGCGCCCGGATACCAGCGCGAACTCAGGTCCTCCGGCTGCAATCTCACCGCAATCACATTCTTGCCATCCGGGTTCAAATGCTTGGTCAGATCAAACCCGAAACCAATGTAACCGAACGGCCGATTGCCGAGAAATTCGCCATTCAGCCAGACATGGGCGTTGTACATCGCGCCGTCAAAGACGATCTCCATCCGCTTGCCCCGCTGCTCGGGCGTGATCGTGAACTCCTTCCGGTACCACCCCGTCCCATGAATCGGCAGGCCGCCGCTGCGGGCGTTGTGCTTGATGTCAAACGGCCCCTCGATCGCCCAATCGTGCGGCAGTCGCTGCGGCCTCCAGCCACTGTCATCGAATCCCGCCGCCTCGGCACCTTTGGCGTCCCCTTTCAGAAACCGCCAGCCCTGGTTGAAAGCATACCGTTCGGCTCCGTCGGCGACCGCCAGGCCGAAAGCCAGCACACAGGAAAAAACAGCGGTAGATAAACGAATGAGTGGGGTTGTTTCTCGCTTCATCACAATCAGCAGCCTCATCGGCGCACCACAGACCTTCCCAGAAACCATCAATTGTCAAACCTCCAGTCCACCCCCACCGGTCCCGATTCCCCCCGCGCTCACTCGTCAAGCAGGGCCCGCACCATCGTCGCATCCAGCTTGCTGGAAATATCCGCGTCCGCCAGCAAATCGTTCGCCAGCTTTGCCTTCTCCTCCTGCAGCTTGTGAATGCGCTCCTCCACCGTCTCCTCGCACAGCAGCTTGTGGACGAAAACCGGCTTGTCCTGGCCGATCCGGTAGGCCCGGTCCGTCGCCTGCGCCTGCGCCGCCGGGTTCCACCACGGGTCGTAGTGAATCACCGTATCCGCGGCGGTGAGGTTCAACCCCGTCCCACCCGCCTTCAGCGAAATCAAAAACACCGGAAACTTCCCGGACTGGAAATCCTCCACCAGTTTCCCCCGGTCCTTCGACGCCCCGGTCAACTTCAGATAGGCCACCCCGGACTTCACCAGATGCTCCTCGATCAGCCCCAGCATCGTCGTGAACTGCGAGAAAATCAGAATCCTCCGCCCCTCCTCAACCAGCACCTCCAGCAAGCCGGTGAGAAAATCCAGTTTCGCCGACTCCCGCACGTCGTTCGCATACTCGTCCGGCAGCAGCCGCGGGTCACAGCAAATCTGCCGCAGCTTCAGCAGGGCATCCAGAAACACCATCTGGAACTCACTCCCGCCCTGCGCCGCGATCGCCGCGCGGACCCGCTTGTTCATCGTCGCCCGCACCGTCTCGTAGAGGTCCTTCTGCCCGGTGTGCAGCTCCACCAGATGCACGATCTCCGTCTTCGGCGGCAGTTCCTTCGCCACCTGGTCCTTGGTCCGCCGCAGGATCAACGGCGCCACCCGCTTCTTCAGCACCGCGTTCCGCTCCACGTCGCCCTCCTTCTCGATCGGCTTGCGGAACCGCGTCGAAAACGCCTCCTCGCTCCCCAGATATCCCGGAATCAAAAACCGCATCAGGCTCCACAGCTCCCCCAGGTGGTTCTCCACCGGCGTGCCCGAGAGACAGAGCCGGTGGCGCGCGTCCAGCTCGCACGCCGCCTTCGCCACCTTCGCCCGCGGGTTCTTGATGTTCTGCGCCTCGTCCAGCACCGCCATGTGGTACGAGTAGCGCCGTAGTTGGCCGATGTCCCGGTGCAGCAGCGCGAACGATGTCAGCACCAGGTCGGCGTGCGGGATCGACCGCCAATAGCGCTTCCTGTCCGCCCCGCTCAGCACCAGCACCCGCAGGGCTGGCGTGAACTTCCGCGCCTCCGCCAGCCAGTTCGGCACCACCGAGGTCGGCGCCACCACCAGCGCCGGCAACCCGTCCGACCGGCCGGCCTCCTTCTCCGCCAGAATATGCGTCAGCGTCTGCAGCGTTTTCCCCAACCCCATGTCATCCGCCAGAATCCCGTGCAGCCCGTGCCGCGTCAAAAACTGCATCCAGCGGAATCCGTCCAGCTGATAGTCGCGCAGCGTCGCATTCACCGACGGCGGAGTCTCCACCCGCTCGATCCCGGAAAACCCGCGCAACCGGTCGGCCATCTCCGCCACATCCGGCGGCGGATCAAACCCCAGATCCTCCAGCCCGGCCAGCGCCGCCGCATCCAGCGCGTGCAGCTTCGTCCGCTCCGGAAACTTCGGATCAATCAACGAGGACAAATGCTTCAGAATCCGCCGCACCCGCCCGATCGGCAGCTTCAACGCGTCCCCGTCCGGCAACGGCGCATACACAAACCCCGAATCCGGACGGTCCAGCGTCTCCTCCAGAAAATCATTCTCCAGCAACTCCGCCAGAATCGGCAGCAGATCGTGCCTCACCCCCGCCACCTCAAACCCGACCGACAGCGAAAACCACCCGCCCTTCTCCGCCGGTGAAATCTCCGTGCTCCAGTCCGCCGGATCCGCGTCAAACACCCGGTGGCCCACGGTGTCGTCCACCGTCACCGTCCAGCCGGAATCCTCCAGCCGCGCGATCATCTCGCCCCGGAACTGGTGCCAGAACGCATCCACCGGCACCCGCCCCGGATCCGGAAACCACCGGTCCTTCGCGCCATCCGCCTCCTTCGCTTTGGTCTTCCGGCTGATCAGGAACCTCCACGCCGGATTCGACTGCAACGACGAAAGCCCGGTGTCGCCCAGCTGCCGCGCCGCGCGGTTTTCCGCCGCCTTGTCATGCTTCAGCAGCATCCGCCGGCCCTCCGCCGTCACCACCTCGCCCGCCCACTCCGGCATGCTGCCGCGCAGCGGACCACGATACCCGCCGTAGTTCACCACCGCCTCCGCCGCCACCCAGAAATCCGGCTCCGGCTGCCCCAGCGACTTCAACAGCAACTTCGACGTCCGGTCCGCCGCCTCCCGCGTCACGTGCAGCTCAAACGCCGGCTCCGCCGTGAATTCCGGCAGTCCCGCGCCGACCACCTTCTCCTCCCCGCCCTCACGCGGCAGCGCCGCGGCCACCGCCTCCGCCACGCTGCGTCCGGTCAACCGGTTCACATCCCGCTCCTTCGCCGCTTTCTGGATCAGCCCCGCCGCGTGATGGCAGAAGCCGCCCAACTCGCAGGAACAAAACGACTCAAACTCCCAGCCACCCGGACCGCGCCAGAACTGCACCTCGGTTTCCTCGCCCGCCACCTCGCCGATCAGGCTGAACGACCCCTCCACCGGTTCCTCCAGCCGCAGGTTCCGCGACTTGGAAACCATCGGCCGGGAAGCCGCCAGAATCTCATCCTCGAAACGCGCCTTCCACCCGGCGTCCCTGAAAAATCCCGTCATATCGCCGCCCGCCGCCACGAAATCATGCCTGGGTCGCCGGAGAGCAAAGCTCAACCAAAATACCGTCCTGATCCCGCACGAAGGCCACCACCTGCCCCCACGGCTTGGTTGCCGGCGGAGACACCTCGGTCGCCCCGGCCTCAAGCGCACGCTTGAAGGACCCCTCCACATCGTCGGTCGTGAATCCCAGCTCAAACCCCGCCGGACAGCCGTCCGCCGTATTCTCCCGGAACTCCATCGGCAGGTTCGACTTCGCCAGACCGTTCGCCGCAAAGCCGAGCGTCGTCGCACCCGTGGCCATCTCGGCATACATGCCCGCCTCGTGCACGAACTTGCGCTGTAACCCGAATGCGTCCTCGTAAAACGCAACCGACCGCGGAACGTCCTTCACGTAAACAATCGCATATCCGAGTTTCATGAGCAGGGTGTAACGAATCCCACCCGACCAGACAAGCCCGTCGGTGACCGAAATTCAGCCGGTCACTCCGCAAGCAGGTCCTCGAACCCGCAAAACAACTTCGACCCCTCCGGCGGCCGCGGCGGCAGCGGCTCATCGCCGGACAAATGCCGCCCGCACATTTCATGAAACCCCTCGAGCGTCTTCACCCGCCGCATGTCGTATTCAAACTCGCCGCCGCACAACCCGTGGGTGATGAACGCCATCGTCTTCTTCATCCGCTGGACGTGCAGCAGCGGATCGTAATCCGGATGCTCGGCGCCCAGCTCGGCGGAAAGCTCGAGCACGTGCCCGAGCAGGTCCCGATGTGTCGGCGCCGCCACCTCGCGGCCCTCCATCGCCGCCGCCAGCTGGGAAAAGATCCACGGATTCCGGATCGCGCCCCGCCCGATCATCAATCCCGCCGCACCGGTCTTCCGCAGGAATGCCAGGCCGGTTTCCACATCCACCACGTTGCCATTCGCCACCACCGGGCATGCCATCGTTTCCACCGCCATCCGCACCGCATCGGTATCCACCGCAGTCTGATACCGCCCCTTCACCGTCCGGCCGTGCACCGTCAGACCGTCGATCCCGTGCTTGCGGAACAACTCAAGCAGATCAGCAAACCCCTCGGCATCACCGAAGCCAATGCGCGTCTTCACCGTGAAACAGCCGTCCACCACGTCGCGCAGCGCACCCAGCAATCCGTCAATCTCCGCCGGATTCCTCAGCAAGCCACCGCCCGCGTTCTTGCGGCACACAATCGGCGCCGGACACCCCAGATTGAGATCAATCCCCGCCACCTCATGCCGCAGCAACCCGCGCGCCATCCGGACCAGATGCTCCGCCTCACCGCCGATCAACTGCGCGAACACCGGCCGGCCGGTGTCGTTTTCCGTCACCGACCGCAGAATATACGACTTCGCCACCGACTTCGGATACGCACGGAAATACTCCGTCACAAACCAGTCCGGCGCACCCCGCCGCGCCTGCACCCGCATGAACGGAAGGTCCGTCACCGCCTGCATCGGAGCCAGAACCAGCGCCGCCCGTCGCTCTGGAAGATGGTCACGCATGGGGGGGCAGATCAGGTAAAACAAGGAATTCCATTGACATTAAATCGCTTCGGGAGTTGCCTCGCACAGCTTAAACAACAAGGAAATACAAGTGGATAGCGATTTGTTGCATACTGAAAAAATTCTCGCGGACCGGAAGGTCTTCTTTCTAGACCTCAAAGAGAACGCTCGCGGCAAAGTGGTGAAGATCACGGAAGACGTCAGCGGAAACCGCGACACCATCATGGTGCCTGCCGAAATACTTGGCGATTTCATCGCCGCCCTCTCCGACATCAAAGCGACGTCGGACGAAGGAGAGTAACTCACGGGGAACCGAATTCGAGACATCGTCTGAAACCCCAGCGTTTCAGACGCATTCTCGTGTACACGAACCACCTGCGGATTCCATCCCGGATCCCTGCCGGGGGGGCGGATTCTCCGTGCCCGCCACACCCCGCGCATTCCCCACCCCACCCGGCAAACCACCGGCAAACCACCGGCAAACCACCGGCACCCCGCATGCGCACGCCTTGTCGAGACCTCACATCCAAGTCCCCATATATAAAAATATCCTTTAAATTCAGGAAAGTTAAACTAATTTCCGGGTTGTTGGCCCAACTCACTCCTGAGATTGCGGCCGATTGTTTCACCCTCCCTTACCCATGAAGTCCCTGACTCTCCCCGCCACCCTCCTTCTCGTCCAGGCGACGGCAGCCCACGCTGCGGTCGTGAACGTCCTGCCGGGCGTCAACAACGTCCCGATCACCCAGGTGGTCTACAACGACGGCACCAACGACATCGTTCAGACCTCCCCCGCATCCGGAGTCGAGAACACCTCAGACACGCCACTCAGCGTGAAGTCGGTCCAGATCAACAACGGCGGCACCCTCATCAATCTCGAATACATCAACACCGACGGGGCCACCGTGCTCAACATCAACCCCGAGTTTGAAAACATTGGAGGCACCTCCGTGGGCACCGGAGTGAATGGAATCGGTGTCTTCGACAACGGAACCAACACCCTCAGCAAGGACAACCTCGTCAATTTCTCCAACGCCCTCGCCGCAACCACCATCGATACCGACCTGCGGAACTTCATCTTCTACGACTATCTCGACAGCACGCCCAGCTACGGCACCCCGGACTTCGACATCGTCTACAACACCGCGATGAACCTGGACGACTACGTGCTCATCTCGGAACGCAACGGCAACACCTACTTCGAAGTCACACCGCTCAAGGCCGACGGCACTCCGTATGAAAACGCCAACGTGCTCCGCTTCGGTGGCGACGGCGGCCTCTCCTACGAGGTCTATGACTGGAACTCCGGCTACGCCGCCTCCAGCAATCAGCCCACCCAGGCCCAGGCCTTCACTGTCGCATCCGTTGCCGCCTTCTTCGAAGGCACCACCGCAACCCCGGGCCCGGTCTGGGGATTCCGCATCGACAACGATGGCGAGGCAGACACCAAGATCGTCGTCATGAGCAACGACACCTTCACCAACAACCCGACCACCACGGTGCCGGAACCCTCGACCTTCCTCGCATCCCTTCTCGCACCGCTGCTCATGGTCCTCCGCCGCAGGAGGAACTGATCCACCCGTCCCGGGAAACCGGCACCGGAGTCCGCATCCGCACTCCGGCCGCCACCAATTCCCCTCGCCGCAGGATTTCTTGCGCCGCGATTTCAGCCCGGTTCACCCAAATTGGCGTGACCGGGCGCTTTTGTTTCTGGATCAGGCACAACCGACCGCAGGAGCACCGGGCCGGGCTCAATTATCGGCCGGGCTCAATTTCCGCGGGCTCAATTGCCGAAAACCCACCATCGCAGGCCAACCGCTCGATCATCGATCAACGGTCCGCCGCAGCCGCCCGCTCACTGGGCGGTGTTCATCTTGAGCGCGGAGTCGGTCTGGGCGACAGCCCAGCTATCGAAGTCCCCCTCGGGGACCACTTCGAGGGTACCGACCATGTTGCCATGCCCTTCGCCGCAAAGCTGACCGCACACCACCGAGGTCTCGAGCGTCCGGATCGGCGTGAACCACATCGGAATCTCACGGCCGGGAATGGCGTCCTGCTGGACCCGCATCGGCACGATCGCGTAGTTGTGAATCACGTCCTTGGTGCCGATGTTGAGCACCACCGGACGGTTGACCGGCAGCTTGAGAATCGGACTGGTGAAATCATCAAGCGCGTTCGGATCGTCGTAGTCGATGCCAAGGTCGTTGGACCCTGAAATCAGCGCGGCATCGGTGCGGCCGAATTTTCCGTCGGCACCGGGGTAATGGTAGGTCCAGCCGAACTGCCAACCGACGACACGCACGCGGACGGGATCAAGCGCCTGAACCCGCTCCCAGCTGTCGACCCGGTCGGCCCACAGCGGAAACGCAAACCCCAGCAGCAGCACGGCCTCGACGATGATGACGCCGACTTCCAAGTGGCTGGAAAGGTGGCTTCTCACGCCGGTGTAGGACGCCTTCTGATGGTTCTTGTGCCAGAACCGCACGATGCAATAGAGGAAGAAAACCGTCCACCCGATGAACAGGGCGATCATGAACCAGTGCACCACATCGATCATGTGGTCCACCTGACTGCCGTGGGCGGAGTAGTTTTCCGGAATGCCGAGTAGCTTGGAGAGACTCATGAAATACGCAAATTGGTGGTTAGTGGTCGGAGGGGGTGAAATCGTCTGAAAACGCCGGGTCGAAGTGCTCCCGCTCGCGTTTCACCAGCCGGAACATGAAGAATCCGACAAGGGAAAGCACCGCGACCACAATGATGAGCAGGGCGAAAATCGACCATCCGGCCGCGTCTCCCCCACCCTCGACCATCGTGACACGGCAGGTGGAGCAGGCGATTGTGTTGGCGAAATCGATCATCATGGGTTCAGGGGTTGCCGTCGGCGAGAGCCTCGGTGGTTTTGATTTTCCGGTAAAAATAGATGCCGTAGCAGACCATCAGCGGGATGCCCGCGACACCGACGCCGCCGAGGAATGTCATGATCCCGGAATGCTCCGGAGAAAACACCAATCCCCACAGCGCCACGAACGCGAACAACAGGGTGCACACGGTGACGAATACGAGATGAAAGCTTTTGAGTGACATGGCGGATGGAGGTTGCTGGAGATTCAGCCCTTGTCTTCGATCTGCGCCTCAGTGGCGCCACCGTAGAACAACGGGTCGTGGATGGGGTCGCTCTTGGCCAGACCAATCAGCGCGACCAGGAAGGCGGCGAACACGAGACCGGAGCCGAAAACCCAGTAGACCGCCTTCTTCTCGTGGTTGAGGTGCATGAACACCGCCGCCACAAACGAGGCCTTGGTGGTGGCAATCGCCAGCCCGAGAATGCAGTCCCACATGTCGAACCCATGCTCGCCAATATCAAGCCATGGCACGGTCGCCACCAGCACGGTCGCCACCGTGCCGGCAAACAGGATCAACCCGACTAGCAGGTAAATGCGGACGGATTTGCGAATCTCTTCTGGTGAATCTGCCATGGTGGGTTGCGGAGTATGATTTTGGAATTGGGTTTCTTGAATTTGGACGCGAATTGACTTACATCAAATAGAAGATCGGAAACACGAAGATCCAGACGAGGTCGACGAAGTGCCAGAACAGGCCGCCGACTTCGACCCGGTTGGCAAGCCACTCGGGGTTGGATTCGAACATTTTCCTGCCGAAGAACAGGTAGTAGGCGAGCACCAGCGCACCGCCGATGACGTGCAGCCCGTGGAGCCCGGTGATGGTGAAATAGGAGGCATAGTAGGTGTTCCATGCCGGGGTGAACTTCGAGGCGAAGCGGACCTGTTCACGCGGCACGGTGAGGTGCGGGAAGGTGTGCTTGTCCTCGCGGCCTTGATAGTCCGGCCCGGTGAATTCTTCCTTGATGGCGATCTTCGCCTCGCCACGGTCGACGCCGTTGGCCATGGAAACAAAGTCCTTCCAGCCGATCCGGTATCGCTCGGTGGCGGTCGGTTCGCGCTTCGGCAGGCCGGTCTTCTTGTCCACGCCGTATTTCTCAAGCAGCTGCTTTTCGAGCGCGGCCACCTGGCCCTTGTTCCACTCCCACGCCTCGCGTGCGAACGCGTGGTTTTTCAGCAGCCATGAATTCTCGATCACGGTCATCGGATCCATGCCCTTCTCCACGGCCTTCATCGCCATGTGCTGGAAGTCGATGGCATCGACGTTGTGGAAAACCATCGGGCTGGCGAGCATCTCACCGCGCACGATCGTGTCGTCGCGCAGGTGGGATTCGCTGGCCCCCTCGCGGATGTCGCGCGGGCGGAAATCAAGGCGGGCCGGCGGCTCGACCTTGAAGTCGACGGTGCCGATCTCGGTCATGAGTTTCGGTGCGAGCGCCTGTTCGTCGATGGCGACGCCGGAAGCGAGTTCCCACCCCCGTTTCGCCGGATTCTCATCCTTCGCCTGGCTCCATTCCTGGCGCAGGGCGGCCCGGCGGAGTTTGCTGTTGTGCGTCTTTGCCTCCAGATGCGCCTTCTGAATACGGCCGAGCAACTCCAGGGACAGCGGTTCACCGGCCTTGGCGATGGTTTCCTCACCGCCGTCCCTGCCGGTCGCCTTGACGTCATCAACGAGCAGGATCTTCGACTTGTGATGCTCGGCCTGGGAGTGGAGTTCGAGGATCCACTGGTCGTAGTATCGCACGGTGTTGAACGTCAGCCCGGTGGCCTGAATGCGGATCCGGTCTTCCTCGATCGGCTTGCCGTTGTGGTCGAGCACGTATTCGCCGTCTTCCTTCTCCTTGCCGAGGTGCCCTTCGATCACCGTGTAGTCGGTCAGACGCACCGCCTGGTGGTGGAACTTCACGTTGTATTCGATCCCCTTGAAAACCATGAAGACCACCGAGCAGACGACCGTGATTCCCATGAAGATCTGGAACTGCCGCCACTTCCTGAGTTTCAGCGAGGCCCATGCGAACACCACCGTCACCGACGAGAAAATCAGCACGAAGGTGTTGATCAGCCCCGGCAGCACCGGAAGCGTGCGCTCCGGCCACGGGTAGTCCGCACCGATGCGGAGAAAGATGTAAGCGGAGAAAAATCCGCCGAAGAGCATGACTTCGGAAGCCAGGAACAACCAGATGGCGATCTTCGAGTTGAAGAGTCCGGTGTCCTTGCGGGGAGTGACGACGTATGGGATTTCCATTGGTAGAAGGTGCTGGAGTGTGCGTGCGGGTCTCGGTTGCCTCGCGGTTATTTCTTCTCCGCCGGTTTCTCCGGCTCGATCCACTGCGGCAGGAAGTCCTCCTTGAGGCCCGGCCTGCTGTATTCGTACGGACCGCGGTAAACGGCGGGTTCAAAGGTGAAGTTGCCGTGTCCCGGAGGCGTCGGGGTCGCCCATTCGAGCGTGGTGGCATGCCACGGGTTGTCGCTCTCGACCTTTTTGCCGACCTTCCACGAACTGAAGAGGTTGATCACGAACGGGATTTGGGCGAGCGCGAGCGTCCACGCGCCCATCGACATCAGGATGTTGAGGTCGATGTTCTCGGCGACGGTCTGGCCGAAGACGTTGGCGCTGTCGCTCGCCTTGGCGAGGTAGGAGTCGCCGCCGTTGTACCAGCGGCGGTGGAAGCCGGCCATGCCCTGCAGCAGCATCGGGAAGAAGATGATGTTCATGCAGATCAGGCTGGGCCAGAAGTGCAGGTGGTTGAGCACGCCGTTCATGTAGCGCCCGGTGATCTTGGGATACCAGTGGAGGATGCCGGCGAAGAACCCGAACAGGATGCCCGGCGCGACGACGTAGTGGAAGTGGCCGATGACGTAGTAGGTGTCGTGCAGATGGAGGTCGACCAGGTTGAAGGCCAGCGGCAGACCGGTGAGGCCGCCGATGCCGAACATCGGGATGAACGCGCAGGCCCACATCATCGGCGGAGTGAAGCGGATCGAACCACCCCACAGCGAGATCAGCATCGAGGTGATGATGATCACCGAGGGCACCGAAATCAGCACCGTGGTGGTCTGGAAGAAGGTCGAAACCGCCGGCCCCATGCCGGTCATGTACATGTGGTGCGCCCAGACGATGAACGACAGGAAACCGAGTACCAGCACCGAGTAAACCATCGACTTGTAGCCCCACAGCGGCTTGCGCGTATTGGCCGGAATGATGTCGGAAACACACGCGAAGGCCGGCAACAACAGCACGTAAACCTCCGGGTGACCGAGGAACCAGAACAAGTGCTGGAACAACAGCGGCGAACCACCGCCTGAAATGTCCGCCAGACCGTCGGCCTTGGTGAACAAGCCGGACGGCAGGAAAAACGACGAGTGCGCGACCCGGTCCATCAGCTGCATGATGCCCGCGGCCTCAAGCGGCGGAAACGCCAGCAACAGCAGGAAACCGGTGACCAGCATCGCCCAGACGAAAAACGGCATCCGCATCCAGGTCAGCCCGCGCGCCCGCAGGTTGATGATCGTGGTGATGAAATTGACCGAACCAAGCAACGACGAGGTGATCAGCAGAACCAGCCCGATCAACCACTGCGTCTGGCCGGCCAGCCATTGGTTGACCACCTGGCCGTCGGCGAATCCCGCCAGCGGCGAGTAGTTCGTCCAGCCGGACTTGGCCGCGCCGGATTCGAGAAAGAACGATCCGCACATCACCAGTCCGCCGACCAGATAGATCCAGTAACTCGCCATGTTCAGCCGCGGAAAGGCCATGTCGGGAGCGCCGATCTGCAGCGGAGTGACGTAGTTGCCGAAGGCGCCGAAGCCGAGCGGCACGATGCCGAGAAAGACCATGATCGTGCCGTGCATGGCGCCGAACATGTTGTAGGTCTCGCCCGTGACCTTGCCGTCCTGCAGCCAGCGGGCCTTCCAGCCGTCGGTGAAAATCCAGCTCATCCACTCCGGCAGCGGCTCGTGCGGGTAGGCAATGCTCCAGCGCATCACCATCATCAGGTAGAAGCCGAAGGCGAGAAACAACATCGCCGTGATCCCATACTGGATGCCAATGACCTTGTGGTCGGTGGAAAACACATACTTCCGGATGAAACCGGGATCGTGATGATGGTCGTGGTCAGATGCGTGGTGGGAGGAGTCGGAGCTCATATTTTCCGGCGGTCGGCGGGGATTTCAGAAGGTTTGCGCTTAGTAAATCGTAGAATTTGCGTAGTCCCGCAAGGGGTTTTCTTTTCTAAAATGAATCAAAGCGTCCGGACGCGCCGGATTCTTCGCAAATTTTCCTGGGTTTTGTCAGTAAAGAAACAACCGGGCGGGGGCTGCGATGGGTTTCGCCCGGTGGCTTGCGGGGGTTTGGTAGTGGCTTGCGGGGCGCCCCCGGCATCACCTGTGGCTGGTGATCGGCCGGGACGCTCCGCGGAAATCAGGATTCGGGAGCTGCAGGTGCAGCTGCGGCGGGTGCGGCACCAGCCACTTTGACGAGCGTGATCGGATCGACAAGCGCGGCCGGATCGAGCGGTTCGCCGGGAAGCGGTTTGACGTGGTTGGCGTCGAGTTCCTCCTTGGTCATCTGCATGCCGGCATTGTCGCGAGCGGCGCTGGTGTCCATGGCGGCCTGGGCCATTTCGGTGGTGATGACGTCTCCCACCTCGTTGCCGAAGTTGTTGCGCACGTAGGTCATCACGCCGGCGAGGTCCTCGGCGGTGAGGCCGGCGGCCTGGGACACCATGCCCGCGCCGTATGCCTTGCCGGTGCTGGTCGGGCCGGTGAGGCCGTTGAGAATGATCATCGCGAAGCGCTCGGTTTCACCGGTGGACCATGCGGAACCGACGAGGCTCGGATAGTTGGCCCCGTCGCCCTTGGCATCCGGGCCGTGGCAGCCGTTGCACTTGGCGGAATAGATCTTCGCGCCGCGCGCCATGTAGGCATCCAGCGCGGCTTTCGGTTCGGGCCCGCTCTTGTCGGCTCCGGGTGCGGTCGCACGGGCGTAATTCGCGCGAATCAGCTCACCGTAGCTGAACAGCCTGCCGCCACTGCCGAGGATCGCACCGGCAATCAGCACGACGAATCCGCAGGCGGCGATGACCCAGATCGAGATCGGCTCGTTGCCGCAACCGACGAGCGGTTTCTCACGGGCGCAGGCGGCGGCTTCACGCGCCACGGCTCCTTGGTCCACGGACGCGTCGACGGAATCCACGGGGGCGGTTTGCGGGTCGTTCTCAGACATGTTGGAAAAACTGGATGGGAAATGGGGTTGGATCAGCCGTCGGTTTTGGCTGGCGCGAAGTTGAGCACGGCGGGCACGGCCTGGTCTTTTTTCAGGGACAGCAGGTAGGAGACGAGCGCCTTGGCATCCGAGCCGGGCACGATTTCAAATCCCTGCTCGACCTCGACGTCGAGTGCCTCGTCGGACGGGCTGCCGGTGATGGCGCGCTTCTTGAACAAGAACGGCATCGGCGGACAGGTGGACCGGTAGCGGTCGGGGATCTCCTGGGCGTTGTAAAGGTGGGTGAACAGCCATGCCTCGGCATCCGCTCCCTGCGCGGACTGGACCCGGCGACCGACGTTCGAAAGGTCGGGACCGACGCGCATTTCGCCGATGTAGGCGAATGTCTCGCCCTCGAAGTCCCAGGCGTTGGTCTCCCGGCGGGTGTCGCCCCGGTCGGGATCGGCGGCGAGTCCGCCCCAATCGTCGCGGAACATGTCGTTGCCGGCATAGGTCGGCCGCACGACCTGGGTGTGGCAGAGGTAGCAACCGTTTTCGCCGTAGACTTCGGCACCATTCGCGATGCGTCCGGTGCGTTTCGGGAAAAAGACGCCGGTCGCGCCGTCGGCCGCTTCAGTGAAGGCGACGGGGGCGAGGTCGCGCATCTTGAAATACGGGATCACGACGACCGCGAACCATGCGACGCCAAAGGTGACGGAGAGTGCGATGATGAAGGTGCGGAGACTCATTGCGGAGATCGGAAGAAAGTCAGGGGTTCAGTGGGCGGGCGCGTGTCCGGGACCGGCGTTGTCGATGTCGCCGTCCTCGCCGTGTGGGCTGGCAGGCTCTTCGTGGGTGGTATTGAGAAGCGTCGGCTGGGTGCCGCGGCGTCCGAGACGCAGCCACATGAGCGTGAGGTGGATGAAGAAGAAGACGTTTGAGAACAGGATCAGTGCCCAGGAGAAGGTCATGGTCACGGCATAGGGTGCGGCGAACTGGCCACCGGCCCAGGTGCTGTTCCAGTCTTCCTGTCCCCTGCCCTGCAGCATGCCGCCGAACAGCGCGACGATCGCCACGAAGATGGTGCCGTAAACCGAGAAGATGAAGTGGGTCCGGATCAACCGGCGGGACAGCCACTCGCGACGGGTGACGCGCGGGACGATGAAGTAGGTGGCGCCGAACATCACGAGGGTGAAAAACCCGTAGACGGCGAGAATGTCGAACCCGTAGCCGGAAAGGCTGAACTGGGTGAACTGGAGGCTCGAACCGGGAAGATTCGTCACCGCCCCGGTGATCCCGAGCACCACCAGACCGACGAGACCGGCGGTGGTGAACTGCAGCGTCGGGCTAGGCGAGAAGGTTTCCTTGTCCGTCAGGATCGTGCGGAGGCAGTTGAGGGCGCCGGCGACACACGGAATGAACAGCAGCGCGGTGGCGGTGGCTCCGACGTAGGGCAGGAAGTATGGAACCGGTGCGCCGGCGAGCTTCTGCAGACCCGCCCATGGGCCGATCAGGGCGAGCGACCAGAAGCCGATCTTCGCGAGTTGGGCGCTGTCGATCGCCTTGCCGGTGACCTTGCCGGCGAGGAAATACGCGGCGCCGAGTCCGACCGGCACGAAGAACAGGAAGATCATCGCGGAGCGGAACCATGCGTTGACTCCGGCGGCCATCACCGGATGACCCGGCACGCAGTGGAGAAGGATGTTTGCGGTGAGGTAAACCCACGGGAACCAAATCATCGCCGCGAGCAAGTACCACGCGGAAATGAACGTCTCACCCTCGCCCTTGGGACGCATGCTGAACTGAACGAAGGACCAGATCAGGATGACAAAGTAGCTGATCAGCAGCACCGGCCATGCGAAGACCGGGAACTCCATCCATGGCATGCCCGTGCCGTTGCCGCTGAGGATGCCGAGCACGCCGAGTGTGATGCCGGCATTCCAGACGTGGCCCGCGGTCAGGATGATCCCGGCCGAGCTGCATTGCTTTTTCGAAAGCCTGGCCATCAGCCAGATGATCACGGCGAATGCCGCCTGCATGCCCCAGCCGTAAACGAGCGTGTTGATGTGCGCGGCCTGCACGCGTCCGTATGACAGCCACGAACAATCGGAGAGCAGTCCCGGGCTGGACATTTTCGCCGTGGAAATGACGCCGAGCAGGATGGACACCGCGAGCCATGCCGCGCCGCTGGTGAGGAAAAACATCACCGGGTGGCGCAGCGAACGGTCGATCTCCGATCGCTGGAGAACGTCGCTATCGGTGGCGGAATGGGTCACTGGAGACATGGTTGGAAAATATCGGGGAATTTCGGAATGGATCAGGGCTTCACCAGATCATCGGCGGTGAGCTGCGGTTTGCCGACCTCACTGCGGAGGGCGGCGACCTGTTCGGGTTTCACGGCGGGAGCCTTGTTGCCGAAGCTGTTGCGGACGTAGGTGAGCACGGCGGCGATGTCCTCATCGGACTGCTGGGCCTGGGCGGCCATGCCACCGATGAAGTCATACTCCTTGCCGGCGACGTTGATCGGTCCGACGAGACCGCGAAGCTGGATGCGGATCAGGTTGGAAGCTGGTCCGTTGACCCACTCCGACCCGGCGAGAGGAGGAGCGATCGGCCCACCTTCGCCATTCTGGCCGTGGCACGCGCTGCACAGGATGAACGAGATCTTGCCTTTTTCCATCACGGCCGGGTCGATCGGTTCGTCGGGATCACCGGCCATGGCATCGACGGCTGCGGTATCGGCAGCGGGCGCGGCGGCGAGTTTCTCAGCGGTCGGCGAACCGGGAATGACCTGCTCGGGTTTCTCGACGGCGGCCGGTTTGACCGATGCGAGTTGTTCCGCGACCGCGGGGATGGCGGCGTCGATCAACTCCTGCGGCAGGCTGGCGGCCTGGGCTTCGAATGCCTTGGCCTTGGTTTCATAGCGGACCTTGGCGGCGTTTTCCTCGAGGGTTTCCGGCGTGTCGCGATTGACCCACCAGAACACGCCGAGGATGACGGCGAAGATCAGGAAGATGCCGAGGCCCCAGACGATGGCGCTGAAGCGGAGGATCGGATTGTCACTTTGTGAATCCATGGAGAGCAGTGTCGGAAATCAGTTGGTAAGGTTGGCGGACTCGAGGATGCGCGGGTCGCGGTTCGGGTAGAGCGAGTGCTGGCCGAGCGCGCGAAGCAGGAAGAACAGGAAGGCGGCGCCCATGGTCACGAAGGCGAAGATGTCTCCCCAGAAGGCACCGTTGAGGCTGGTCTGGATGGGACCGAAAATCTCCGGCTTGATGTTGCCAAGGGAAATCCCGCGTTCAGGAATGGAGATCGAGTAGTGGTCGAGCACGTGCATGAACAGCGTGTAAACCGCCATGATCGAGAGCGACTTCGGGTTCTTCTTCAGCCATGCCTGAAGCAGGATGACGAAGGGCACGACGAAGTGGCCGAACACCAGCGTGATCATCAGGATGTTCCAGTTTCCGGTGTTGCGGATCAGGAAGTAGGAGGTTTCCTCGGTGATGTTCGCATACCAGATGAGGAAGAACTGGGAGAAGGCGATGTAGGCCCAGAACACCGTGAAGGCGAACAGCAGCTTGCCCATGATGTGGTAGTGCTCGCCGGTGGTGACGTGCTTGAGGTGGCCCTGACTCTGCAGCCACGCGCAGACCAGGATGATCACGGCCATCGAGTTCAGCGCGGAACCGGCGAACAGATAGACGCCCCACATGGTGGAGAACCACTTGTAGTCGAGCCCCATCATGAAGTCGAAGCCGGTGAAGGTGATCGTCAGCGCGAAGATGATCAACGTGTAGGTGGAGTGGAAGCGGGCTTGGAAAAGACGACGGGTCGTCGGGTTCGGATCGGTGTCCTGTGCGGTGGAGATTTTCCGCAGCGCATAGATCACCAGCGTGAGGCCGAGGCCGTAACAGATGAACCGCCCGTACCAGAACCAGCGGTTCATGAACCAGTATTTGTTGTAGAGCAGGTGGTCGGCGTGGTGGAGGTGCTCCTTGACGTCGCCGTGGGCCGCGCGGTGGGTGTTCATCCACTCGTAGAGGTATTGCTGGACCTGCGGGAAAAGCAGCGGAATACCGAACAGGAACATCCAGCCGTAAGTCGAACCGACGTTTTCAAACACCCGCCGCACCGAGGTCCCCCAACCGGAGTTGGAGACGTTGTGCAGCAGCGTCCAGAACACGCCGCCGATCGACAGCGTGAGGTAGAAGTAGAACGCGAACAACCAGGAGTAGGCGAATTTCCCGCGGGTTGCCTCCGGTGCGAGGAATAGCAGGTAGAGACCGATGACCGTGCCGATGGCGGCGATGGCCATGGAGACGGTCTTCACCTTGGCGACCTTCGAGTTGTCGAGGTGGTCGCCGTCGATGGCGATGTCTTTGGAGGTGACGTGGTGGTGAGCCATTTCGTGAGGATTCGGAAAAGGGTTTATTCGGCGGATTTCTTCGCGGTCTGGAGGGCGCGGACGTAGGCGATGATGGCCCAGCGGTCGCGCACCGGGATGTTGTAGCCGTAGCCGCTCATCATGCCCTTGCCGTTGGTGATGGTTTCGAACATGCGGCCGTCGGGGTAGGTCTCCGCGTGGAAGGTCGCAAGCTGGAGGTTGGCGATGCCGGGAACCCCGTAGAAACTGGTGATCCCGAGGCCGTCGCCGGACGATCCGTGGCAGGCGGTGCAGTAGATCCCGAAGCGCTCTTTGCCGCGGAGCAGCAGTTGCTCGGCATTCTCGGTCGTGAGTTCGAGTTCCTCCGGCATTCCGGTGCCGTAGTAGTCGCCGATCTGACCGGTGAAGTAGTATCCGGAACCGCCGCCGAATTCATACTCGGGGATGCCGCCGATCACGCGCTTGCCATCCGGGTTGAACCCGAGCGGCTGGGTGCCGGTGACCGGGAGTCGTCCTCCCTGGCCGTCGGCGAAAAACGCGTCCGGCTTTTGGGCGCGCAGTTTGTCCTGCTCGTCCATGTCCGGGAAGATCCGCACGGGAGGCTTGGAAAACTTCTGCCCGCGGACTCCGAAGATTCCGACCACGAGCAGCGCGACGAGCGCATAAGCTAGGAAAAAGTAACGCATCAGAAAGTTAGTGCTTAAAAATTAGAATTTGGTGCATTCCCCTCACTCTTCCTCTTCGACGAGTTCGATGTTGCTTCCCCCGAACTCGGCGAGCATCTCGCGCGTTTTTTCGGGGCTGAATTGGTGGTCGCGTGCTTCGATGGCGATGAAGAACCCGTCATCGGTGGCGCGGTGGAACTGGCGGCTCGCAAACAACGGGTGGTTGAGCCGCGGCAACTGGATCAGCGCCAGCAGCCCGAACAGCACGGTGAATCCGGAAAACAGAATCGTCAGCTCGAACATGATCGGGAAAAACGCCGGCACGGTGAAGATGTTCGCGGGCTTGCCCTGCACCACCGTCGGGTAAAGCACGACCTGGGTGGTGTAGGCCAGGGTGAACGCGGTCGCGGTCCCGGTGATGCCGCCGAAAAACACGAACCACGGGAGAATCGAGCGCTTCAAGCCCATCGCACCGTCCAGTCCGTGAATCGGATAGGGCGAATAGCAGTCCCATTTCTTGAAGCCGGCGTCGCGAACCTTCTCGGCAGCCTTGTACAGCTGCGAGGGGTTCTTGAACTCGGCCAGATAGCCGTAAACTCGTTTGCGGGTGGTGCTCACTTGGTGGATTTGAGATTTGAGATTTGAAATTTCGGCTCGCCCTTCAGGACAGTTCCTTCTGATAGGCGGCTTCCTTCACGGCGCCGTCGTCCGGGTGTTCTTCGATGTCGTCGTGGTGCGGGTCGGACTGCGGCAGCGTCCACTTCACCTCGGCGATGTTGATGCAGGGCAGGAAGCGCAGGAAAAGCAGGAACAGGGCGAGGAACATGCCGATCGTGCCGACGAAGAGGAACTGGTCCTGGGCCGAGGGCGAGTAAGTCTTCCAGTCACCCGGCAGCCACATCCGGGCGAGCGTGGTGACGATGATCACGAAGCGCTCGAACCACATGCCGATGTTCACGCACATCGCGATGGCCATCACGACCCACAGGTTCTCGCGGCATTTCTTGAACCAGAAGAACTGGGGCGAAATCACGTTGAGCGACATCATCGCCGCGTAGGCCCACCAATACGGGCCGGCGATGCGGAACTTGAAGGCGTCCATCTCGTAGATCGCGCCGGAGTAGAAGGCGACGAAGAGCTCCATCAGGTAGGCGTAGCCGACGATCGTGCCGGTGAGCAGGATGATCTTCGCCATGTTGTCGATGTGCTTCATCGTGATCATGTCCTGCAGGCCGTAGATGAACCGGGCCGGAATCATGATGGTCAGCACCATTGCAAAGCCGCCGAAGATGGCGCCCGCCACGAAGTAGGGCGGGAAGATCGTGGTGTGCCAGCCGGGGACCACCGAGGTCGCGAAGTCGAACGACACGACCGAGTGCACCGAGAGCACCAGAGGCGTGGAGAGCGCGGCGAGCAGCAGGTAGGCCATCTCGTAGTGGCTCCACTGGCGGTTGCCGCCGCGCCAGCCGAGGGCGAAGATGCCGTAGAGGATCTTGCGCAGGCCGGGTTTGCAGCGGTCGCGGATGGTCGCGAGGTCCGGCACCATGCCGAGATACCAGAAGATCAGCGAAATCGTGAAGTAGGTGGAAACCGCGAACACGTCCCACAGCAGCGGCGACTTGAAGTTCTGCCAGATGGCGTTGGCGTTCGGGATCGGCGCGAGGAACCACGCGAACCACACGCGGCCGACGTGGAAGGCCGGGAAAATGCCGGCGCACATCACCGCGAAGATCGTCATCGCCTCCGCCGCGCGGTTGATCGACGTCCGCCAGTTCTGCCGGGTCAGGAAGAGAATCGCGGAAATCAGCGTGCCGGCGTGGCCGATACCGATCCAGAACACGAAGTTGACGATCGGCCAGCCCCACATCACGCGGTTGGTGTTGCCCCACACGCCGACACCGGTCGATACGAGGTGAAACAGGCCGCCGCCGACACCGAGCAGTGCGATCAGCGCCGATGGAACGAACAACAACCACCAGAGCAGCGGCTGACGGTTCTCGAGAACCCCGCAGATGCGCTCCGTGATCCAGTGGTACGAGCGGTCGTTGAGAATCAGTTTCTCACGCTCAAGCACCGGAAGTTTCACTCCGGCATTGGCTTCTTGAGCGGTCTGTGTGCTGGCTTCCATCTATCGAAAAGAAATTCTGGTTTCTGGTTCTGGATTGTTGTCTCCCCGCGATCAGACGATGTTGATGGTCGCCTTGCCGATGAACTTCGCATCGGGCATCTTCGGGTTCGGGTTCTTCACGCGGGCCAGGTAGCTGGTGCGCGGCAGGGTGCCGATGTAGTTGAGCAGGTCGTAGTTGCGCTCAAGCTTCTTCGCGCGACCGAGTGAGGATTTCTCCTTGTCGAGCAGGTTGCCGAAGCTGATGGCTTCCGCCGGGCAGGCTTCCTGACAGGCGACCTTCACGGAGTCGACCGGGATCCGCAGCGTGCTGGTGGTGACGTCCATCTCGGTGGACGGCTTGCCGGCGGCGAGCGCTTCCTGTTTCTGGCCCTGTTTCTGGCGGATCACCGCGTCCTTGAGGCGCTGCACGCAGTAGGTGCATTTCTCCATCACGCCGCGCATGCGCACGGTGACGTTCGGGTTCTTCTGCAGGTGGTCCGCGCCGCCTTCGTCCTTCTTGCCGAGGGGACCCCGGTAGAGGTTGTGTTTGATCAGCGGGTTGCGCTTGTTGTAGTCGAAGAAATTGAAGCGGCGCGCCTTGTAGGGGCAGTTGTTCGCGCAGTAGCGGGTGCCGATGCAGCGGTTGTAGGCCATCGCGTTGAGGCCGTCCGGAGTGTGGACGGTGGCGTTGACCGGGCAGACGGTCTCGCACGGCGCGGACTCGCACTGCACGCAGCCGACCGGCTGGGGAATCAGCGCCGGGTTGTCGGCGTCGAAGTTGTTGTCCTTTTGTTGCGCGTAGTAGCGGTCCATCCGGATCCAGTGCATTTCGCGGCCCATGGCCACCTGCTGTTTGCCGACGACGGGAATGTTGTTTTCCGCCTGACATGCGACGAGACAGGCGTTGCAGCCCATGCACGACGTGAGGTCGATCGACATCCCCCACTGGTGCAGCTTGTCGCTGAGCAGCGGCTGCCCGTTGCGGTCCTCGGACTTGTAGAGCGAAATATTCTTCGGCGCGTGGGAGTCCACCGGCCCCTGCTTGGCCACATCGTGCAGCTGTTTCTCGAAGCCACCCTTGTGGTCGTGGCTGTCGATGGTGGAAATCTCACGGGCGAGCGCGCGGCCATACATGGCGCTGTGCTCCTGGGTCAGGGCGATCGGGTAGCGCTTGCCTGCGACGAGTTTCACCGAGGCGCCGCCGGCGAAGAGCTGGCTCGCGGTCGTGCGCAGCGGGTAGGCGTTGAATCCGCGGTTCACACCGACGAGTCCGACGTGCGACTCGTTTTGCGGCTTGCGGCCGAAATCGTCCTCTTCGTTGAACCCCTGACCGTATCCGAGCGGGATCACGATGGTGTTTTCCGCCTGACCGAAGGAAACGATCACCGGAAACTGCAGGGTCTTGCCGTTGACCTTGAGCTCGATCACCGGCGCGGTGCGGTTCTTTCCTTCGCCGTCCGGGCCGACTGCGGCGTATTTGCCTTCCACCGGAATGAATCCAAGCGCCTTGGTCACCGGCTCGAGTTTGAGGATCTCGTCGTAAATCCCGAGGTTCTTCGCGGTCTTCGGAGCGATCAGCGCGGCATTGTCCCAGGTGACTTTGGAAATCGGATCGGGCGCTTCCTGCAGCCACGCGTTGTCGATGTAGCGGCCGTCGTAAACCGAGGCGTCGGCGGCAAACACCACCTGCAGCGAATCACCGGCGGCTTCCATCGCCTTGACGGCTTCCGGAATGTCCTTGCGGGCGTCAACCGACGGCCTGGCGTCGATCGGCGTGTAGGCGGAACCGGCGAGATAACCGTCGCGAAGCAGCGATTTCCACGCCTTGTCCCCTTCCCCGCCGATACCGGCAAAGGTCTTGCGCACGGCATCGTAGGCCGGTGAGGCGGCACCTTCCGCGCCCTCGCCATTGATGAGTTTTCCGTCGTCGGAAAGCAGTGCGAGCAATAGCTCCAACTCGGAAACGCAGTCCGGATAGAGCGGCAGAATCATCGGCTGCACCACCGTGTAGGTGCCGGCGGCGGTGCGTGCGTCCGACCAGCCCTCGAGGTAATGGGCGGCCGGGATGTGCCAGCTCGCGGCGTGCGCGGTGACGTCGGTGCGGGTGCCGAGGTGGATGCTGTTTTTCAGCTTTGCCAATGCGGCGGGAAAATCAAGATCGGCGGGTGCGTCGTAAACCGGGTTCGCCGGGGTCATCATCACCAGCGTTTCGACCGCGCCGGAATGGATGTCTGCGATCAGTTCCTGCAGGCCGCCGAGTCCGGCATTCCCGGTCTGGACGACGTTGAACGGATGGCCTTTGCCGAGGTTTCCGAGCACCAGGTTCATCGCCAGCACGAGATGGTGCACGGCGGCCGGCTGACGGCTGCCTGCGACGATCAGCGACTTGCCGCGGTGCGCCTTGAGGTCGGCGACCAGCGGCTCGATCCAGGAAAGTTGTTTGTCATCGGCCACCGCGGGCATCCCGGCAGCTTCGGGCACGCCCAGCTCGCGGGCGATCTGGCCGGCGAGTTTCAGCAGTTCGGCGGGAGCCACGCGCAGGCGGTGGTCGGCCATGCCGCCGGTCAGGCTGAACGCGCTCTCGACCATGTAGAGACGGTTCATGCTCTCGGCGTCCGGCTTGGCCTTGTAGCCGTTGCCCTCTGGCTTGCGCTTGGCGAAAAACTCCGATGCCTTGCCGACCGGATCACTGCTGCCGAAATCACAGTCGAACGAAAGGATGCGCTCGGCTTTGGAGAAATCCGCAACCGGTTTCGCACCGTCACCGTAGGCGCGGCCACCGTCACCGGCGAGCGCTTCGTATTGGTAGAACTTCGCGCCGGAGAATTTCGCGGCCAGCTCGCCGCGCAGGCGGGTGCGGGTCGGACTGACGTCGCCGCCGAACAGGAATCCGACTTTCGCGCCGGGGTCCTTGGCGAGTTCCGCGATCATCGCGTCGAGATCGGCACGGGATGCGGGCTTCCCGCCCGCCATCGGCTTGCGGGAGCGCGATGGCGAATAGAGGTCGAGCACCGATGCCTGGGTGAACGCATCCGTGCCGTCGGCGTCCGGATGCAGTTTGTTCGGCGCCAGCTTGGTCGGGCGACCTTCGAAATTCGTCACCACCAACGGCACGGCACCGGCAGCGCGCGGCATCGAGGAGGCATAATACGTCGCCTTGCCGGGGATCACCCACTCGGGCGCCTTGGTGTAGGGAACAATGTAACTCTCCGGACGGCGGCAGGCGGCCATCCCGAAGCCGGCCAGCGCGGAGGAGGCCCCCATCAACTTCAGGAACGAACGACGGCTGGTTTCCGCGTCCTCTCCATCCGCCATCTCGGCGGCACCGCGCGGGAACTCGCGCTCCAGCCACTCGCGAAACTCCGGGCTATCGTCTAGCTGGCCCGGACTGCGCCATGCGACGGTGGTTTCGTCCGCCGGAACATCGGGGTGATGGAAAACGCGTTTGCTCATGTTCGACTGCTGGGAATTGGAAATTCGGAAATGAATCGGGTGGCGGGTGGGCCGGAAATCAGTGGTGATGGGTGGTGGCGGAAATCAGTGGTGGCAGGTCGCACAGCTTTCCTTCGGCGTAACCTTGAACTGCTCCTTCAGCTTCAAGCCCAGCTCCTCGGTGGTATCGACGCCCTCCATCGGATTCTCGGTCAGCCAATCCTCGGCGTCGTAGGCAAAGTTGAACACCTCCTCAAGCGGGCGGAGATTGTCCTCCGGACTGCGGTGACACTCGAGACACCAACCCATGGACAGGTTTTCCGCCTGATAGACGACCTCCATCTGGTCCACGTCGCCGTGGCAGCTCTGGCAGGAAATCCCGCGGCTCACGTGCGCGGAGTGGTTGAAATACACGTAGTCCGGCAGCTTGTGAATCCGCACCCACTCGATCGGCTCGCCGTCGTAGCTCGGATGGTTCGGGTTCATCGAAATGTGCAGCGGCTCGAGTTTCGGGCTGTCCTGCTGGACGTGCTGGTGGCAGTTCCAACAGGTGTTGCCGGTCGGCACGTTAGAATGGCCGGAAACCTCGACAAACGAGTGGCAGTAACGGCAGTCGAGACCCAGCTGGTCGACGTGGATCTTGTGGGAAAACGGGATCGGCTGCGACGGCTGATAACCAACGGCCAGCGTCTTCGGCGTGGCATAATAGGAGAACGCCAACGCAATCCCACCAGCCACGGTACCGGCGCATACCACGATCTTCAACGGCAGGAGATTGGACCAGCGGGGAAAAATATTTGCCATGGCGGGGGCGAAACGATGCGGTATGGGTGAGTTTGGTTGGCGGATGCCCAACCGACCGTCGAAAAAAATCAACCGGCCGGCAATTCAGTGACGGCGCGAGGATGCAAACGAGAGCAGTCCTTGCAACGGAAAAAGGAGAATTTGCGGAATTTTGTAACAGCAAATCCAGCCAAACTCCGAAATCGCCCCGGACTCAGGACTTCGACCAGTTCAGCCCCATTTGTTTTCGCCACTCCCGGTATGCGGCGAATTGCTCTTTTTTCGGCAATTTTCTGCGCGCCGGGTCTTCATCGAGGAATTCCTCGAACGCGCTCCCCGCGGAAACCTCGGTCTCGGGCGCCTCGCTTCCCACCTCACCCGCACCACCATTCCTCCCACCCAACGCTCGCTCGATCCGGCCGAGACGCACACCAATCCACAGAATGGCGCAAAACTGGATCACCAGAAAAAGCAACACGATCCCCACCAGAATGGCCGGCGTCTGATTCATCATTTCAGGCATGCCGGACTTTCACCGGGTCCCTCCCCGCTTGAGAAGCTCAATTACCGGAAACCGGTGGATTCTCCGCGCTGCACATCATCTGAAATTCCTCCTTGCCGGATGCGATCCGCTCTGCTTTCGTCCCCGCCCGAACCCGGCGAAAGCCGATGTAGCTCAGGGGTAGAGCAGGTCATTCGTAATGATCAGGTCGTCGGTTCAAATCCGACCATCGGCTCCAGGTTTCCCGTTCTTTCGCCAGAACCCGGGTCCCACGGCCCGCCGCCGGCAGCGGCTTCTCCGCCAGCCCGCATCCCGCCGCGGCGTTTCCGAATTGCGATTCAGCAGTGAAACTGCGACAGTCCCAACGTGACCCGCCGCGAAGCGCTCCGCAAACTCCTCACCCTCCCGCCGGCCGTTGCGACCTGCGCGCAGATATCATGCGGCCCGGAAATCCCCACCATCTTCTACCCGAAGGCCGTCGGCACCAACGGCGAAACGTTCGGCTACCGCAAATGGATCTCCCCGAAAACCGACCCCGATGTCGTCATCATCGGCATTCACGGGTTCTGCGGCGCATCCATCGACTACACCAACCTCGGCAAACACCTGCTCCGCCACCAACCGGAAACCGCCCTCTACGCCTACGAACTGCGCGGCCAGGGCAGCGACCCGATCCACGAACGCCGCGGAGACATCGGCCGCCCCGACGAATGGTATACCGACTTGTTCGCCTTCACCGGAATGGTCCGGAAACAACACCCGAACGCCCAAATCATCTGGTTCGGTGAAAGCATGGGCGCGCTGATTGCCGCGCACGCATGGAGGGCCGCACCCTCCGGATCATCACCATGCGACGGCATCGCCCTCTCCTCCCCGATCGTCCGGTTCCGCGACGACATCCCGGACTGGACCCCTTCGCTGGTGAAGGCCGCCGCCACCACCCTCCCCGTCGCACGCGTTTCCCTCACCACCCTCTCGTCCGGCCAGAACCTCCAGATGACCGAAACCTCGCAGCACGGCGATCAGGTGAAAACCAATCCCTACCACGTCGAACAACACACGCTCCGGCTCATCGGCACGCTGACCCAACTCATCGACGGCATGAACGACTGTGCCGCCTCCTTCCAAAAACCGGTGCTCGTCCTCCACGGCGGCAAGGATTTCCTCAATACCGACCCCGACGTGCGCGGGTTCGTCGCCCGGATCCCGCAGGCCACGCCCTCAACCTACCACAACTATCCGGGATCCCACCACCTGCTGATGTACGACCGCCAGAGAAACCGCGTCTTCCGCGACATCGCCCGCTGGATCGAACGCCTCAGGAACCGCGATCTCTGAACATTCACCGAAAAAGTGCCAGAATTCGTCTTGACGCCTCGGCATCCATGGGCATTCTTCGCCCCCCGCAACCAACAATTTTTCCACCATGGCCCGTATTTGCAGTATCAGAGGTAGCCGCGTCCGTTCAGGCGGCAGAATTCACCGGTCAGGTTTGGCCAAGAAAAAAGGCGGAATCGGTCGTCACGTCACCAAAGTCGTGAAACGCACCGTTTCTCCAAACCTTCAGAGCAAGCGCATCTGGGTTCCGGAACTCGACCGCTTCGTGCGCGTCAAACTCAGCTGCCGCGCACTCAAGACCATCAACAAGAACGGCGCGTTCAAGACCCTCAAGGAAGCCGGAATCATCTGATCCAAGGCAACCGCCAGTTTTCAACAAGCGGTCCGGTGGCAACACCGGGCCGTTTTCTTGTACCCGTCACTCGACCATACACGGCATCAGAACCCCATCCGTCATGCCGTGGATTTTCTTCTTGTCCATCGGCACCATCGTCGCCAGACAACCGCCAAATCGCGTCGTCCCCGCCCCGTCCGTGAAAAAATACGGACAAAGCCGCACCCGGCCGTCCATCATTTGCACCGATCCATCATCGGCGAAAACCGGATGCCGCACCCGCCGGCCCTCGCGGAACTCCTGCAGAATCCACGGTTGCTCGGATGCCTGCCGCAACGCGGCCTGAATCCGCTCCGCCCACTCCACCCCGGGCATGTCGTGGCCGATGAACACCCCGCGCGACCCCCACGCGGTCTCATGGAATCCGCTCACCTTCAGCACCAGCTGACGCTCCTTCTGGCTGAAATCCGCCACTTCGTCCCACGAATGCGCGTCCAGCCTCGGCAGCGCCGCATGCGGCGGCAGCGGCGCCGGATCAAGCACCCAGCCAAATGGCACAATTTCCTGGATCCGCCTCAGATGGCTCCCCCGGACCCCCTTCTCCCACTCGCGCTTCAACGCCGGTGACCACAACAACGCCAACCACAGCTTGTCCTCCAGATGCGCCTTGAACGGCGGCGTGATCGAAACCCGACCCGCCGCGGCATCATGCGCCAGTTGCTTCGCACACGGGATCGCCTCCCAGTCGAACAACTCGAAAAACCGATACAGCGCCCTGCCGTCCGGCTGGTATTCCTCCGCGGACTCCACCTGCCAACCGCCCCCCATTTCGCCGCAAAGCCACTCCATTTCCGGCCGGTAGTCACCCGCCTCATCGGAAACCAGCACCGCCCCCCCGTCCGGCATCAGCGACCGGAACCCCTCGATCATTCCGTCCCGACCGCCCAGCACGTCGAACCCCGCATCCGAATAACGCCGCGCCAGCCACGCCGTCACCCCGATCCCGCCCGGAACACTGTCCAGCTCCGTCAGCGCAAACCCATCCTCCGTCATGATCAAATCCGGCCGCACCACCCGTGGAAAGTGATCGCGCGTCCCGGAGTCACGCTGCAGGCGCGCCAGCCAGTCCGGCTTCCCCTCGTCCAACAACTCCGCCAGCCATCCCGGCAGACTGCCCGCCCCACTGCGCCGGTAGAGCAGGTCGCTCGCCTGCTGAAACCGCACCAGAGGATGCCCGAGCCCCGTCACCTGCTTCGCCTCCGCCTTGGTCAGCTTCAACGGTTCCGGCGACCAGCGCCATGACCCACCACCAAACAATCCGCCATCCGGCAGGCCACCTTGCAATTCCGAAAGACTCAATCCCATCCCGCGCGAAACATCCACACGCCACCTCCCCTTGCCAAGACCGATTCTCCATGCTTGAGAAAATTTCCCGCCAGCCGATGCTTTCCCCGAGCATGAAGCCCGATGCCCTGAGCTACCAATGCCCGTTCTGCGACCGCCAGGTGCGCGTCGGCCGGAACTGCCCCGGCTGCGCCGGAAAACAACGGCAACGGCGGCAACCGAAACCCCGCAAACCATGGCAACAGGACGAATCCGCCGACGGAATCGACCTCCCGGATGACGACTTCGACTACGACGAGTTCGTCGCCCGCGAGTTCGGCCACCTCCCCCACCGGAAATCCGGCCTCAAATGGTACTGGTGGCTGCTCGCCATCATCGTACTCGCCGGCATGATCACCACCTTCGTCTGGTAACCACGGCGGATTGACCGTGCATTTTCCCTCCCGCCCGGACCACACTCCCGCCGTGCGCATCCTCACCCTCCGCATCCTCGAACCCCTCCCCGGCAACGTCCCGCAGGCAATCGCCCCGGACGACCTCGGGCCGGACGAAGCCGCACGCCGCTACCGGGCCGTCGTCCTCACCACCATGCGCCAGCTCCGCGGCCTCGAAGCGACCACCATCCGCATCCTCACCGACCCCGCGGACGCCAACGAAGCCATCCGCTTCTGGCTGCTGCCCAAACTCTCGGACCACTGGGAAAACAACGACCCGGACTTCCAAACCACCGGCTGGGCGCTGTCGTTCGCCACCACCGCCCCCACCGCCTCCGTCCGCGCGGAAGCGGACATCCTCTGCCCCTTTCTCAGCGCACGCTGGATCCACACCGCGCTCATCGGCATCGAACGCGGCGGACACCGCGTCACCGGCCCCTCGGACGACGGCGGCCACTGCTTCAACGCCGAACCCACCGACGCCGCCTCGCCATTGGAAACCCGCGCCCTGCCGCCGCTCCCCGTGGTGAAAACCGCCGGCCAATGGGACCAAGCCCTCAAATCCCCGCTCGGACCCGCCCTCAAAAAGGCGTGGAAAGAGGAAGCATAACCGCCTACTCGACGGTCACGCTCTTCGCCAGATTCCTCGGCTGGTCGATCTCACAACCGCGCAATCGCGCGACGTGATAGGCAAACAACTGCAGCGCAACCACCGCCGGAATCGTCGCCACCAGCTGATGGCACCGCGGAATCATGATGTAATCGTCCATGCACTCCGCGGTCTCGTGGTCGCGCTCCGAAACCAAACCCAGAATCCTCGCCCCACGCGCCTTGCATTCCTCGATGTTGCCCAGCGTCTTGTCCTTGCCCGGCACATCACAGGCAATCGCAATCACCGGCGTATCCTGCTCCAGCAACGCGATCGGCCCGTGCTTCAACTCCGCCGCGTGAAACCCCTCCGCGTGAACGTAGGAAATCTCCTTCAGCTTCAACGCCCCCTCCAGCGCCACCGGATACATCGGCCCGCGCCCGATGAAATACGCGTGTTCGCCCTTGGAATACTCCTTGGCAATCTCGGCAATGCGGTCGCTCTGCGCCACCACCATCTCCACCAACTCGGGAATCCGCTCGATCTCCCGCGCCAGCTCACGCCCCTGCACCCGCGAAAACCTCCGCCCGCGCCCGAGCTTCAGCGCCATCATCAGCAACACCGCCACCTGACACGTGAACGCCTTCGTCGATGCCACCGAAATCTCCGGCCCCGCATGCAAATACACCCCGCGGCCGGTCTCGCGCGAAATCGTCGACCCCACCACATTCACCAGACTCATCACAAACGCCCCCTTCTGAATCCCCTCCCGCACCGCCGCCAGCGTGTCCGCCGTCTCCCCGGATTGCGAAATCGCAACCATCAGGTCTCGACTGCCCATGATCGGATTCCGGTAGCGAAACTCCGCCGCCTGCTCGACCTCCGCGTGAATGTCCGCCAAATCCTCAAACGCATACTCGCCGACCAAACCCGCGTGAAGCGAAGTCCCGCAACCGACCAGCACCACCCGCGCCAACTCGCCCAACTCGCGAGGCGACGTCCCCATTCCCGAAAGCACCGATGACCCCAGATCAAAATCCAACCGGCCGCGGATCGCATTCGCCAGCGCCTCCGGCTGCTCGTGAATCTCCTTGAGCATGAAATGCTCGTAGCCACCCTTCTCCGCGGCGGCCTCATCATACCGGAGCTCGGCAATCTCGCGCGTCACCGGCACGTTGTTCAGATCCCGCAGCTCCACCGCATCCGCCGTCACGATCGCGATGTCGTTGTCATCCAGATACACCACCCGCTGCGTGTGCGCCATGATCGCCGCCGCATCGGACGCCACGATCGTCTCGCCGTCTCCCACCCCGATCACGATCGGACTCCCCCGCCGCGCCGCAATGATCCGCCCCGGCTCCCGCGAGGAAATCACCGCCACCCCGAAGGTGCCCTCCACCTGGTGCAGCGCGTCACACACCGCCTGAAACAAGTCACCCTTGTCGCACTCGCCGACCAAATGCGCCAGCACCTCGGTATCCGTGTCGGACTCGAAATGGTGGCCGTTGCCCTCCAGCCGCGCACGCAGCGACCGGTAGTTCTCAATGATCCCGTTGTGCACCAGCGCCACCTCGCCCGTATGATCCAAATGCGGGTGCGCGTTGACCTCGGTCGGCGTGCCGTGCGTCGCCCAGCGGGTGTGCGCGATCCCCGTCGTCGCCTTGGCATACCGGCCGTCCCCCCATTCCTCACGCACCCTCGCCTTCAGCCCCGCCACCTTGCCGGACACCTTGTTCACCACAATCCGGTCGTCATCGATGAGCGCCACACCCGCGGAGTCATACCCCCGGTATTCGAGCCGCTTCAGACCGCCGATCAACACTTCCGTGACGTCCGCCTTGCCAACATATCCTACAATTCCACACATAACTTTGTTTTCTAACGTTTTCCTGTTTCCCTTATATCCTTCCTGACGACTTCCGCCGGCAGCGTGCTCACCCCCGCCCACAGCATGCGGGCGGGATAAATTGATGTGTTGATCCCGGTGTGAACCCCGTCACCCACGATCGCCCCGAACTTCCTCCGCCCGGTATCGATCCGCTCGCGGTTCACCACCACAAAATGGTTCTTCCCGTCGTGCCGCAGATTCGACGTCGTCGTCCCCGCACCGAAATTCACCCCCTCGCCCAACACCGAGTCGCCCACATACGACAGGTGCCCGACATTCGTCCCGGAAAGTATCAGCGAATTCTTGACCTCCACCGACTGCCCGATGTGGCACTTGTCGCCAATGCTCGTGTTGCCGCGGATATAACAATTCGGCCCGATCTTGCAGTTTCTGCCGATCACCACATTTCCCTCGATGAATACTCCCGGCAGGATCCGCGTCCCCTCGCCCACCTCGATCACCCCCTCCACCACCGCCAACTCGTGCACCTCACCCTCGATCCGGTTCTCCTTCAAGCCCCCCACATGACACTCCGTCGCGCGGATGAAATCCCACGGGTAACGGATCAGGAACGACTTCTCCGCCGTCACCCGCACGCCATCCGGTGCCTCCCCCTTCCACACCAGCGGCTCGTCGCCGGCACCAACCAGCACACCGCCATCACTGGCGCAAAATCCGGCCACTTCGCCCGCATCCAGCCAGGCATGCGGATGATGCGCCACCGCCTGCCCCTCCGTGCCCCGCATCGCGCGGTCCTGGTGCTCGCTCAACGGCATGTTCCCCACCGGATACGCCGGAATCTTCCGGGTCAGGGTCAGCGGATGGCACTCGGTATCGTCCATGGTCGGCATTTCCATCAGATTCTATCAGTTTCTATCCGATCTCACCGCGGATCACGTCCTCAAAGCGCTCCACCCACAGCCGGCACTCGTCCGCGTCCTTGTGCTCCACCAGCACCCGGATCTTCTTCTCCGTGCCCGAATAGCGGATCAGGTGACGCCCGATGTCGCCAAATGCCGCGTCCGCCTCCTTCATCAGCGCCTGCAGCTTCTCCAGAGTCTCCAGCCGCGGCTTGGCCGCCACCGGCATGTTCGAAAGCACGCTCGGATACTCCCGGAATCCGCTCGAAAGCTGCGCCAGCGTCGCCCCTTTCTCCCGCATCATCCGCAGCACCAGCAACGCACTCAGAATGCCGTCGCCCGTCGTCGCATGATCCGCGAAAATCAAATGCCCCGAATTCTCCCCGCCGAACGAATAGCCTTTCTCACGGATGCGCTCGATCACGTGCCGGTCGCCCACCGCCACCTGCTCCACCGCGATCCCGTGCCCCTTCAGGGTCTCGGTCAGCCCGAGATTGCTCATCACCGTGGTCACCAGCGTGTCCCCCATCAAGCGGCCCTGCTCCTTGAGCCCCACCGCACACATCCCCAGCACCCGGTCGCCACCCACCAGTTCGCCATTCGCATCGGTGAAAATCACCCGGTCCGCGTCACCGTCCAGCGAAACCCCCAAATCCGCGTTGTGCTCCAACACCAGCTCGCTCGCCCTCTCCGGATGCAGCGCCCCGCATCCCTCGTTGATGTTCATCCCGTCCGGCTGGTCCGCCGTCACCACCACCTCCGCTCCCAGCTCGCGGAAAATCAATGGCGCAATCGAATACGCCGCCCCATTGCCACAATCCACCACCACCTTCAGCCCGTGCAGCGGGATGTTGTCCGCCGTGTGCTTCGCATACTCGATGTAGCGGCCGCGCGCATCGTCAATCCGCCACGCCTTGCCGATCCGCTCCGGCGGCAGCGGCTTCCCTTCCGACTCCTCACCCAGAATGTGCCGCTCGATCAAATCCTCCAACTCGTCATTCAACTTGTACCCGTCCGGACCAAACACCTTCAGCCCGTTGTCCTGAAACGGATTGTGCGATGCCGTGATCATCACCCCCGCAGCCGCTCCCATCGATTTCGTCAAATGCGCCACCGCCGGCGTCGGCAACGGCCCGACCAACAACACGTCCATCCCCATCGACACCAGGCCGCTCGTCAACGCCGTCTCCAGCATGTAGCCGGAAACCCGCGTATCCTTTCCTATCAGCACCCGGTTCCTCATCTTGCCACTCGTCCGCAGAACCCGTGCCACCGCGCGCCCCATGCTCAGCGCCACCTCCGGAGTGATCGGATATTCATTCACTCGACCCCGAATCCCGTCTGTTCCAAAAAGCTTCCTTTGTTCGGACATATCTTATATCGGAAGTAGTTCAAAAATCATTGAACTATACAAGCTCAAGATTCCAGAACCGCACGCCGCACCCGCCCCGGCGCCTTTGTTAGAAACCGCCGCGCCAGCGTTTCGAACTCCTCGGAAAGGTCGGTCAAGTGAACCTCAAGCCCACCACCGTCCGCGGCACTCCGCAGCAAACCCAGCCTCCCCAGCTCCCGCTTCAAATGCTCGGCACAGGTCGTCGCACTGTCCACCAAGCGCACATCTTCCGGCAGCACCCCGCGCAACACCGGCACCAGCAGCGGATAATGCGTGCACGCCAGCAGCAGGGTATCGATCCCCTTCTCCACCAGAGGCTCCAGATAATCACGCAGCACCAACTCCGTCGCGGCCTTGTCCAGCCAATCCTCCTCAATCAACGGCACCAACAACGGCGTCGCCTCCGCATAAATCATCAACCCCGTCTTCTTCTGCGCCAGCGCGTGCTGATAGGCGTGCGAACGAATCGTCCCCCGCGTCGCAATCACCCCGATCCGCTCCGCCGATGGATCCGCCAGCGCGGCCTCCACACCCGGCTCGATCACCCCGATCACCGGCACCCCGTAGCGGCTCCGCAAATCCGGCAGCGCGTGCGCCGTCGCCGTATTGCAGGCCACCACGATCGCCTTCACCCCCCGTGATATCAGAAACCCCGCATCCTCATCCGCAAACTTCCGGATCGTCTCCGGACTCTTCGATCCATACGGCACCCGGGCCGTGTCCCCCAGATAAACAATATCCTCCCCCGGCAGCAATTCCTGCACCGCCCGCACCACGGTCAAGCCGCCCACCCCGGAATCAAATATACCCAACGCACCTGTCATCACGCGGCTGATTCTGACATCCCCCCACCGACCCGCAACCTCGAAACATTCCCACTGGCAAATCCCCGCATTCTGTGCTCACGTCTGGCAATGTCACACCACAGTCAAACCCACGAAACCATGCAATCACGCCGTTCGTTTTTCTCAAAAATGGCGGTGGCCGCAGCCGCCCCGTCACTCCTCGTCTCCCGCGCCTTCTCCGCGGAGGAAACCAAGGCCGTCAAACTCACCACCGACGACCCCGTCGCCAAAGCCCTCGGCTACTCCGAGGACACCGCCACCGTCGACCCCAAAAAATACCCGCAACACAAAGCCGAACAACGCTGCGACGGCTGCGCCCTCTACACCGGAAAAAACGGTGAAAAAGATGGCCCGTGCACCGCATTCCAAAACAAAATCGTCACCGCCCACGGCTGGTGCTCCGCATTCGCCGCCAAACCCCCGGCCGCTCCCGCGATAAACTAAACCAGCACCCGCCCGACCACCCACCCGCCGGGCACCCCGCCGGGCACCGCTGGAGCACCATGCTCCAGTGGGATTCCGGCACCTCCCGTCGCCGCCGGATCAACCCCAACGCCCCCCCCGAATGACTCGTCTCGGGGGATGATCGCGTCCCGGCAGCCCGCCGCCCCCCGCGCCAAAGCCAATCCACCCGCCAGTTTCCACTTCCCCGACCGGCCATCCGGGCGTAGCGTCCCGCCGTTATGAGCAGCTGCGGCCCGAAAAACAACATGGATCCCGCCCTTCACCAGGGCAAAAAGCCGGACTGGATCAAAGTCCGCCTCCCCAACAACCCGCAATTCTGGGGAACCAAATCCCTCGTCAAGGACCTCAACCTCGTCACCGTCTGCGAGGAAGCCCAGTGCCCGAACCGCTGGGAATGCTGGAGCCACGGCACCGCAACCTTCATGATCGCCGGTGAAAAATGCACCCGCGCCTGCGGATTCTGCGCCATCAAAACCGCCAAACCCGACCCGCTCGAGTCCGACGAACCCCAACGCGTCGCAGAGGCCACCGCCCGCATGAAACTCCGCCACGTCGTCATCACCGCCGTCGCCCGCGACGACCTCCGTGACGGCGGAGCCGAACACTTCAAACTCACCATCGAAGCCGTCCGCGCCGCCAACCCGGACATCATCATCGAAGTCCTCGTCCCCGACTTCAACGACCGCGACTGGGCCCTCCAACTCTGCATGGACGCCCGCCCGCACATCTTCAACCACAACATCGAAACCGTCCAGCGCCTCACCCCGCTCGTCCGCTCCCGCGCCCAATACCAGCGCTCCCTCACCGTGCTCAAAAAAGCCAAAGCCATGGTCAACGGAGTCGTCGCCACCAAAAGCGGACTCATGCTCGGCCTCGGCGAACGCCGCGAGGAAGTCATCCAGGCATTCGACGACCTCCGCGCCCACGACGTCACCGTGCTCACCCTCGGCCAATACCTCCGGCCGACACCCAAACACCTGCCCGTCGTCGAATTCATCACCCCGGAGCAATTCGACGAATACAAACAAATCGCCCTCGACAAAGGCTTCCGCCACGTCGCCTCCGGCCCGCTCGTCCGCTCGTCCTACCACGCCGCCGACTTCCGCCCGGAACTCGACGTCATCGAGCAAATCAACTCCGACCTCCGCGCCGCCAACAGCGTCGAACTCGACCCCGCGAGCCTCCCCATCCCCACTCCCAAACCGGAACTCGTCTGACCACAGTGAACCACTGGCTGATCAAATCCGAGCCCGACGCCTTCTCCATCGACGACCTCGCAAAGGTCAAACAGGAACCCTGGAACGGCATCCGCAACTACCAGGCCCGCAACTTCATGTGGCGGGACATGAAAGTCGGCGACCTCGCGATCTTCTACCACTCGAACGCCAAACCACCCGGCGCCGTCGGCGTCGCACGCGTCGTCAGCGAACCCTACCCGGATGCCACCCAGTTCGACAAATCCGACAAATACTACGACCCCAAGTCCGACCCGGAAAAACCCCGCTGGTGGCTCGTCGACTTCGAACTCGTCGGCAAATTCGATGAAATGATCCCGCTGCAAACCATGAAGGACGACCCCGTCCTCAGCGAAATGACCGTCTGCAAGCGCGGCTCACGCCTGTCCATCACCCCCGTCGACCCCGTCCACTTCGAATACCTCTGCGGGCTCGCCAAGTTCACCCCCTGAACCCCGCGCGGCGTTTCAGCCGCCGCCCAGTTCTTTGAACATCACATAGGCATCCACGTAGCCCTCCGTCGCATGCCGGAACGCCCCCGGCAGGGTCCCGACGATCTCCATGCCGTGCTTCTGCCACAGCTTCACGGCCACCTGGTTTGTCGAAACCACCAGGTTGTATTGCATCGCCCGGTAGCCCAGACGCGCACCTTCCGCATGGGAGTGCCCGCACATCGCCGAGGCCACCCCGCGCCCCCTCGCCTTTGCGCAGACCACATAGCCGCAATTGCAGACATGCGCCCCCAACTCCAACGAGTTCGGCTTCAAATAATACGTGCCCAGCACCACCCCACCCTCAACCGCCACATAGGTGTGCGCCGGCACGTCGATCCACGCCCGGCGCGCCTCCTCCTCGCTGATGTCCATCGCATGCGGATACGTGGTCCCCGCCCGAAACACCGGCTCCAGCATCCCCCACACCGCCGGCCAGTCACCATCTTCAAACAAACGGATCTTCATCGCGAAAATCCTACCGAAATCCACCCGGCCCGCCACCCGGAATTGCTGCCGGACATGCCGGACCCTCCGCCAGTTTCCGCAGCGCCTTGCGGTGGAATCCGCTGACCTCCCACCAGCCGCCCGCCCGTCTCCGGCACCTCAGACGCCGTGTCGCCGCCATCAAAACCAACGACCCGGAAATCCCCCCGCAGAACATCACCGCGGCAACCACCCCCATCCACTGCGGCAGCACCCTCTGAAACAAAAACACCAGGATCGATCCCAGCAACAGCCCGCGCAGCACACCTTGCACCACCACCCTCTGCCGCAACGCCCTCTTCGTGAAAAACAAACGCAGCAGACACGTCGGCTGGAGGCCCGAAACAACCTGATGGACGATCCAGCCGACGATCAATCCCAGCCCGCCTCCCAACATCATCGGCACCACCCACAACCCACCCGAGAAAACCGGAATCACCACCCCCACCAAGCCACAGCCCAAAGCAACCAACCCAAGTCGCCTCGGCTCATACCGGACCAGCACCCGCCGCAATTCCATCACCTCCTCACTCCGCCCGTTGAACGGATCAATCATCGGAAGCTGCGCCACATCCCGCACCCAAAGCACCTTGCCAGCCACCCGCCAGCCAAACGGCGCGGGCGCATCCGGCCGCTCCCCGGACACCTCGGATTTCGGCGGATCATATGGATTCCCGGCAGCCATCGGATGGCCGACTCAAGCACCCCGCCCAGCCCGACACAATCCGTTTCGGCAGCCACTGGCGCGCCAAAACGGACGGCGGGCTTCATCCGCCCCGGAGAGGCCCCACACCCTCGTTAGAGCGCCGCCACATTCAGCGCCCGTTCTTCCAGACGCTCGCGCAGCAGCATGTAAACCCGCGGGTTCTGCAAGGCCAGGATCTCCAGCGCGGCAAGCGCCGCATTCGATGCAGAAAGCACCGTCGTGCACGGCACAAACGAAGGCGTCCGCAGGCACGACCACACATCATCCGGAAAACTCTTCACGCTCGCCGGAACCGTAATCACCGGCACGCTCGTGCAGGCGGAAAGCGTCGGCCCCGCTCCATTCGACATGCCGATCAGCGCGATGATCACCGCATTCGGCGTCTCCTGCACGAGACGCGTCAGCTCCGCCGCACCGCGCACCGGCTCCTTGTGAATCGAACACGCCTGCCAGACACTCGGCACGCAGCCTTCGGAATATTCCTCCACCGCCTTCTCGATCGGCGTCACGTCGTCCTTCACCGATCCGGTCCAGATGATCACCCGCTGGTTAGGAACCCGGAAACCGCCGGTCACCTCGGCCACCCGGCGGTAGTTCTCCGCCACGCTGTCCAGCGATCCTCCGTCCCGATACACCTGCTTGTCGATGTAGCCGCCATTTTCCAGCACCCGCCACGAATCGTTGTCGATCACGTCCGCCAACAGCAGCTGACCGTTCGAATCCAGACCAAACTCCACCTTGCAATCCACCAGCGTGCGGCCGACCAGCTGCCAGCATTTCTCCATCACGTAAAACGCGCGCTTCGCCAGCTTGCCCATCTCGCACAGCAGGTCCGCCTCGTTCTCACGGGAAAACACCTCGCTCTCATCCAGCACCAGAAACGGCTCCTGTTCCCACAGCGGCTTGCCCGGCACGTAGAGGTTGATCTTCTTCCCCTCGGCGTCGAACTGCATGAACGGATCGTCACACGGCAGATCGTGCTCCTTCCATTTGCGACCGTTCGTCTTCAGGTAAAACTCGAGCAACAGCTTCGGAAACACGTGCCCCTTCTCCAAATGCGGATTGCGCTTCAGGAACGACCCGTGTGCCTCGCGGCGCAGCACCACCTCATACGGCAGCATCTCACACCGCGGCGCCTTGAACGCCACCGGACCCACCTGCTCGTCGAATGCCACCGGCACCCCGCACTGCGTCAGCAGGCGGAAATTGTTGCACGCCGTCTGGTTGGCCGAGGCCGCCTTGCCCTCCATCACATCATGCTTCGCCCCGTCGCCGGCCGTGATGTCGTCCTTGGAAACAATCATCACTTTGTCCGGCTCCGCCTTCAGCTCGCCAATCACCTTGGTTTTTCCTTCGTTGAGAACTGCTCCGTCGAATAGCTTCTGCATGATGCCGTTGCCTTTCGCGTGGAGAACGGTCGATTTCAAGAAAAACCGCTCGGAATCGTCGGAACACCGGAAAATTCCCGGCCATTCACCGCAACCGTCTCCCGCCCGCAATCACCCGGCCCGCAGCCCCCGTCCCACGGCGCCTCCACACCCGGCCGCAACTCAAGCCGCAGAGGAAGCCGCCCTCACCACCTGACTCATCGCCGCCAGATGTTCGGGAGTCGTGCCGCAACACCCGCCGACGATCCGCACCCCCTCTTCCAGCAGCCGCCTCGCCGCCTCCGCCATCTGCTCCGGACTGGCGTCATAGACATCCTTGCCGTTGACCTGTATCCGCGCGCCCGCATTCGGCTGCACGATCACCGGCTTTCCACCCGCCGCCGCCACAAACCGGCGGCCCAGGATCGCATAATCATCCAGATCCAGATCCATCCCGCAGTTCGCACCGACCACATCCGCACCCGCATCAAGCACCCGCTTCACCCCCTCCTCCACGGAAGCCCCCGTCATCGTCCGGTAGCCTCCCGCCCCGGACAGCTCAAACGCATACGACACGATCACCAGAACCTCCGAACTGCAGTTCCGCGCCGCCTCCACTCCCACAACCGCCGCTGCCGGATCACTCATCGTTTCCAACAACACCGCATCAGCCCCGCCATCAAGCAACGCGTCAATCTGCGCCTCGATCACCTCCCGCAACTCATCTGCCGTCAACTCCCCCTGCGGACGCAACACATCCCCGAACGGCCCCACATCCCCCAGCACCCAGCCGTCAGCGCCCGCCGCGGATCGCGCCGCTTCCGCCGCCGCCCGGTTCAACTCCGCCATCCGGTCCGATAATCCATGCTTCGAAAGCTCAAACTCGGACCCGCCATACGAATTCGTCGTCAACAAATCACACCCCGCCATGCGATACGCCATGTGAATGCTCCCCACCTCCTCATACCGCTTCGCATTCCACAGAACCCCGCTGGCCTCCGGTGGCAGCCCACGCTCCATCAGTTGCATGCCCATGCTGCCGTCACAACAAAGCGGACGGCATTGCAATTCATCACCCAGCGATTTCCTTTTCATAGGCTTTCGCGACGGATAGACAATCTCCCCCGGATTGAAAACTCTAGATTTCAAAATCCTGACATTCAACATCACCAAACCACCTGAATCCCAATCCGCCCCCGCATCCGCCCCCGCATCCGCCCACAATCCGTCACCCCCAATCAGCCCCCCGGCCGACCATCGCCCCGCACCAACACCCCTCCGCCAACCCCGCCGTTCCCCCCTCCCTTCCCCATCCCCCGGCCATTCGGCTTGCCCCGGAAGCGGCTTGCATCCACCAACATTTCCACCCATTCTCCCCGCCTCCGAAACAGCCGCGATGGATTCGAAAATGAACGACCCCAACAACCATGTCCCGGAGGTTTCTCCCGGTGATGTGTGGGGCGACGCACACGCACTTCATCCCCGCATCAGCGGATCAACCGCCATCCTGCCGCCAAAACGCCCGAAACCCCGGCCGAAAAATGACGCGCCGGAATCCCGGATCGACTGCGGACTCCGCATCGATCCCACCCCGGACCCCCAATCCACCGACCCCGCCGCCGACGAACCGGCCCCGGAACCCGACTTCGAAGTCCAGGAAATCAACGGCTCCGTCCTCCGCCTCGACCACCAAAACGCCGTCGAAGGCCCGGAAAAAGTCAAGGCAGCAGAACTCCCGTTCCAGCCAAGACCCGCAAAACTCAAAGACCGGAACGCCACCGACCGGGAATGGGGAAACTCAAAACAATTCGGCCTCCGCTGGATCCTCGGCATCAGCCTTGGCGTCGCATCGCTCATCATCGGCGGCGTCATGGCACTCCCCGTCATCAACCAATCCAACGCCACCCGCCCGCCAGACACCCACCTCGAAGTCGACCAGGTCGTCCTCTCGGACAAGGACCGCCGGATGGAACAAATCATCACCCGCCAGTTCGAGGCCGAACAACTGTTCCGCTCCTTCGCCACCGCAAGTCTCGTCGACGACTTCCTGCCCGCCATCCGCAACGCCCCGCAGCTCGATCCCATCATCCGCGCCAACCACCACCCGACCGGACTCTCCAAAGACTGGACCCCGGGCAAGGACACCACCTGGACCGTCAACCACCGCGACCAACTGGTCTACGGAACCCTCAGCGGCAAACTGCCCGACTACTCACCGTTCCGTGCCTATGTCGTGCAGGACTTGAACGGCACGCTCTTGCTCGACTGGAAAGCCACCACCGCATACAGCACCGCATCCTTCGACGAACTCGCCAAAAACCTCGGCGACGCATCCGAAATCCGCGGCCTGATCCATCCGGAAGCATTCTACACCCTCGCCTACCCGGAATCCGCGTTCCAATGCTATCAACTCGACTCATTCGATGGCATGCAATCCATCTGGGTCTACACCGGGAAAGACGGAGAAACCGACCGCCAAATCCACAAATTGTTTAAATCCGGCGGCATCCTCCCACTCAACTCCCAACCCAAACGAATCACCCTCAGCCTCAAAAGCGGGCCCGCCGACTCGCTCCCCAACCAATGGCTCATCGACCAACTCCTCCACCCGGAGTGGATTCAACCCTAACACCTATTGTGAGCGACTCCAACCAATCGTGGTTCCACTGCGGACGCTGCGGCGAACTCTTCCTCTCCGAACCCGGCAACATCGATGGCCGACTCTGCGCGAAATGCGGATTCGACCCCAGCACCGGAGCACCCGCGAGCGACACCAAAACCCCGGCCAAGGCCACCGTCATCCCGCCCGCCAAAACCGCAAAACCCGCCTCCGAAAACTCCGCCGGCCACAGCGGCAAACGAACCGTCAAAAAACGCAAAAACCGGCACCTCATGCTCAAGCTCGTCGGCGGTTGGGTCGCCCTGCTCGCACTCATCGTCGGCGGCGCCAAGCTCCTCTGGCCCGACAACCAGAACTCCTACGGAGACACCCAACTCGAGGCCGACAAAGCCGCAACCATCAACCGCGAGGACGACAACCGGCAACTCAACGAAGCCCTCCCCGGTTGCGCCAAAACCTTCTCGTCCTTCCTCGCCGCAGGCGGCTTCGAGGAACGCAGCCAGTTCGTCCTCAACCCCGTCACCGCCACCTCGCGCATGGTGCGCTTCTACAGCCAGAACCCGCTCACCAGCCTCGACCCCGAAACCCTCCAAAGCTCCGCCAAGGAACTGATCCGGCTGCCGGACCAAACCAAGGTCATCAACACCCAGTGGACCACCCCGGACGGCAAAACCATCGAAGGCAGCTTCCAGCAACAACAAGGCGAATGGCTCCTCGACTGGGAACACTTCGCTCGCTACAGCGACTACCCGTGGGCCCTCTTCCTCGCCGGCAGCGGACCCGCCGAAGGCGAATTCAGACTCCTCGCCCGCGAACGACTCGCCGAAGAAAGAAAAGCGTCCCCCACCATCAGCCTCGTCCTCTACGCACCCCGCTTCGGCAAACCCCTGGACCCCGGATTCCAGTCACCCGAATTCCTCGTCTCCAGAAACCACCGCAACGGCAAAATCCTCGATGCCGCATTCAAACAAATGCGCGAGGGCAATGCCGTCTTCAACTCATCCCTCCCGAACCCCAACCCCGACGGCATGATCCGCGTCCGCGTCAAAGTCCGCCGCGTCGATGACAACCAGCTCCGGTCGTTCGAAATCACCGACGTCATCGCCTGCCACTGGATGTCCGTGGACGAAACCGGCGTCCCGCTCGACCAGCAATCCCCGGAAAATACCGGAAATCAGGACCTCTGAGCCAAACCCGCCCGCATCGCCTCCAGCGGATCGGTCCCCGGAAACCACCGCTGGAACGCCAGCGCCCCCTGGTGCAGCAGCATCGAAAACCCGTTCGCCGTCCGGCAGCCGGCCGCCTCCGCCAAAGCCAGCAACGGCGTCACCGGCGGCGCATAAATGCAGTCGTAAACCAGTTGCCCGGCCCTCAGGCAATCACTCGTCAGAATCGGCGGATCCCCCTGCTTCAGCCCGATCGATGACGTATTCACGATCAACTCGCCGCCGCGACACGCCTCCGCCAGCCCGCCGTCCTCGAAGGACATCGTCGCCACCCGCGTCGTCGACCCCAGTTTCCCCAACCGCTCCGCCAGCGTCTCCAGTTTCGCCACCGTCCGGTTCACCAACAGCAAATCCGGCACGCCCAGCATGACGCACTGCGTCGCGATCGCCTGGCCAGCACCGCCACCCGCCCCCGCGATCACCACCTTCAGTCCGGCCAGCGGCCGACCGAACTCCTCCTCCACCGCCCGTGCGAAACCCGGCCCGTCCGTATTGAAACCAAGCGTCTTCTCCCCGCCGAAAACCACCGTGTTCACCGCACCCAGCGACTTCGCACCACCATCCACCTCGTCGCAATTCTCCAACGCATCCAGCTTGTGCGGCACCGTCACGTTGCACCCGAGAAACCCCAGCGCACGCATCCGCTCAAACGCCTCGGGGATCCTCCCCGGCTCCACCTCCAGCCGGATGTAGCGCACATCCATCCCCCCCGCATCCAGCGCCGGTTGGTGCATCCGCGGAGACGCCGAATGCTTCACCGGCCACCCCAACACCGCCAGCCGCGCGGGCTTGTCCGCCCCCGCGTCCAACACCTCACGGGAAACCAAATCCTCCAGGCGATACACATCCTTCATCTGCTCGATTCCGATCGTTCCAATCCGTGGGCTCCTCGTGCTGTCCTCCGGCACTTCGTTCTAAAGCATCTCCGCGAATTTCCCCACCCGCTGCGCACACTTCTCCTTGCCGAGCAGCTCCAGAATCACCCCCAAATCCGGTCCGCCTCCCTTGCCGGAAAGCGCCACCCGCAGAGGAAACATCAGCTTGCCCGGTTTGCTCCCGGCCTCCTTCGCCAGCACCCCGAGCGCCTCCTTCGCCGCATCCGCGGACCACTCCGAGATCTCCGCAAACACACCGCCCAGGCCGCTCATCACGCCCTTCGCCACATCGTTCCCCCGCACCTTCTCCACCGTCTCCGGATCATAGGAAATCTCATCCTTGAGCAGAAAATCCACCGCATCCGGCACCTCGCTCAACAACCTCACCTTCTCCCGCACCGCCCCGGCCACGGCCGGATAATCCGCCCCCGGCTCCAACCCGGCCGCCACCACAAACGGCTTCGCCGCCGCCGCAAACTCCTCATCCGTGAGCTTCGCCAGATGCTGCTGGTTCACCCACTTGCACTTCTCAAAATCAAACCGGCCCGGCGCTCGGTTCACATGCTCCAGCGAAAACCGCTCGATCAACTCCGCCATCGAAAATACCTCTTCCTCGGTCTTCGGATTCCAACCCAGCAGCGCAATGAAATTCACCACACCCTCCGGGAGAAACCCCTTCTTCGGATAATCCCCCACCGCCGCGCCCTCGTCGCGTTTCGACATCTTCGAGCCATCTTCATTCAGAATCAACGGAATGTGCGCATACCGCGGCGGCTCCACCCCGAACGCCTCAAACAACTGCAGATGCTTCGGCGTATTCATCAGATGATCCTCACCGCGGATCACATGCGTCACCCCCATCTCCAGATCATCCACCACATTCACAAAATGAAACACATAACTCCCGTCCGAGCGCTTCACCACCATGTCCGGAGTGTTGCTTTCATCGCGGTAGTCAATCGTCACCTCGCCGCACACCATGTCATTCATCGTCACCGGCTTGCGCTCGAACTTGAAGCGCCACGCACCATCGTCCTCATACACCCGGCCCGCGTCCGCCAGCGTGTCAAACCACTTGTCGTAGATCTCCTTGCGCTCGCTCTGGAAATACGGACCGCAATCCCCGCCCTTGCCCGGCCCCTCGTCCCAATCCATCCCCAGCCACGACATCCCGTCGAAAATCGCCTGCTTCGCCTCATCCGTATTGCGCGCCTCATCCGTATCCTCCACCCGCAACACAAACTCACCGCCGTGCTTGCGCGCGAACAACCAGTTGAACAATGCCGTGCGGGCACCGCCAACGTGCAGATAACCAGTCGGCGAGGGAGCAAATCGAGTGCGAACTTTCATGCGCTCGTCCTAGCCGCCATTCCCCCCCGCGTCCAGCCCAGCCTCACCAATCCCACCCCACCGCCCACCGCTGGGGATCCACCGCCGGGACCTCCGTCTTCCCGTCCATAACCAGCCCATGCGCCGCTTGAGCCCAGCGCGAAGCTCCCTTCCCTCAATCACCCTTCGTGCCTTCGTGTGAGCCCCATCTTCCCCCGCGCAGCGGCCCAAACCCACCATCAAAAAAAATCATTCTGTCATCCATCATTCTGTCACCCCCCCCAGAGCCCATCGCAGCCCATGCCCCGCTTGAGCCCCGGCGCGAAGCACCCTTCCCTCAATCACCCTTCGTGCCTTCGCGTGAGCCCCATCATCCCCCCGCGCAGCAGAACCAAAATCCACCATCACCCCCACACTGCGGCCCTGGCCCTCGTGGTGTCCTGCCCCCACCACGCCGGTTCAGCCCGAAATCCCAGCCGCCAAACCGGTCCCAAACCTAATCAAACACCCCCGGCAGCCACAGCGAGATCTGCGGGAAATAGCTGATCAACAGCAGCGCCACGATCATCGCGATGTAAAACGGAATCATTGCCCGCGAAACCTTCGCAATATTCCCCTCACCCACGCTACATCCCACAAACAAACACGTGCCCACCGGCGGCGTGCACAGCCCGATGCACAGGTTCGCGATCATGATGATCCCGAAATGCACCGGATCCAGCCCCAACGCAGTCGAAACCGGCGCCAGAATCGGCGTGAAAATCAACACCGCCGGCGTCATGTCCATGAAAATCCCGACCAGCAACAACATCACGTTGATCGTCAGCAGAATCACCATCGGATTGTCACTCAGACCCATCAGCGCCGCACTCGCCATCTGCGGAATCTGCTCGTTGGTCAGAAACATGCTCATCGCCCGGCTCGCCGCCACCAGCAGCAACACCACCGCCGACGTCCGCGCCGCCCGATACACCAAATCCGCAATCTCCCTCGGCTTCACCTCGCGAAAACACACCACCGCCAGTAAAAACGCCCACACCACCGCAATCGCCGACGCCTCCGTCGGCGTGAACATCCCGCTCAGAATCCCCCCCAGCACCACCACCACCAGCGTCAGGCTCGGCAGCGCCTTCAACCCGCTCCACAGAATGCTCTCCTGCTGGCTCTCCATCCCGCCGATCCCCTTCTTCCAGCTGATCACAAAACTGATCGCCATCAGCATCACCCCCACCAGGATCCCCGGCACCACCCCCGCGAGAAACAACTTGTCGATGGAAATCCCGCCCATCGTCACCGCATACACGATCATCACGTTGCTCGGCGGAATCAGCAGCCCCGTCGTCGCCGAACTCGTCGTCAGCGCGATGTTGAAATCCCGGTCATAACCCTTCCGGTTCATCTCCGGAATCAGCGTCCCGCCGATCGATGAAACCGCCGCCGCCGCCGAGCCGGAAATCGCCCCGAACAACATGCACGTCACCGTATTCACCCACGCCAGCCCGCCCGGGAACCGGCCAACCACCGCCGACGCAAAGTTAATCAACCGCCGCGCCTGCCCGCCCGCCCCGAGAAACTCCCCGGCCAACACGAAAAACGGAATCGCCAGCAGCGTGAAACTGTCCGGCCCCGCCGCCATGTCCGACGCCACCGTCACCAGCACCTGCTCGTAGCCCAGCGCCCACGCCGCCACCACCGTCACCGATGCCAGCACCACCGCGATCGGCACGTCGATCACCAACAGCACCACAAACAACGTAATCAGAATCACCAGTCCCAGAGTCATTTCTCCACATTCCCTTCCACCGTCACATCTTCCTTCAGCGTCTCGATCATCATCCCGATGTTGAACAAGGCCACGAATACCCCGCTGAACGGGATCGACAAATACTGCCACGCCTTCGCAATCCCCAGCGTCGACATCATCTGGCCGGAATCAAAGCGCTCGGCCACCAACTGCCCGCCACCCCACACCATCACCCCCACCACAAACACCAGAACCACCAGATGCGACAACACCCGCATCATCCTCCGCGCCGTCGGCTCCAGCTTCTCAATCAGCAGATTGATCCCCAAATGCGCCTTGTCGTAGTAGGCGATCGCCGCCCCGCAAAACACCAGCCACACCAGCAGAAACGTCGCCAGCTCACCCGTCCAGCGCAGCGGCTCGCCCATCACGGACTCCCCCACGCTAACCAGCCACGCCATCCTGCTGCCAAAGACCCAGCGCGAGATGATCCCCAGCACCACATCCACCACCAGCACCACAAACACCGCGATCGAAAACCACGACAGCAAGCGGTGAAATATCCGATTCAAGACAGCCATCTTATTTTACCTCCTGAATCCGGTCGTAGAACGTCTTGATCTCACCCTCAGCGTATTTCTCCACCACCGGCTTCACCGCCTCCTGATAGGGCGCCGTATCCACCTCATACACCTGCAGCCCGAACTCCTTCATCTCCTCCAGGCTCGCATCGGTCGCATCCGCCCACAACTTCCGCTGATAGGCCGTCGCCGATGCCATCGCCTCCCGCAGCCAGCCCCGCTCCTCCTCGGTCAACTCCGCCCACACCTTGTCGCTGATCACGATCACGTCCGGGATCCGCGAATGCCCGTCCATCGTCAAATGCTTGCACACCTCGTAATGCCGCGTGGTCGCAATACTCGGCGGATTGTTCTCCGCCGCATCCACCACCCCCTGCTTCAGCGCCGTGTAGAGCTCGCCAAACGGAATCGACTCCGGCGTCGCACCCAGCGCCTCCACCATGTCCATCGCCACCGGATCCGGCATCACCCGGATCTTCTTGCCCTTCAGTGACTCCACCCCGATCAACGGCTCCTTGCCATAGAAATTCCGGCTGCCGCTGTCAAAATACCCCAGCCCCACCATCCCGCTCTTCTTGCCGTCGTCACGCGTCGCCAGCTTCTCCAGCAACTCCCGGCCGATCTCCCCCTCCAGCACCTTCCAGTAGTGCCCGCTGTCGCGGAAAAGATACGGCAGCGAAAACAACTTCATCAGGCTCACGAAGTTCCCCATCGGCGCCGAACTCGTCTTCGTCATCGTCAGCGTGCCCATCTGCACCTGCTCCAGGCACTTCGTCTCGTCGCCCATCTGCTCGGCCGGGAAAATCACCAGCTTCATCCGCCCGCCAGACAACTCCCGCAGCTTCTCGCTCATGTGCTGCACCCCCTGGTGCACCGGATGCGTCGTCGGCATGCCGTGCGCGAACTTCAGCGTCCGCGCCCGCACCGCGGATCCACCGTCACCGGACATCTGGCTGCGCATGATCATCGCAAACGCCAGACAGCTCACGACAATACCTATCAGTATTCCTGACAGGAAAAACGATGTGGATTTCTTCATAAGGGGTTTTTCAGACGTCGCGAAGTTCCGGCAAATCTCCCCGAACATCCGCTAGGACCATCCACACAAGAAAAGGAAAGCCTCCCATTTGCAAGGCAAACCCGGTTAACCTGTTGAACAAGCCCGCCGAATCGGCGACCGAACCATGGACTGCGCCAGCATGACGGCGCTTTGGGGCAGGCGAGGCATGCCTCGCGCGGCGCTGCCACCGGCCGTCCCGCGCCCCCACCCGCCAGGCCACAATTCCGGCCACAACACGCCCTCCTGCCTCCTGCCTCCTGCCTCCTGCCTCCTGCCTCCTGCCTCACCCCTGCAGCGCCCGCAACGCCCCGCGCACCAGCGTTTCCACACTCGCGCCAGCCTCCGACTCCAACACCTTGCGCACCGCCTTGCGCGCGTCCACCTGCTTGTAGCCCAGCGCGATCAACGCCAACTCCGCATCCGCCGCCCCCTCGCTCACCTCGCCCGCCGCCGCATCCTGCCACGTCTCGGCCACCCCCACCTTGTCCTTCAGCTCCAGAATAATCCGCTCCGCCGTCTTCTTTCCCAGCCCCTTGATCCTCGAGAGCTCCTTCACGTCGCCATTCACCACGCAGCCCTTGAAACGCGAGACCGGCATCCCGCTCAGCACCGCCATCCCGATCGCCGGCCCGATCCCCGAAACCCGCTGAATCAGCATCAAAAACAAATCCCGCTCCTCCTCCGTCGCAAACCCATACAACGTATGCGCCGTCTCGCGCACGTGCAGGTGCGTCCGCAAATCCACCTCCCCCCCCTCCGCCGCATGCAGCCTGTCGAAGGTCGAAATCGGCACCAACACCTCATACCCCAACCCGTGCACATCCACCACCAACCGGTTCGGATATGCCTCCAGCACCTTCCCTCGCAATCTCGCAATCATGCCGCAGAGACTGACAAACCCATCCCCACCACCGCAAGACTATCGAATCCACAAATCCGCCTTTCCCTCCAGCCACCACTCGAATCCCCCCGCCAAACACCGCCGCATCCTCATGCAGCCCTCATGCAGCCCTCATGCAGCCGACCCGCGTCAGTCCAACAACTCGCCGTAGCGCTTCTTCGCAATCTCCATGGAAAGCTCCAGAATCGCACCACTCCGGTTACGTATCAGCGCCTCGTCAGACATCGCCGCACACTCGGCGTAGCTCATCGAGCGAATAGCCTGTCCCACCTTCGAAACCTGCTGCGGCCCCACCGAAAGCTCCTCAACCCCCAAACCGATCAACAACGGCGTCAGCCGGATGTCGCCCGCCATTTCACCGCAAATCCCCGTCCAAATCCCGTGATCCGCAGCCGCGTCAATCGTCATCTTGATCAGCCGGATCACCGCCGGATGCGTCGGCCGGTAAAGCGCCGCCACATGCGAATTCACCCGGTCCGCCGCCACCGTATACTGGATCAAATCGTTCGTCCCGATCGAGAAAAAGTCCACCTCCGGCGCCATCACGTCCGCACACAGCGCCGCCGCCGGAACCTCGATCATGATCCCCACCGGCATCTTCTCGTCGAAGGGAATCCCCTCCTTGTGCAGCTCGTCCATGCACCGCCGCACCATCTCCTTGCAGCGCCAGACCTCGGACAACCCGGAAATCATCGGAAACATCACCGCCACCTTGCCGTGCGCACTCGCCCGCAAAATCGCCCGCATCTGCTCCCGGAACATCGCCGGCCTCGCCAGCGACACCCGAATCCCGCGCCACCCCAGAAACGGATTCGGCTCGGCCTCGGTCAGCGGCTCCACCGGCAGCTTGTCGCCACCCGCGTCCAGCGTCCGGATGATCGCGCCATACGGTGCCATCTCCTTCACCACCCGCGTGTAGATTTCCGTCTGCTTCTCCTCCTCCGGCATGTCCTCGCCCTTCAGCAGCAAATACTCCGTCCGATACAAACCCACCCCCTTCGCCCCACTCCGCTTCACCAGCGGCAGCTCGTCCACCAACTCGATGTTCGCCGAGACCGTCAACTCGCGCCCGTCGATCGTCGCCGTCGCCACATCCCGCTTCGCATCCAGCAGCCCCTTCAACCGCAGCTTCTCGTCATGCAGCTTCCGGTAGCGCTCCAGAGTCTCCTCCGTCGGATTGAGAATCAACTTGCCCGTGTAGCCGTCGACAATCGCCGGCACCAGCGCCTTCACATCGATCACCACCCCGCCATTCAACCCCACCACCGCCGGCACACCGAATGCCCGCGCGAGAATCGCCGTGTGCGAATTCACACTGCCCAACTCCGTGGCAAACCCCAGCACATGCCGCCGGTTCATCGTCGCCGTGTCCGATGGCGCCAGATCATAGGCCAGCAACACATGCTGCTCGTCCGGCCCCTGATGCCCCTCCTCGGGAGAAAAATTCCGCAACACACGCTGCGCCACATCCTCAATATCCGCCGTCCGCTCCCGCAAATACGGATCAGGAATCCGCCTCATCGCCTCCAGAAAATTCTGCATCACCGCATAAAATGCATACTCCGCATTCTGCAGCCGGTCGCCGATCATCGCAATCACCCGGTTGGTCAGCGCCTTGTCCTCCAGCATCATCACATGCGCCTCGAATATCCCGCTCTCCCCGTCGCCGGACAAATCATCCAGCCGGCTCTGGATGTCCACCAACTGCTTCTTGGTGTGCTCCAGCGCATCCTGAAACCTCTCCCGCTCATGCTCCACCTCGGAATCCTCAATCTCATACACCTCCGGAGCCGAAAACCCCCTCGCCACCACATGCACCGGACCAATAGCGATCCCGGGGGATGCCGGAATCCCCTCATACATCACTTCTCTCTCCAGTCCGCTCCTTACCATAATCCACCGCCAGAATGGTTCCCACCGCCACGCCATTCAAGGACCAATTCAGCCACTTATCCCCCCTTGCCATCGCCACTTCCCATGCAAACTTGCCGCTCATGAAACTCCTCAGACAACTCACCCTCTTCATCGGCGCCGCATTCCTCTCCCCTCAGGCAATCGCCGACCCCATCACCACAGGCTCCCCCGTCCCCTCCGTCTCCCAGAAAAACCAGGACGGCAAATCCATCAATCTCGCCGATGCCGGAAAATCCGGCTACCTCCTCGTCTACTTCTACCCGAAGGCCGATACCCCCGGATGCACCAAACAAGCGTGCAGCCTCCGCGATGACTTCGCCGCCCTCACCCAAAAAGGCGTCACCGTCTTCGGCGTCAGCCTCGATACCCCCGCCGACCAGAAATCCTTCAAGGAAAAATACCACCTCCCCTTCGACCTCCTCGCCGACAAGGACGCCACCGTCGTCACCGCCTTCGGCGTGCCAAAACGCGGCAACTTCGCCAAACGCCAGGCCTTCCTCTTCAAGGACGGACTGCTCGTCTGGCGCGACCTCACCGCCTCCACCGCCAATCAGGCCGCCGATGTGCTCAAGGTCCTCGCCTCCGCCGACAAATCATCCGCCACCGGCTCCTGAGCCGCCACCACCGTCACCGAACCATCCTGCTCCAGCCGCTCCCGGCGCAGACGGTCGATGAACTCCTCATACTCGACCAACTCCATCCGCCCGTCGTGGTGCTCGATGATCGCCGTCAGACTCTCCACCCAGTCGCCGGAGTTCAGGTAATGGCAGTCCCCCACCTGCTTGTCCTCCGGCGTGTGGATGTGCCCGCAAATGATCCCGTCGCACTTGCGCTTGCGCGCCAGATTCTGCAGCAGATCCTCATACTTGTCCACGAAGCACACCGCCCCCTTCACCTTCGCCTTCACCCGCTTGCTCAATGAGAAATACTCCTTGCCGCGCCATGCCCGCCACTTGTTGTAGAGCCGGTTCAAATTGAGCAGAAAATCATACCCCACCGCACCCACCACCGCCAGCCACTTGTGATCGGTCGACACACTGTCGAACCCGTCACCGTGCACCACCAGATACCGCTTGCCGTTCGCTCCCTGGTGAATGTGCTCCCGCAGGAACTTGATGCTGCCGAACGACATCGGCAAAAACCGCTCGAGAATCTCATCGTGATTGCCCCGCAGGTAGAGCACCTCGGTCTCATCCTTCTCCGTCATCTTCAGCACCTTGCGCACCACCCGGCTGTGGCGTGACGTCCAGCGCCCGTTGCGCTTCAGCGCCCAACCGTCCACAATATCGCCGTTGAGCACCAGTTTCTCACAACTGATGTGCTTGAGAAACTCCACCACCTCATCCGCCTTGCTGTCCGGCGTGCCCAGATGAATGTCGGAAACAAACACCGTCCGGCAGGAATACTTCGGCCGCTTCTTCATCTTCGACTTCGCCTTCCGCCGCTCCAGACCCGGCCCCGCCAACTCCGTCAGCCGGCACTCGAACTCACCAACCACCCGCTCCCACCCCAGAGCCTCCGCCGTATCCCGCGCCGCCATCCGGAGCTCCCCGCCCTGACCGACCGCCAGGCCGGCCACCGCGTGCTCCTTGAACGCCTCCACATCACCCTTCTCCGCCTTGAACCCGTTCACCCCGGACCTCACATACAGCTCGGCCGCCGCATAGTCGTAGCTCACCGTCACCAACCCGCTCGCCATCCCCTCCAACAACACATTGCCAAAGGTCTCGGTCTCACTCGGAAACACCAGCAAATCCGCCGACGCATAGTGCCGCGCCAGATCCTCCCCCGTCCGCACCCCCGCAAAATGAATCCACGGGTGCGCCTCCTCGAGCTTCGCCCGCAGCGGACCGTCCCCCACCACCACACACCGCACATCCGGAACCTTCGTCCGCAACAACTCGAACACCTCGATCCCCAACTCGAAATTCTTCTCCGGCGCCACCCGCCCCACCATCACCGCCACCGGCGTCCCCAACCGCGCCCCCCACTCCGCCCGCAACGACTCACAGCGCTTCGCCGGCGAAAACAACCCGGTATCCACCCCGCGCCCCAGCAAATGCACGTTCTCAAACCCCTGCGACTTCAGCCGGTTCACCATGTCCCCGCTCGGCACCAGCGTGCAGTCCGCATCCTCGTGAAACCGCTTCAAATACGCCAGCGCCACCGGCTCCAACAACCCCATCCGGTATTGCCGCATGTATTCGTGGAAATTCGTGTGAAACCCACTCGCCACCGGAATCCCCAGCGTCTTCGCCGCATTCAGCGCCGAAAGTCCCAGCAACCCCTCGGTCGCCACATAAATCACATCCGGCCGCTTCTTCAGCCACCGCGTCCGCAGCTCGAACGGCTTCGGCAGCCCGACCCGAACCTCCTTGTATCCCGGCAGCGCCAGCGCCGACGCACAACTCTCGCCGCGCTTCGCTTCCGCTCCCGTGTGAATCACATGCACCTGGTGTCCCCGCACCCGCAACCCCTCGGTCAACCGGCCCAAAGTCATCGCCACCCCGTTCACGTCCGGGGCGAAAGTATCCGTCACAATGTCAATCTTCATGCACTTGCCGGAAGCCAACACCGACTCCCGACAGCACCCTCCCAAACCCAGCACCCCTTCCTCACCCACATTTGAGTGCCGAATCCGTCACATTCGCCACCCCCACCCCCACCTCAATCGTCCGCCCTCTCGCTCGCCAGACGCAGGTATTCACACAACAACGGAATCCGGTCCCCCACCGACCCCAACTCCAGCAACCGCTGCCGGAGATCCACATCCTGCACGAACTGCTGGCTCACAATGTCCGTCATCAACCCCGGCCCGTCCGCCCGGTCCAGCAACGTGAACACCCCCGCCTGAACCTCATCCGGCAGCCCCCGCACCGCATCCTCCACCGCACCCCGCAGCGTCTTCATCGCCGCATCCACCTGATCATAAGGCTCGAATACCGAAACAATCGGCTCAATCTCCGCCACCGGATACTCCCGCTCGTCCACCCAGCCATTGAACCTCACCCGGATCACCCCGTGCAGCAACAACTGCGACGTCCCGTCCTCCTGCTCGCGCGACGCCCGCACCAGACCGATCGTCCCCACCGGAGCCGAATACTCCGCCGGATCCCCCGTCTCCTCACCCGTCAGCCGCCCCACCGCAAACAAACAATCCCCCTCCAGCGCATCCTCCAGCATCTTCCGGTAGCGCCGCTCGAAGATATACAGCGGCAGACCGCCGTGCGGAAACAACGTGCAATCAGGCAACAGCATCACACCGCACCGGTCGGGAATCTCAAGACTTTCCATCGTTAGAACAACCATCCACATGCCCGCGGCCCTTGCAAGCCGGATAGAAAACACCTCCACCATCACGGTTTCCACGCCCCAATCCCCCATCCGCATATTTTTTCAAACAAACCCGCTCCGCCGCTCCGCTTACGCGCGCGTAAACCCTCTCATCACGCCCTCTCATCACTCCGGCCCGCCGGCACCACCCATTTCCCCGTAACACACCATCCACTATCCATGATCGAAGTCGAAAACCTCACCAAACAGTTTGGCTCGAAACGGGCCGTGGACGATCTCTCGTTCACCGTCACCAAAGGCGAAGTCCTCGGATTCCTCGGCCCCAACGGCGCCGGAAAATCCACCACCATGCGCATGATCACCGGGTTCTTCCCACCCAGCTCCGGCGACGCCAAAGTCTGCGGAATCTCGGTCATCGACCAACCGCGCCAGGCCAAAACCAAAATCGGCTACCTCCCCGAATCCGCCCCACTCTACCACGACATGACCGTGCTCGGATTCCTCAAGTTCTGCGCATCCGTCCGCGGAATCTCCGGCAACGCCAAAAAGGACGCCGTCGAAAAAGCCATCGAAACCTGCTTCCTCCAGTCCGTCGCCAAACAATCCATCGACACCCTCTCAAAAGGCTACCGCCACCGCACCTGCCTCGCCCAATCACTCCTCCACGACCCCGAAGTCCTCATCCTCGACGAACCCACCGACGGACTCGACCCCAACCAGAAACACGAAGTCCGCCAACTCATCAAACGCCTCGGCAAGGACAAGGCCATCCTCTTCTCAACCCACATCCTCGAGGAAGTCGAAGCCGCATGCACCCGCGCCGTCATCGTCGACCGCGGCCGCATCGTCGCCGACGGAACACCCGCCGAACTCATCAAACAATCCGGCACCGGCTCCCTCACCGACCTCTTCCGCAGCGTCACCACCCGCGACACCGAACAACCCGCCGCCTGACCCCGACGCCCCACCCGGACCTCAAACCTCAACTTCCACCTCTCACATGTCAGCCCTCACAGTCTACAAACGGGAACTCTCCTCCTACTTCGCCCAACCCACCGCCTACGCCGTCATCGTCATCTTCCTCCTGCTCTCAATGGGCCTCACCTTCTCATTCGGCCAGTTCATGCGCATCGGCGACGCATCACTCGAATGGAGCTTCTTCTTCTGGCACCCGTGGATCTACATGCTCCTCGCCCCCGCCGTCGGCATGAAACTCTGGTCCGACGAACAACGCACCGGAACCATCGAACTCCTCGGAACCCTCCCGCTCTCCACCTGGAGCGCCATCCTCGGCAAATACCTCGCCGCCGCATCCGTCTGGCTCGTCGCACTCGCACTCACCTTCCCCATCGTCCTCACCGTCAACCACCTCGGCAACCCCGACAACGGCGCCATCCTCTCCGGATACATCGGGTCCTTCCTCGTCTGCTGCACCTTCCTCGCCATCACCATGCTCGTCAGCGCATGCACCCGCGACCAGGTCGTCTGCCTCATCGTCTCCGTCGCCGCATGCGTCACCATGGTCCTCTGCGGATATGACGACTTCACCCGCGAACTCGGCAAAATCGCCTCCCCCGCCATCGTCGAAGGCGTCGTCTCCATCGGCGTCTGGGACCACTTCCGCTCCCTCAACCGCGGCCTGCTCCGCCTCCAGGACGCCGTCTGGTTCGCATCCTTCATCTTCGTCTCCCTCCTCGGAACCAGCGCCATCCTCTCGTCGAAACGCTCCTGATCCACCCCCACCCCGGATTCCCACACTTTCAGACATCCCGACTTTACCATGAAAACCACCCACCCAGTCACACGCGCCGCCCTCGGTGTGGCCGCCCTCGTCACCATCGCCATCCTCGCCAACTGGCTCGTCGCCCTCACCCCGCTCGGCAACCGCGGCGCGGACTTCACCGAAAAACAAATCCACACCCTCTCGGATGGAACCAAGGCCATCCTCGCCGAACTCGACACCCCCGTCGTCGTCCGCTACTACGCCACTCGTAATACCGACTACATGCCGGAGGAAATGAAACTCTACATGCGCCGCGTCGACGACCTCCTCAAGGAATACGCATCCCTCTCCAACGGCAAACTCCGCATCGAAAACCTCGACCCACAACCGGACACCGACGCCGAAGACTCCGCCAACCTCGACGGCATCAACGGCCAGCGCTTCGACGACCAGAACCTCTACTTCGGCCTCGCCGTCAACTGCCTCGACAAGACAACCGTCATCCCCTTCCTCGACCCCCGCGACGAAACGATGCTCGAATACCACCTCTCCACGGCCATCGACGACGTCACCACCCCCGTCAAACCCAAAATCGGCATCATGTCCGAGCTCAACATCGCCGGAGGCCCCGCCACCATGCCCGGCCAGCAGCCCTCGCAACCGTGGATCATCTACGGCCAGCTCCAGCAGTCGTTCACCCTCGAAAACATCCCCATGACCACCGAGTCCATCGACCCGGATGAAATCAAGGCACTGCTCCTCTTCCACCCCGCCAACATCACCGAACAGGCAGAGTTCGCCATCGACCAATACCTCCTCAAGGGCGGAACCGTCATCGCCGCCCTCGACGCCCACTCCGCGGTCGCCCGCGCCACCGGCGGCGGAAACCCGATGATGGGCATGCAGGGCATCCCCCTCAACTCCAACCTGCCCAACCTCCTCAAGGCATGGGGCGTCACCTTCGACCCCGACCAAACCCTCGCCGACCCCGGCCTCGCATCGCAAATCTCCCGCACCGAAAGCAGCATCGCCGTGCTCACCTTCGGCAAGGACAACATGCCCGTCAAAGACAGCGTCATCACCCGCGACCTCGAAAGCATGACCTTCTACCTGCCCGGCGGATTCACCATCGACCCCACCCCCGGCATCACCACAGACTCACTCGTCCGCACCACCTCCAAAGCCGGACTCGTCGACTCCATGCGCGCAGCCAGCATGGACCCCACCCTCGCCACCGCCTTCCGCTCCGCCGGCAAACCATTCGACGTCGTCGCCCGCCTCTCCGGCAACTTCGAATCCGCCTTCCCCGACGGCTTACCCGGCGATGAACCAACCGACGCTGATGAAGCAAAAGAATCAGAAGAATCCGACGGCGACAAACCCGCCGACCCGCCGTCCCACCTCACCGAGGCTCAATCCCCCGGCAACGTCTTCCTCATCGCCGATGTCGACGCCTTCTACGACCAGATCGCATACCGCACCATCGAGTTCGGCGGCATGCCCGTCGCCACCCCGGTGAACGGAAACTCCTCCCTCCTCCTCAACCTGCTCGACCAGGCCATCGGCTCCAAACACCTCATCGGATCCCGCTCCCGCTCGGCCACCCGCCGCCCGTTCACCGTGATCCAGGACATGGAGGCCGAGTTCAACGAAAAAGTCGGCAGGAAAATCGACGAACTCAGGGAAAAGGAACAAGCCGCCCAAACCCGCCTCAACGAACTGCAGGCTCAGAAAACCAACAGCCGCGACCTCTTCCTCTCACCCGCTCAGGAAGCCGAAATCGCCAAACTCCGCGAACAACAGGTCGAATACGCCAAACTCATCCGCGAACAACAAAAGGAACTCCGCAGCAGGAAAGACAAACTCGCCGGCACCATCACCCTCTTCAACGTCGCCGCCATGCCCGCCATCGTCATCCTCGTCGGGCTCGGCCTCTTCGCCGCCCGCCGCCGCGCCACCCGCGCCCGCTAACCCCCAACCACCCCTCCTTCCAAACCCTCAAACACCATCTCACATGAACAAACGTCAGGTCATCACCCTCTGGGTCATCGCCGCCGTCCTCGGACTCGCGGTGATCACGCTCAAACTCGCCCAAACCCGCTCCACCGACAGCGCCACCAACCGCTCCATCGGTGACTCGCTGTTCGGGAAATTCCCCGCCACCGACGCCACCACCATCGAAATCAAGGGCGCCGCGCAAACCATCACCCTCAACAAAAAGGACGGCGCGTGGACCATCGCCGAACGCGACGACTACCCCGCCAACACCAACTATGTGAACTCATTCCTCCGCGACCTCGCCGAACTCAAGGTCACCCAGGCCCTCGAAGCCGGCCCCTCGTTCGCACCCCGCTTCGGCCTCGACCCGGATGCCTCAAGCGCCGAAAAACACGGCCTCATCGCCACCTTCAAGGACCCCTCCGGCAAACAAATCGCAAAAATCGGCCTCGGCAAATCCATCGAACAGAAATCCTCCTCGGCCAATCCCATGATGATGGGCGGCGGCACCGTCGGCCGCTACATCCGCAACTTCGATGACGACTCCGGATTCTACGCCGTCAACGAACTGTTCCCCTCCGTCAGCGACGAAGCCTCCCGCTGGCTCGTCTCCGACTTCTTCTCACCGGAAAAAATCACCTCCGTCAGCCTCACCGATGACGCCACCGGCAAACTCGCATGGAAACTCACCCGCAAGGATGAGCAAGCCGAGTTCGATATCGAAAACGCCGCATCCGACGAAACCGTCAACACCGAAACCGCCAACCCGCTCAAATCCCTCTTCTCATACGCCCGCTTCGACGACGTCGTGCCCGCGGAAGAAGTCGAAAACCGCGCCGCCAAGGAAGGCCGCCAAACCGTCGTCATCGAAACCGCCGAAGGCTTCACCTACACCATCGGACTCATCCCCGAAAAAGAAACCGAAGACGGCGAAAAACCCGACACCTGCCTGATGACCGTCGACGTCGAAGCCACCCTTCCCACCGAACGCAACAAACCCGAAGGCGAATCCGAAGAAGCCGCCAAAACCGCCGACGAAGCCTTCGCCGCACGCCTCAAGCAACTCACCGAAAAACTCGAATCCGAGAAAAAACTCGCCGGCCGCACCTTCGTCGTCTCCGAGACCACCGTCGCCCCGGTCCTCAAACAACGCGCCGACCTCATCACCAAGGCGGAAGCCCCCGAACAAGGGGAAAGCCCGCAGGAAACCGGCAGCGTCCACACCACCCCCGGCGGCATCGTCCACACCCCGCCCGTCAAGGCACCCGCCCCCGGCAAACCGGTCGCTGCAGTCACCCCGCCCATCGCCGTGCCGGCACTGCCGAAGGAAGAGGAAACCGAAGAGGAAATCACCGTCCCCGAACCACCCCTGCCGGACTTCGAAACCCACGCCGCCAAACTGCCGGAGAAAACCGACCCCCCCGCCCAACCGGCAACCGATCAAACCCCGACCGAAACCAAAACCCCCGAGCAAACCGCCGCCGAATCCAAAAAGGCCGCACTCAGGAAAATCTCCGAAATGGCCCGGGAAATCGACGAGGAAAAACAACAGATCATCCCCAAAAAACCACAACCCGCCGAATAACCCCCACACCCGACCACTCTGCAAACCCGCCATCCACCCCGGATGGCGGGTTTTCTTTTCCTCCGGAAACACCCACAGCCCCGCCACCGTATCACCCTGCACATGAAAATCCTGACGCCCCTTCTCCTCACCGCGCTCGCCCTGCCCGCCGCCGCCGAGCTCAAACTCAGCAAGCTCTTCTCCGACCACATGGTCATCCAGCGCGACCTCCCCATCCGCATCTGGGGCTGGGACCACGCCGGACAAACCGTCACCGCATCCTTCTCCGGCTCGTCCGCCAGCACCACCGCCACCGGTGAAAACGGCCGCTGGGAACTCACCCTCCCCGCCCGCCCCGCATCCGCCGAACCCGCCACCCTCACCATCTCCGGATCATCAGAAACATCCGTCAACGACATCCTCGTCGGCGAAGTCTGGCTCTGCTCGGGCCAGTCGAACATGCGCTTCCCCATGGCCAAATCCACCGGTGCCGACCTCGACCTCCTCGTCGAAAACCACCCCGCCATCCGCCTCCTCAAACTGCCCAACGTCGCCAGCCAGCAACCACTCGACGACTTCAACGCCTCCTGGACCCCCGCCACCGACACCACCGCCATCGCGGACTTCTCCGCAGTCGGCTACTACTACGGTCGTATCCTCGAGGAAAACCTCGGCGTCCCCGTCGGCCTCATCGACAACTCGTGGGGCGGATCCGCCGCCGAAGCATGGCTCCGCCGCGACGTCTTCGACGCCGACCCGCGCAACAGCGAACAAATCGACTACTGGCGCAAGATCGAAACCACCATCCCCCAACGGGAAGCCGCCCACCAAAAACGCCTCGCCAGCTTCCACGCCGAAAAACAAGCCGCCGAACAAGCAGGCAAACGCTTCACCCGCAAGGCGCCCAAAGGCCCCCAGGCCATGCTCAACAGCCAGCGCCGCCCCGGCAACCTCTACGGCGGCATGCTCCGCCCGCTCATCGGCTACGGCATCCGCGGCGTCATCTGGTATCAGGGAGAAGCCAACTCCAGCCGTGCCGGAAACTACGCCACCCTCTTCCCGTCCATGATCAACCACTGGCGCGCTGAATGGAACCAGGGCGACTTCCCCTTCTACTGGGCGCAACTCGCCGACTACCAGGCGGAATCCCCCCAACCACCCGCCCTCCAGGACGCCAAATGGGCCGCCCTCCGCGACGCCCAGACCGCCACCCTCAGCCTGCCCCACACCGGCCAGGCCGTCATCATCACATCCGGCGAGGCCAACGACATCCACCCGACCGACAAACTCACCGTCGCACGCCGCCTCGCACGCCACGCACTCAACAAAACCTACGGCTTCGACCAACTCGTCTGCGAATCCCCGCGCTACCAGTCACACAAGGCCGAAAACGGCAAAATCACCGTCACCTTCGAAACCTTCGGCTCCAAACTCGACACCGCCGACGTCCACCACGTGGTCGGCTTCGCCATCGCCGGAGATGACCTCAACTGGAAATGGGCCAAGGGCAAACTCAAGGGGAAAAACCAGGTCGAAGTCTCAAACCCGGACATCCCGAACCCCGTCCACGTCCGCTACGCATGGGCGAACAACCCGGTCTGCAACCTCCAAAACCCGGAAGGCCTCCCCGCCACCCCATTCCGCACCGACAAGTAACCGCCCCACCCCCGCAACCGCGGGGATGACCGGCCGCCCCCACCCGCCGCCCCGCGCGTGAAATCGCCGCAAATTTGCATTGCAAATCCACCCCCGAAGATCACATTTCCGACACCGGTCATCCCGGTTCACAAAACTCACATTCATCATATGAAAAACGCACTCACCATCGCCCTCGCCGCTGTCTTCGCCATGAGCTTCAGCGCGGTCGCCGAAAACGCTTCCAAGAAAAAAGGAGCCGCCGCCGTCACCGAGGAGGAATTCGTCGCCAAATCCAAAATCCGCTTCGAGAAATCCGGCAAGGAATTCAAGGAAGAGGCCGCCCGCGCCGCATTCAAGAAAATGGACGCCGATGGCGATGGCAAACTGACCAAGGAGGAACGCAAGGCCTTCCAGAAACAATCGAAGAAAGCCAAAACTCCGAAGAAAAACAAAGCCGAGTAATCCAACTCGCCACTCGACTCGCCAAGGCCGGAGCGCACCACGCGCCCCGGCCTTTTTTCATGCCGCCACTCCAAAAATCCGCCCTCTATATACTTGCCGCCATTCCGTCACTGGTTCTAGCTATCATCGGTTATGAAAAACAGAGCGATTTGGCTATTGATCCCCGTTGTAGGCCTCGGCCTTGCGGCATGTAAGAAACAGGAAACGGCGGCGGCACCCGAACCATCGGCCGCCACCACCACGCCCACCACCGCCCCGGAAACCCAACCGCCAGCCCCCGCAATGAATGCGGACGCACGCGCCGAAAAACTCGGGTTCGCCAAACACCTCCCCGCGGATATCGAAGTCCTCCTGTCCGTCTACAACGGATCACAAATGACCGAGGACGTCACCTCTTCCAAACTATGGGAACTCGTCCGCGCCCAGATGGGCCTCGGCGGCCCCATCGCCGACCCCGACCCCGCCGCACCCGGTGAACCCACCGGACCCACCGGACCCGCCGCACTCTTCGCCACCGAGTTCACCCTCGCCTCCGGCGCCACCACCAAGGACCAGCTGGCCAACCTGCTCACCCTCAACAACCGCTCGACCCATTTCCAAATGAAGGCGCTCGCCAAGGCACTGGCCACCGCCATCCAAACCGGTGAGGGCGACGCACTCGGTGCCGCCGCCGGAAACCAGTTCGACGAGGAAATGATCCTCGAACTCATGCAGGACCCACAGAGCGGCATCGGCATCATCGAAAAACTCGGCATGCCCCCGCTCTACCTCGCATTCCACACCACCGACGACCAGCGCCCCGGCGCCGAACAACAACTCGCATCCATGGTCCAATACCTCGGCATGATGGAAGGCATGATCGAACCCGTCGAAATCGAAAAAACCGGCGCCAAATTCGCCGGCTACAAAGTCCTCGGCGCGAAAATCGTCGAAATGATGGAACAGGACCGCGCCGGCATGGAAGAAGCCATCGGAACCGAAAACGCCGACCGACTCATCAAGGCCATCGCCCCCAAAAACCTCGTCGCCGTCTCCGGAACCGTCGGCGAATACGTCGTCCTCTTCTTCGGCCCGTCCGAAGATGCCCTCGTCCTCGCGGAATCCCCCGCATCCTCCCTCGGCGCCACCGGCAAACTCGCGTTCTTCGACCCCTACGCCAGCAAAAACCTCGCCGCCGTCGCCTACGGTGACGACGCCCTCATCCAAACCGCCCTCGAAAACGCCGGCGGAATGACCGAAATCGCCAACGGCATCCGCGACGGCCTCGCCGAATCCGGCGGCCTCGGCGACACCCGCGACATCGAAAGCCTCCTCCAACTCGTCGGCGAACGCGAATCCGCTCTCCGCAAACTCGCATCACACCAGGATGCCGGCAAGGTCGCCTTCTTCGAACAAGGGCTCAAAATCGAAAGCTTCGGCGGCCTCGACAGCGGCTCCGTCGATTGGCAGTCACCCAACAAACTCGCCCCGCTCGGCAATGGCGAAGACGTCTTCATGTTCGCCAACATGACCGCGGACGCCACATCCGACGCCGCCTCACGCGCATACCTCGAGGTCCTCGCCGAAACCGCCTACGCGCTCGCATCCAAAGTCGCCGAAGCCCCCGCCACCGACGGCGAACTCGGTGAGTTCAAACAAATGGCCGAACTCTTCGAAACCAAGTTCCGCCCGGACGTCGTCGCACTCTGGGACGCCATGAGCGGTGACTTCGCGGACGGCCTCGGCGCCGAAAGCGCAATGGTCGTCGACCTCAACGGCTCGTTCCCCACCGTCCCCGGCATCTCCCAGGAAATCGCCGACGAAGCCAAATTCCCCCGCATCTCGCTCATTTCCCCGGTCACCGACCGCGCCAAAATCGCCTCCTCATGGCAACAGGTGAATGCCAGCGCAACCAACATCCTCGCCAAAATCAGCGAGATTTCCGGCAACGAAATCCCCATGCAGAAGCCGCTCAGCTCGGAACGCGACGGCAACACCACATGGTTCTTCTCCATGCCCTTCTTCAACGACGACTTCGTCCCGTCCGTCACCATCGGTGACCATTGGTTCGCCGCCTCCACCTCCAAAAACCAGGCGCTCGACCTCATCGCCGCTGCCGATGCCGGTGGCGAAACCCGCACCGGCCTCTGGTTCGAAATGGACTTCAACGTGCTCCGCAAGTTCTCCGTCGAAACCCTCGACGTCGTCCAGAAGAACTCCGAATCCCTCTTCGGCGGAAACTCCAACGACGAACAAATCGAGCAAATCCGCGAGGTCATCGACGCCCTTGAAAACCTCGACGAAATGACCGTCCACTCGCGCCGCGAAAACGGTCAACTCCGCTCGTCCGTCCACTTCAAGACCCACTGACCCCGCCAAATGACCCTCGATCCAATCGGCACCGTCCGCTCTTGCTTCGGGGGGAAATTCGCCGTCCCGCGCCAACCCGGACTCTGCCCCTCCGCCTTCGGAGAACTGGTCCTCCACCCGCCCTTCCGCAGCCCGGAAGCCGTGCGTGGGCTCGATGGATTCTCCCACCTCTGGCTGATCTTCGGTTTCCATGAAACCGCCGGCCAGGGGTGGAAGCCCACCGTCCGCCCACCCCGCCTCGGCGGCAACACACGCATCGGCGTCTTCGCCAGCCGCTCGACGTTCCGCCCGAACCACCTCGGACTCTCGCTGGTCCGCCTCGAAGGCATCGAATCCTCCGGCCCGGAACACCCCGTCCTCAAACTCGGCGGACTCGACCTGATCGACGGCACCCCCGTCTACGACATCAAACCCTACCTCCCCTACGCCGAGGCCCTGCCCGGGGCCACCGCCGGATTCGCCACCGACCCCATCCCCCGCCTCACCGTCGAACTCACCGACAAGGCCGCCGCCGACCTCGCCCCGCTCTCCGCCCGTGCCCGCACCCTCATCCGCGAGGCCCTCGCACTCGACCCCCGCCCGCCCGCCGGCTCCACCGACCCGCACCGCATCTACGGCGCCCACCTCTGCGGCCACAACGTGCGCTTCACCATCAGTGACTCCGTCTGCACCATCATCGAAGCGCCGAATCTTGACTCTTGATTCTTGAATCTTCCCTCCTGATCCTCCGCGCCATGAACCTCATGCGCACCCTCCGCGCCACCTCCATCACCGAAGGCTGCTCCTTTCTCATCCTGCTCTTCATCGCCATGCCGCTCAAACACCTCGGCGGCATCGACATGGCCGTCAAAATCGTCGGCTGGGCCCACGGCGTCCTCTTCATCGCGCTCTACTCACTCCTTCTCGCCGCCCTCCTCCACGCCAGGCTGCCCTTCAAGACCGCCGCCCTGACCGGCATCGCCGCCCTGCTTCCCGCCGGCCCATTCTTCGCCGACCGCAAACTGCGCGAACACGAAAATTCCCTCACTCAAGCGCCATGACCCCGCCTGACCACACGCAGCCGGAACCGATGAAATACTCGATTCTCGGCGGCACCGACGACCTCAGCACCAGCGAAAAACTCAGCCAATACACCGGCACGGTCGATTGGTCATACCTCGCGCCCCACTGCAGCAACGGCAGCCTCTATTTCGTCGACCCCGAACTCGAACTCACCCGCGTCGGGGCCGCCTTCGCGGAAAACCAAACCGACCAGGTCAAGGCATGGCTCAAATCCGGCGATCTCGTGCAAATCGGCGACCTCCACGCCAGACAATGGCAGGACACCGACACCCGGTTCGAAGCCCTCGTCGTCTCACCGTTCGTGCTCTTCCGCCCGCTGTGAACCGCCTCACTCCAGCATCCCGCCCAAGCGTTCCTCCAGCCGCCTGGTGAGTTCGCCCGCGCCCCCCTTGCGCGGCAAATCCCCGCTCTCCAGCCAGTCGCTCACCGGCATCGGCTCACCCGCGGTCACCCGCGCCGTCCGCGCAACAGGGTAGCCCGGAAACCCCAGCAGATCCTCCTCCAGCTTCATGATCATCTCCGCCCGCCGGTCCACCGTCGGATCGTCCGTGAGGTAGTCCCCGATGTAGCTGTGCGCCTGCAGCGCCGTGAACACCCGGTCCAGATCATCCAGCAGCACCTCCCGCTCTCCAGCCGATGGGGGCTTCTCCGCATCCAGCAACCGACGCCGGATCCGGAACCGCAGCGCACGCACCCGCTCCGGCGGCGTCTCCGCCCTCGCGTCCTTCGGATAACGCCCCTCCACGTCCGTCAGGAGGTTGTCGCACAACTGCGGCAGACGCCCGGCAATCGGCCCCCTGCCCGCCTCCGGCAGAAACTCCGTCTCCTTCACTGCCAGCACCCCGTTCGCCAGCCGCAGCACCCGCTCGTCCACCCCCATCGCCGGCTTCGGAGTCCAGCCGATCCGCGCCTCCAAACTCGACAAACGATCGCAAAATGTCGCCTCCACCGATGCATCGTGATCAAACCGCAACGCCACCGGCACCAGAAACGCCTTGCGCCCGTCCGCCATCCTTCCGGATGCCTTCAGCAGGATCGACGCCACCCCTTCGTTGAGCGGGTCCAGCCTGCGGTGGTGGTGATAGATCTCCCCTTCCGGAAACACCACCAGCGGCTCCTGCTCTTTCGCGAGAATCGAAATCGCCGTCTTGATCGCGGAAAGATCCGGACCGTCCCGGTCCACCGAAAACACCCCCATCCGCCGCAAGGCCCATGCCGCCGCCGCACTCGTCTCAAACACCTCCCGCGCCCCCATGAAAAACGGCTGCAGCCCGTGCCGCGCCCCCAGCTCGATCAACACGTGCGGGTCCGAATGATCCGAATGATTCGGCGCCAGCAACACCGCATGCCCGTCCCGGCACAGCTCCCGCACCCGCCCGAACCCCTCGTCCTCGATTTCCTCCACCCGATACTTCCTCCGCAAGTGAGCCTCACGGTTCACCAGCACCCCGAGCGGGCGCACCCAACTCCCCGCCACCGGAGACCGAAACGTATAGGGAAGATCATTGCGGAGCCGGCGCATGCCCTACCCTAACCCCTCCACCCGCCGCCCAGAAGATCAAAACACCCGCCCCGGAGCATGAAAAAAGGGCGGCCCCGTTTCCGGAACCGCCCTTCAGCGTGGATCTGAAAATCCGGATTACTACTCCACCACCAAACGCACGAAGACCTTCGTCTCGCCCGTCGGAAGCGTATAACTGATCTCACTGGAGTCATCGGTATCCGGAGTCACCGCCACCCAGTTTTCCAGGTCGGATGACTGCTCGATCGTCCAGCTCACATCACCGTAACTCACGGCATCGGAACCTTTCGTAAAACTCAGCACACCGCCCGAATAACTGCCCGGAGCACCATCCGCCACTTGCGGATCGAGACCGAGACCGTATTCCATCAGGTTGGCGATGCCGTCGTTGTCGTCGTCGCCCGTTGCTCCTTCAGTCACGCCGTTCATCGACGCCCAGGTGCTGTAGTCGCCGACTCCGATTTCACTGGTGGAAAGCACCACATTGGAAATACCAATTTGGCGAGACGAACCCGAAGGCTCGCCCCGGTCACACACCCAGATAATGGAAAACTCGGCGCCATCTGCAATCGCTAGGCCTGTGAGCTGGGTAACCAGAGTCTGGTCGGAGCCGGGATTTCCGGACTCCACCGGAGTTCCGTCGGTCGTGTAGTAGAGAGCGGGCACGTCAGTTCCATCGACGGAAACCGTCCAAGCGGGAGAACGGCCTTCGCTCGCCCGCTCGACACGACCGAGATAGGAAACCCAAAGTTCGTCAAGCACGCCACCAGTATCGTTTTGCATCGTGAGCGTGACAATCAGTGTTCCACTGCCACTGGTGTGCTGATATCCCAGAACTCCCGGATTGCTTACGTTCCCGCGGAATCCAGCAGCAGAACCATCTCCCCAGTCGCCGAGAAAAGAGTTGGAACCGGCACTGGAAACACCGGTCCAGCCCGCCGGAAACGTTCCGTCAAACGCATCGAACGCCTCGGTGTAGTCTCCGGTGAACAACGGAGCCTCCATATTGGTGGTAAAGGTCACGACAGGCGAGTAGCTAGTGCCCTCGCTATTGGTCGAGTAGGAACACACGCTGTATTCGGTATCCGCAGTCAGCCCACTGATAGTAGCCGAAAACGTCGTCACTCCCGGAGCTCCATCAGCAAGTTGGGTGACATCCGTGCCACCAATTTGTGGATCGGCGTTCAAACTGGTTTGAGAATAAACGAACCCCATTGCCGTCACCGATGCGCCGCCATCCGCAAGCACTTCCGATGCGACATCAATACCGGACGAAGTCAGGGTGAGCAAATCCAACGTGGTACCGGCAAGTATCGGAGAGGTAGTGGCAGAACCAACAGATACGGAAACTTCGGAGATACCGATTTGCTTGGAGCTACCCGACCCTAGGCCACGATCCGCGGCCCATTGAATCTGGAATGACTGCCCATCGGCAATGGAGAGCCCGCTGACACTTACCTGCTTCTGCTCGTTGTCGACATTGCCCGCCGTACTATAGGAGAGCGCCGGAATCTCGGTTTCATCGAGAATTACCGTGAAGACGGGCGACCTTCCCTGATCCGTGCGGGCCACGCGGCCCTTATAAGCGATCGTAAGGTCGGTAATTTCAGCGCCGGTGTCGTTCGAGAGGGTCAGCGTAGCCTGGAGGTTGTCCGCGGTGCTCGCCGGCTGATAACCAAGCGTGCCGTTTCCACGGGTGCCGCCAGCTGTCCCGGTCCCCCAATCGCCACCGTAATTCGTATTTTCACCAGTCAACTCCCAGCCGTCCGGAAGTGTCTCCAGAGAAGTGAAAGTTGAAAAGTCTTGGCTGTAGCCAGCGCCGATGCCCAGGGGGCCCGGAACGGTGAACGACCAGGTGGTCGTGTCGGCAATCCCCGCAAACGCGGCACCGGATGTATCCTCGACCGCAGTCGAGTCGATCTGGATGTAGTAACTCGTCCCCTCAGTCAGTCCGCTGGGTGCGATGTAGAGCTCGTTGGCGTAGAAATCCACATCGAAACTCTCCACATCGTAGGTCTCCACCACGGAATCGTCCGCGGCGTTGTAGAGGGTCACAAAGCCGGTTCCCGCCTGAATGTCCTGATCGAACGTTGCGAGAAAATCGGCGGTGGTGGCAACATCGCCGGCACCGTTGACCGGATCCAGCGACGTGATGACGGGTTGTGCGCTCAAAGTGACCGAAGCCACCAGAAAGGCACCAATTACGGGGGTTATCGTTGTTTTCATATGATTAGTGGTTTGGGGGAAGAGGGGTTCTAACGGACCAGTGGAACACCGGCCGCCTGGTGATCCGGATGATGCGGGGAGACTCACTCGTCGCACCCATCCGGGATCTAAATCACTCGGGGCTCACATACTTGTAGTCAATGAAGGGTTTCGACCGCAGGACTCCGTCATCATCGTCATACAGCACCGACACGTGGTTGCTGTAACCGGCCAACACGATATCCTTCAGCTTCACGTCTCCGCAGCGCACCTGCACGTATCCTCTCGGCTGCTCCAGATTCACCCGCGCGAAACTCAGGCGCTTCACGTGCACCGTCTCCCACTTGTCCTTCCCCTGCCGCACCTCAAGCTTCAGCTCCGGATGCCGGGACACCGACACAAAGGTCGCCACACGCTCCTTCTCGGCACTGTATTGCTTCAACCTCAGCACCCGGATCGTCCAATGCGCCGGCTTCTCATCCGTCGCCGGAACCAACTCCGAAAACGGCACCAGAATGGTCGTGTCGCTCTTCTTCACATGCACCGTGGTTTCTCCGGGCTCCACCCCTTCGCATTCGAATCGCACCCGCCGCATTCCCGGACTGACCGGGATCCCGCCCGTCCGGCTGCCAAGCTTGTATCCCTCATCCCTCACCGAAACCCCGTCCACCTTCATCACCAGATCACCGGTCCCGTGGTTCACCCCGTTGACCAGGCGCAAAAAGCCCAGCGGACCCGACGCCTCCTCCTGCGCCCGCACACCGCCGGCCAGCGCCAGCAGCGTGAGAAACACACCCGTTAATTTTACCAAGATACCGTTAGAATTCATTGTTCGATTGCACGTTGATGTTGAAATGATCCGGATTGATTGCCCCATCCTCATCACGCTCGCCCGGATCCGCGAACACCGAGAAACAACGCCCGACCTCCGCCAGCACCTCAGCCTCTCCCCCCGTGCGCTCCACCACCGATTGACCGACCACCCACACGCGGAAGTTCCGCGACCGGGTCGTCGACGCCTCATACACCCGTGCGAACACCTCCTCCGCCGCTGAATCGTTCCACTGGATGACGTCCCCGTTCGAATACACATCCTTGTTGCCGAATACCGGCGTCCCGTCCGCCTCCTCGGCCATCGCCAGATCCGCCGGACTCGCAAACGGCCGCGAACGAATGATCGCATCCGCCACCCGGTCCGCCTCGATGTCATCCTCCGGAGCCACCACCGTCAGCGGACGCACCGATGGCATGTTCGTCGAATCGTGATCAAAGCTCCTCACCCGCGAAAGCCCCGGATCCATCTGCAGACTGCCCGCCGCCATCGCACGCAGCGCATCCCGGCTCGCGGTGTTCACATTCACGTGTCCTTGAATCCGCACCAGGTTCCCCTCGCGCTCGTCCTCGTCGGCGGAGCGCGAAATCCCCGCATGAAACAGATCCAGCAACCTCGCCGCATGCTGGCCCGGCTGCCCGACGACATCGAACGCGGGATGCTCCGGCCGGCCGATACGCAACGTGTTTCCGCCACCCCAGTTCGGATGACCGCGGCCCACCGCCGCGTCCGGCCACGGCGTCTCACTCGGGATTTTCCCCCAATCGACCAAATCGTCCGTCAGCGCACTCGTCGATAGCTTCGGCTTGTACATCACCGGGTCGAACACCCGCCCCAACTCGGTGGCACTGTAAAACCGCCCGAGATTGGAAATCACCTGCGGCGCGGCAGTCGCCATGTCCTCGTCGTAGTCGAAATCAAACTTCGGGTCGGCGATGCTCGTGCTGTCGCTGCTCCCCATGGACCAGCTTCCCACCGGCGCATTGTGGCCGCCGTCCGGCCACTCCGACGGCAGAACCCTGGCGTAGGTCTTCGGCTTCCACGATTGATCATCCTTGTAAATGTTATACCGGATGTTCCTGCGGTTGGGACTCGCGTTCTCCGGAAACGCATTCTCGCCCAGCGGCACCTCCCGCAGATACCGGGTGATCCGCGGGTCACCCATGTTGTAATACATGTCCGGCCAGTAATCGTCATACACATGCCCGGGAAGGCACGCCTTGGTGTGCGTTTCCTTCGTCCCCACCTTGAACCCATACCCGTCGCGGGCCAGCCCGTTCTGGTCATACTCGACCACCAGGCCCTCATAGCGCACCATGCTCTCCGCCCGGTCCACCTCCTGATCGTTCCATTTCAACGACACCCCGGACGCCCCCCGGTCCTCCATCAGGCTGAACACCATACTACCTGGATAGTAATCACTCGAACGACCCACCCGGACCGTGTAATACGCCTCCGCAAACTGATAACTCTTGTATTCCCCGGCCTTCAGCGACACCGCAATCTCCGGGGTCCAGTAGCGGTCGCCCGATTTCTCCAGATCGTGCTGGCTCTGGCTGGAGTCCCCGAGCAACTCGTCCGAATCAAACGACACATCCCCCGTGCTCGCCCCAACACCGTCCATCGCCAGAAACACCTCGTAACTCAGCCGCGCGTCCCCCTCCACATCCTGGTTGGTGTAGTTGAACAGCTCCGCGAACAACCGAAACCGGAACTTCATCACCTTCCGGCTGCCCAGACTCTCGATGCCCTCGTAGTTGATCTGCAGCGCAATCTCGCTCAGCAGCGGAAACGCATCCAGCCCGCGGTAGTTCGTCCAGTCCTGCGTCGACTCCGAGTCCTCGTCGGCATAGTCCAGCGCATTCGCCGCGAGCGTCTTCAGATAGTCGTCCGGGAATCCCCCGCCGCGCAGGGCGAAATCCGGCAGCCCCATTTCGATGAACTCCGCCATCTCATCCACCGCATCCCCTCGGTCGTCCTGCAACAACCGGTTCAGGTTCAACTTCGGAGTTCCCGACAAACTCGAATCAATCCCGTCGACAAACGGCACCAGCGCCTGCTCCTCATACGGCTGCACACCCGCCGCCAGCGACTCCTCCACCGCACGCGCGTCCTCATCCACCAGCCGCCCGTCGCTCCCCCGCTCCAATGGCGGCTCCACCCCGGCCGCGGCGAGCAGCGAGCCCGGGGAAATCAGCAACTCCTCATTCCCCTTCACCGTCTTCGCCAGTTCGAGCTGCTTGCGTTCATTCGCATCGTGATCCAGCACATACAACGCCACCTGGTCCAGCGGCGGCTCGTCATCGCCGGACTCCTCCGGATTCAACCCCGGCGCGGGAAATGGATAGACCGCCCGCTCGTGCTCACCATCCTCACTCTTCAAATTCCCCACCTGCTCCGGAGCCAGCTTCCCCTGCATGTCCTCCACCCAGAACGCATAGCGCGCCACCATCTTCCCATCCCCGTCGCGCACCGGTTGCCACGCCACCCGCACCTTGTCCTGATACGGCAGGGTGGAAAACTCGTGCCGACCGTCATCCGCCGCACTCGTCAAACCCGCCAGATCCGGCTCCATCAAAAACGAACTGGAATCCGGCGCCCCGTCCGCACTGAACATCGGAACATACCGGTAGGACACCCCGCCATCATCCGCCGCCTCACCACGCACCACAAACAAATGCGGCGCCTTCTCCATCCCACTCGTGATCTCCTCATCCAGCTCGGACCGGATCACCAGATAGTCATCATTCGCCATCTCGCCGAGCATCAGCCCGCGCACCTCTTCCAGCCCCGCCAGCGCCGCCAGCTCCGCACGCTGCCGGTCCACATACGACCTCGCGGTCTTGCGCTCGATCCCGATCAACAGCAGCAAGCCCACCGCCAGAATCAGCAGCGCCGCGACCACGATGAGCACCGCCGGCAGGGTGAAACCCGCCGCACGACCGCGAGCGATATTGAATTCCTTACTCTGCACTGTTTCCAAAACGAACCATGGTTTGATAGACTTCCAGATCCTTGTTCTCCCCGGCGTCCCCCGGATCCCCCAGCAGGCGGGCAAACGAACCGCCGCCATCCCAGTCCCCCGCGTCCGTCAGCTTCATCGCCAGATCGTTGCGCGCGATCACCAGCCGCACGTCCAGCGCGTCCGGCCCGTCACCGCCATCGACCTTCACCCAGTCGATCCACTCGCCCTGATCCGTCCGCTCCTTCGGCCGCGCCTCAAACGCCAGCACCCCGAACGCCAACGGCTCGTCCACCCCGTCCTGCGCACCGAACAACGAGGAAACCGACCCCGCGGATAGCGCGTCAAACACATCCTTGCTCTCACGGAACCCGCGCATCAGACAGCGCAGCGATCGTCCGTCGATGTCCAGATCATCCAGATAATACGTCACCGCGCACACATCGCCGATCCTCCCCGCATCCGTCTGCGCCGACTCGGGCTGCAAACTCAGGAAACCAATCCGGTCGGATGCCCACGACGCTCCCGCCGCTCCGTTCTCATCAAACACACCATCCTCATGATACAGCGCCGTGCCCAAATCATCCGCAATCTGCGACACCAGCGCCCGCGCCTCCCGCTCCGCCGCGATGTTGCCACCCACCCGGTTGTAGGTCTCCCCGGTCCCACCCAGAAACGTCGCCGCTGCCAGCAGTATCACCGACCCCACCGCCATCGCAACCAACAGCTCCATCAGGGTAAACCCGTCTGATTTCATCCTTGCCGGCATCATGGAATTCTCGTTTGAAACTCAAGACTCCGCCGCTTCTTCGCCGGCACCCCGGCCGGATACTCCATCACGAACTCCAGCCGCAGCATCGGCTCGTCGTCGGCATCCTCACTCGCCTCCTCCTCCGCGCTCATCGTCACGACATACCGGACACCCTCGCCATCCACCGTCGTCACCCCGGCGTCATACTCCGCACTCGTGACCTTCCCCGCCAGCTTCCCTTCGGCGGTGAATGCCAGCGCCCACAACCCGCCGGCGGCCGGAAACTCCTCCCCATCCGCCGTCTCCGGAAAATACGCCGATCGGCCCTCCCGCGACGCCTTCACCTCCTGGAAACACACCGGCACGATCCACGCGCTGCGGGTCTCCGCCTCCGCATTCATCCCGCTGCGTCCCGCCTCACCCATCGCGCCATACACCAGCGGCAGCGCCACCGCCAGAACGCCGATCGAAATCACCGCCTCCATCAGAGTCGCTCCGGAATCGGATGCCTGTTTGCGCTTCACATTCATCATCAATCGAATCGATACGGCCTCGCGATCACCCGGCCGACCTTCAACCGGCTTTCACGGACCCCCTCGCCGCCTCCACTCTTGGCCAAAATCGTCTCGCCATTCTGGTAGCGCCCCTCCGCCAGCCGGAACGCAACCGGCGTCGACCCCTCGGGATACGTCAATCCGCCCCTCGAATGAAACACCAGCGCGTGCACCTCCACGGACAACTCGCTGTTCCCCGCGAGGTAGGTCACCGTGATCTCCGGAGCATCCAGCGGATTGTTCACCCCATCCACCTCACCCCCGGTCAGCACCACCCCGGGCTTCAACTCCTTCCACCGGCTCAACAACACCGCGTCAACCGCCGTCACATCCCCGGACGGCCATTCGTCCAACTCAAAAAGACCCACCCGGCACACCGAATCCCCGGACGGCAGATCACCCGGCTCCGCAATCGCCAGCAACACCGGCGATCGCGACGTGATCGCCTCCACCCGCCCGCGCTCGATCATCCCGATCAACACGTCCGTCGAAACCTTCCGCGACTGCGCCCCCGTGCCACTCAGCAAACCCACCCCCATCGTCATCAAAACGCCCAAAACCACGATCACCGCGACCAACTCGATCAAGGTAAACGCCGCACATCTGCGGCTTCTGGAAATTCGGGGGGCAACGGGCACTCTGGGCATCGAATGTCGGATTTTCTCGGTTGGTTGCAGCCAATGTGCCAACCCGGAGGTCAGCCCACATTCGTCCGCTCGCGGAACGTCCGCCACAACCCGCTGTTTGTGACAGATCCGACACGATTGAAACCATTTTTTCACAACTCCTTCATTAGCAGCAACATTCAGCCCCCACCACCGAAGAACCCATCAATAATACTTTCCACATCGTCCAGCACCTTCTCCCCCTCGCCAATGATCTTGCTCCCCTCTTCCACCACCTTCGCCGGCACGTCGTCGATCATCCTGCGCGTGAACTTGATCGCCCGCTCACCCGTTTCCGGAATCATCTCGAACATCCGCAGCCCCGCCGCATCAATCAACCGGTCCGTCAAATCCTCCTCAGGATCATCCAGCGTCCCCGTGATCCTCAACGGCGCCCACATCAAACCACGCTCGCCGCGCACAAACACATCCGTCTCCGCACCCGGCAGACTCGCAAGCGTCCCGGGAACCAAGCCCAGCCGGAAACTCCCGTCCAGATTCTCACCCCGGACCACCAGACTCCCCTCCAGCCGGATCAATCCCTCACTCGCCACCACCATCTCGGAAAACCGCGTCTCGCCATCCGTCCAGCGCCACTTCGTCCGCGCCTCGCTCAGGTTCAGCGACCGGAACCTCCGCGTGTCCGCGTAGGCCGCCAGCGCATCGAGCACCGGCAGCGCCGTCAAAACACCGTTTTCAATCCGCAGCTCACCCACGGCCACCACATCCCCGCTCCGGTCGCCCGCCGCAAACGTCGTCGACATCACCCCGGTCAGGCGCTTCGACCAGTCCTCGCTCAACACCTCCTCACAGCCGACCCCGGAAACATCACCCTCCACCGCAAACACCCCGGACCGGGAACTCCACTCACCCACCGCATCCACCACCCCGGCCTCCCAAACCCTCGCATCCACCGAATTCAAAAACACCGTCTCGTCGTGAACCCTCAGTGCCGCCCGTTTCAACCGGACCTCATCGCAAAACTCGAATGGCAGCGACACCCTGCCGCCGCTCAAATCCACCTCATACGACCATCTGCCGCCACCCTTCACCTGCTCCGCTCGCAGCCCCACCCCATCCGCAAACACCGGCCCATCGTCCAAATCCACCCGCACCACCAACTCACCCACCTCCAGCCCCTGCAGCTCCACCTCACGCGGCAACCAGCCGGACTTCACCTCCGCCCGCCGCTCCCGCGGCCCGGATTCCCTCACGACCGGCATCTCCTCCACCCGCTCCTCCACCCCGCCCCCCCGCGCGTCCACCGCCACCTCCACCCGGTGCAGGCGCGACCCACGGATCTCCCAAACCCCACGCTTCAATCCACCAAGCCCCACCTCCGTGTGCATCCCGTCCAGCCGCATCGCCCGGATCTCACCCTCCCCCCGCGCCTCGAACGACGCACAATCGACCGCAAATCCATCCCACCGGAAGGGGGAAAACTCACCCTCCACATCCGCCGCATCACTCACCTTCGCCGCCAGCAGCTTGCGGAAGCCATCACTGTGCAAATACCCCCTCACCGCCGAATAAATCCCCGCAAACGCAAGCACCAGCACCGCGATCACCACGATCGCCGCCTTGCTCCAGAACCCACCGCCACCCGCGGCCTTGCGTCTTCTTCTTCTGCGACTCATTCAGCAAAACCCTAGCCTGCCCCGGCAACACCGCAAGCACGCCCGTGCCACCCCTTCCAAAAACACGACATTTTTCCAAAATCCCTCATTCCGTTTGCCTCCGGCCACTCCATCGCCAAGATCCCACACCCACCCATGACACGGCGCGCCACAGAAAACCCTCCTGAACCCGGGGAAATCACGGAAGAAATCGAAGTCGAAGTCGTCGAAATCGACGGCATCGCACCCGTCCGCCCCGGACCCCGGCCCGCCGCCACCGACGACCCGGCATCCATGCCGAACGACTGGCAGTCATGGCAACAGTGGCAGGGCAGGATCAAACGCCTCGACTCACGCTGGTGGCCGCTCTGGACACTGCTCGGCATCATCGCCATCACCCTCATCCTCACCGTCGGCCTCGTCATCGGCGCCATCTACCTCGTCTTCAGCATCATCCGCGCCGTCCTCCGCGCCCTCTTCTCTTGAGAACACCCAGCTTGCTGTCAAAGCCCCGCCACAAAAAGATCCCGGAGGGATCACAGCCAGTAGCCGGGGGTCGAGCGCAGCGACACCCCCGGATTCCAGGACCCCGGGAGTCATCGCATCCCGGCAGGGATGCCAGCGCCGCTCTACACGGCTTGATTCATGGATTTGCCAACGGCCTGGGGCGAAACATCTCCGCCCATCCCGACGAACCACCCATACCGTCCGCCACAAAAAGATCCCGGAGGGATCTCAGCCAGAAGCCGGGGGTCGAGCGCAGCGACACCCCCGGATTCCAGGACCCCGGGAGCCATCGCATCCCGGCAGGGATGCCAGCGGCGCTCTACCCGGCTTGATTCATGGATTTGCCAACGGCCTGCCTCTTCTCTTGAGAACCCCGCGCCATCACCCCACCCGGCGCCAGCCCGACCGCGCCCGCCCTCACCTCCTGCCAAACTCCGCTTTCGAAAAAGCGATCTTCTCCGCAGGCGTCGCTCCCGGGTCCGTCTCATACTGCCGCACGATCGGCCCCAGCCGCTTCAAAAGCCCCACACCGTTCGCCAGCTGAATCGCCAGCCCCGGGCGCGCATTCACCTCGATCATCAACGGACCCAGCGTCTCATCGATCATCACGTCCACCCCCAGATACCCCAACCCGGTCATCTCGTGACACGTCACCGAGATATCCAGAACCTCGTCCCACGCCGGAATCTGCACGCCGATCAAATCCACCCCCGAATCCGGATGCCGCTCCACCGGTTTCCCGTGGTAAATCGCTCGCGTCGTCACCCCGGTCTCCAGATCAATCCCGATCCCCAGCGCCCCCTGGTGCAAATTCGCCCGCCCGTCCGACTCCCTCGTCGCCGCCCGCAACATCGCCATCACCGGATACCCGTGCAACAACACGGTCCGAATGTCCGGCGCCCCCTGGTGGCTCAACGCCGTCAGCCCCCCCGTCGGCCGCACCCGGTATTCCACCAGCGCCTTGTCCCGCTGCCCGCCCAGACTGAACAACCCCGCCAGAATGTTGGAAACGTGATGCCGGATCTCATCCCCGCTCACCAGCGCGCCACTCGGCTTCACATACGACCGGCCCTCACGGCCGTCGATCACCAGCACCCCCTTGCCGCCCGACCCCCGGGTCGGCTTGATCACGAACGAAGTCACCCCCTCGAGCATCTTCTCCAGCTTCGAGGTCTCATGCGAACTGCCCACCACCGCATAGGTCTTCGGAAACGCAATCCCCTCCACCTCCGCAAGCCGCTTGGTCTCCAGCTTGTCATCCACCAGCCGGTAGAGCGCCCGCGGATTCAGCGGCAGCACAAAGTCCCCGTTGCGCGCGTTGATCCCCGCCACCCCCATCCGCCGCAGCTCGCCCGGCGTGCGGAAACATCGTCTCCACAACGGCGGCTTGCTCTTCACCGGTGAGATGAACTTCATGGCTCAGGATTCAGTGAAATTCCGGAACCGGATCAACTCCGACAACCGATAACCCGTATAACGGCCAATCATCAGAATGCCCGCCAGCAACACCAGCAGCAGCTCCGGAAAATAAAACGACCAATACCTCACCACCGGAATCCCCATGAACCAATACGCCAGCACCGCAACCACCAGCGATCCACCCACCTGCGTCAGCGCACTCCAGTTCCCCTCCTCCTCCCAGATGATCGACATCCGCTCGATCGTCCACGCCAGAATGATCATCGGAAACAACGTGATCCTCACCCCGTCCTGAAGCCCGAGATGATAACTCACCACCGTCATCATCATCATCAGCAGCGTCACGATCACCACACACGCCGCCACCCGCGGAACCACCAGCAGGTTCAGCCGCGAAAGCATGAACCGGAACCACAATCCCACCGCCGTCAGAATCGAAAACATCACCAGCCCCTGCGCCACCGGCATCTCCAACAACGCCAGCGCCAGCAACACCGGCATGAACGTCCCCAATGTCGCCACCCCGATGATGTTCCGCATCAACACCACCACAAACGCACCCAGCGGAATCAACACCAGATAACGAAACACCGCACGCTCGGACAAAGGCAGCCCGAGAATCGTCGAAATCAAAAACGGCGACCCCTGCAGGTCCGTCAGCTCGTGCAGCGGAATCCGCTCGCGCGCCACCGTGAACACCACCCGCGAATTCTCACCACCCGTCACATCCAGCAACGGCCCGCCACCCCGATGCCAGACAAACAGCTTCGCACCATCCAGAATCGCCCCCGGATCCCGCGGATCCCGCACCCTCCAATACGCCCCGTCGCAATACTCAATGAGCGGAATCGGGTCCTGCGCGCCCAGCTCCTCATCCAGACTCACCCCATACGCCTTGCGCGCCCGCACCCCACTGGACTCCAGCATGTCGATCCCCATCCGCAACATCGCGTCATCCCCGAACTCCTCCTCGTAATACCGCTTCACCAACGTGAACTCCTGCGACCCGGATTCCTGGTTGATCCGCTGGAAAACCGCCACAAACAACGCGTCCGGATCCGTCGTCACTCTCCGCAGCTCATCCACAATCACCACAAACGCATCCCCCACCGCCCCACCGAGACCCACCGATGACGGCTCCGCCGACTCGGCCGCAACCCGATCCGCCGCACTCGTCCCCGCCCCTGGAAAACGCACCCAGTAATACAGCGACTGCTTCCCATCCCGGTTCTCCGCCGCCCACACCGCCGTCTGCCCGCCACGCTCGGTCTCGATGTTGTAATGGTACCCCAGCGACCCCGACTCACGACCCCGCCGGTCCGTCACATTCGCCCGCGGCAGCGCCAACCGCGCCTTCACCCGCCGGCCCGTCGCAAAAAACGTCACCCGCGCCTCCACCTGCCAGTCATACACCTGCTCGCCCGGCCAGAACGGCACCCCGAGCGAAGACACCTTGTAAACCGCCACTCCCCCGCCAATCAGGCAGAGCATCATCACGGCGGTTATCAGCTTCCATTTGCTAGACATCGAAGTAGCGGAAAAGTGGCACTATCAATCCCCGTCCTAACGGAAGATCTCCTTCTCGGCGAGAAACACCCTGCCCGGATCCACCCAGCCGAGGTCCTTCAGCAGACTGCGGCCGATCAGCATCGGCGCGTTCATGTTGCCGCGGTTGTTCAGGCTGAACTCACCCCGCACCTTGCGCTCGCCGATCTTGAACGAAAGCCTCACCACCTCGCGCACCTCGGACTCGCCGCCCGGCTCCTTGATCTTCGCAACCCGCACCAACGGCGCCTCCACCCGCTCGCGCACCGGCTTCTCCATCGTCGGGTCGGATAGAATGAACCGCACCCACTTTTCCCCGTCCCTCTCAAACAACTCCTTCTCCTCCGCGTGGATCGAACTCGTCAGCGCACCGGTGTCCATTTTCGCCAGCAGCTTGTGCTCCATCTTCTCCACCACCACATACTCTTTCCAGCCATACAATCGAACCGGATCACCGTTCACCGGCTTCGCCACCGCAACCGCCTCACCATCCTCAACCGCCTCACCGGAATCCTCCTTCTCCCCGGCTTCCCCCACCTCGGAATCCTCCTTCTGCTCCTCCTTCTCCTTGGAAACCTCGTCCTTCCCGGATGCCTCCTTCGTGGAAACTTCCTTCTTCGAGACTTCATCCTTGGAAGCGGCCTTCTTGGAGACTTCCTCCTTGGAAGCGGCCTTCTTGGAAACCTCCTCCTGCTTGGCGGAAACCTTCTCCTGAACAGCCCCCTCTGCCAACTCCGGCTCGGCAAATCCAAATCCCGCACCCAAGGCGAACATCCCGAATACCAACGCCGCGACAATCTTCCGTGCTCTGAAATCCATGGCCAATTCTTTCACCTGCGCAACTTTCATCATCACATGCCACCAATTGCAATGGAAATCCCTCCAACCAACTCTTTGTCAACACATTCGCAAATCCCCCTCCCCACCCCGGCGCACACAAGCCGCCAAAACATCACCCCCCCGCACGCTGCCCCCCTCCGCCACGCTCAACACCCGCCCCCACCCAATGACCAAACCCAGCAGGAAGAAGGATCGCGGAATAGCATATAGAAAATGGAAAAGGCCTCGATCCCGTTTCGGATCAAGGCCTTTATTTGGCTCCGGCGCTTGGGATCGAACCAAGGACCTAGTGATTAACAGTCACCCGCTCTGCCGCTGAGCTACGCCGGAATTCGCACCCTTTCGGACACGCGGGCGGAAGATGGGGCGGCGACCCGCATTGTGGCAAGGGAAAAATTGGCTTTCACCGCAAAATAGGACGCAAACCACCCTCAACCGCCGGCCGCCAGCGCCACGACCTCCACCTTCGCCCCCGCCTCAACCGTCGTGCTGGCAAAATCCCGCGGAAAAACCGCCTTTTCATCCAGCTCCGCCACCACCGGCTTACCCGCCATCCCGAGACTCTCGAGCAACTCCTCCAAACTCAACGGCCCGGCGGTCTCGTGCGGTTTTCCATTCAGCGTAATCGTCATCATCATCTCCACTGTTGCAGTTGTTCGGGAAAGGGACATGCCTCGCAATCCGAAAAATCCTCGAGGCAGAAATCCTGATACACCTGCAGCAGCGCCTGGTGGTGCGCCAGCCGCCGCGTCCATGGCGCCGCCCTCTCCTGACTGCCGAACAACCGGATCCCACACCGCTTCACACTGTCGTTCGCCGCCGAATAACGAATCGCCCGATAGCTGCGGTAGGTCATCCCGCCGTCGTGCATCGCCAGCGGCGCCAAATGGTTCGCCACCAACTCCAGCGCACGCGACTTCCCGAACAACGACACCCGCCGCCCCGTCGCCTCCGCCCCCAACGTGTGCCGGTAACTCCAGAATTCATGGTCGATCGCCTGCAGGAAATCCACCAGCGGCTTCACCTCAAACGGCCGCGCCAGCGCCAACTTCCGATACCTCCCCCAGTTCTGGTGGAGCGCCGCGAGCGCCCCCACCCGCCGGTGCGGATGATTCGCCGGCCGCTGCCCGGAAAGCCTCCACGGAATCCTCCGGTTCGGCACCACCTCAAACCGATACCGGCTCTTCCACCACCGGTCCCACAGCCCGCGCAAATACTCCCGCGTGTCCTCCGGAGCCACTTCGTGCAGATGCAACGACAGGAAACCCGCGGTCCCCAGCAACACCGCCTCCGCCGACCCCTCCTCCTCCCGCAGCACCGCTAGCGAAGCCCGCTGGGACAACAACTTCATCGCCAGCGAATTCCCCCTGTAGCCCAGAGTTTCCGCCGTCGCCTGATACAATGCCTCGTCCCGCCCGTGCGCGTCCGCCGCCCGCAGAAACCGCTGCGCCTTGAGCTGCGCCCGGTGGATCGCCGCCTCGTCCAACAACCTGCCCACCGCACCCTCCGGCATCCGCGCCAGCGGGTGCACACAGCGCCCGGGATGCGCGATCGCCACATCCCGCTGCGGCAGATTCAGCGCGTCGGAAAGCCTCACCTCGTCGATCACCACCTGCGGCACCTCCCGGTTCGTGCTCGTCCGGATGAACTTCCGCATCCCGTCCGGCCGGAAAACCACGTGCAGGATCACCCCGTCAAACGCCTCGTTCGCCGCATGCCCGTGCACCTCCCAGCAATCCGAATCCGGATCCAGCTCCACCGGCCCCGTCAGCGTCTCACCGTCCAACTCCACCGCACAGTGGAGGAAATCCGGCCCCGCCCCGCGGTTCCACTCGCCAAACTGCACCACCTTCACGGCCCGCCCATCCGTCGTCCTGAACTTCCGGCCGAACGCACCGGAAAACCACAGCGCCTGCAGTTCCAACTCCATCGGCAGCCCCGCCTTCACCCGGTCCTCCAGCATGAGCGGAGGATGCCAGATCGATTCCAGAAGAAATCCGTAAGTCATGAAAGGCGGAGCACTGGGTTGTCAGGGTTTCTTGCCGGAACCTTTTGCACCGCCGGATTTCGCAGGCTTCGCCGCCGGCGGTGGTGGCGGATCGAGAATATCCAGCCAGGCCTGCAGCGCCTCCGCCACCGGAATCGGCCCATAAACCGACTGCGCATGACGCAAGCCCTGAATCGCCAGATCCTTGCGACCCGCCTCACGGTCGGCGGATATCACGTGAAACTCCTGCCTCAGCTTGTCCTCCGCGGAAACATACATCCCCTTCGCCTTCAGGAAACACGCCATCGCGTCCGCCGTCCTGCGCTGCTCCACCAACTCCAGCCCGTGCGCCTCGTAAAACACCCCGCTCCGCGTCCGCTCGCCCGCCTTGTCCAGCTGGCGCCAGCGTTCATCGTCATCATCCCGCCACTGGACCTTCGCCGCGCGCAGCGCGCGGAAATCCTTGTCCTCCTGCCGGATCTCACCGGTCCCCAGCAGATGCTTGAATGGCGTGTAAAGCGGATCACCCAGCACCACCCCCTGCCACGAAGTCACCGGCATCGCCTTCCAGCACGCCTCCACCCAGCAGTCGCCCGCCAGCAGCCGCTCGTGCAGAATCCCGAAGTCATGCGTCAGGTGCAGATAGGGTTCGTAAACATTCCCCACCGTCACCGCCGCACCCTTCGCCAGCATCGCCGCGCACCAGTTCTGCGTCGGCGTCTTCAGCTGCGCCGCGCTGAACGAATGCAGATGGATCCCGATCGCCCCCTTCTTGAACTTGAACTGCGGGTTCTTGAACGGCCCGCTCGCATGCCAGTCATACCAGCCGTAGTAAAACGCCGCCTGGTCCCCCATCGGATAGTTCTTCGGAAACGTGTCCTTGAACCGGTCCACCACCACCGGGATCCCGACGTCCACACACTCCTCGGCCACGCGGTCCATCCACTTGTCTCCCATCGGATACTTATGGGAAATATCCACATAGGCCATCCCCCACAGGCCGCCCTTCTCCACCTCCACCGCATCACCAATCATGCGTTCGCAGATCGCCGCGCTCGGCGCGTCGATCCTCGCCGTCAACACCAGATAGGGATGCCCGCCATTCCAGATCGACTCATCCCCGGTCTTGTAAAACCGGTTCTGCAACACCCCGTCGATCGGCAGCCCCTCCGCACCAAACATCGCCAACTCGGAATCCACGGACGCCATGTCCTTGCCTGCCAGCGGATTCCCCCCGGCCACGCTCTTGGCCTCACCCGGCGCCGCCTTCGCCGTCGCCGAATTCTTGATCCGCAGCGGCACCCCCTTCACCGTCACCAACACCTTGATCCTGTTCACGATCGGCATGATCACCCCCTTGGAATCCGCCCTCCGCCGCCACCAGCCACGCCGGTCGAACTCCGCGCGCAACGGCCCCGCCACCATCTCCTCATACTCCTTGCGCGAAATATCCGGAACCACCGGCATGTCGAGCGCGATCAAATTCTCCGCCGGAATCCCCCGCGTCTCCTGATACAACTCGGCGATCTTCCGGGATTCGGGCACCGCGCGGTTATATAATACCGCGACCCCTTCCGACCTCGGCACCGCCGACACCGGCAACACGCCAAGCACACACCACAACATGAACCGAACAATGACACGCATCACCGCAACCATGCCCGGCCACCCCCCGCCATGCAAGACCCGTCACCCTCAAAGCACCAGCTCAAGACCGTCATACGCCACAAACACCCCGTCGGGCAACCCGGCACCATACGCCGCGTGGTCGTTCTCATGCCCGAGGTGCGTCAGATACGCCTCCCCCACACCCAACTCCCGAATCACCTCCAGCGCCTCATCAAGACAGAAATGCGTCGGATGATCCCCCGGCCGCAGCGCATCCACCGCCAGCACGTCCACCCCGCGCATCAACTCCATGGTCGCCGCCGGAATCCGCTTCACATCCGGCAAATACGCCAGACTCCGCGCCCCCGGTGACTCAAACAAAAAACCCACCGTCTCCACCTGCGCGTGCTCCACCGGCAGCGGCGTGATCGTCAGCTCGCCATACGAAAACCGCCCGTCGATCACCCGCTCGCCCGGACGCACGTAACCACGCACCTTGTTTCCCGCGTCAAACGCCCAGCCGAACATCGTCTTCAGCGTCTCCATGCAGCCGGCCGTCGCATGCAACGGCAGCGGATCCTCACGCCGCCAGCAAAACGCCCGCAACTCGTCAAACCCCGCCACGTGATCCACGTGCCCGTGCGTGTATATCACCGCATCAATCGCCCGAAACCCCTCGCGCAGCGCCTGCTCGCGCAAATCCGGCCCGCTGTCCACCAATACCGTCACATCCCCCGCACGCACCAGCGCCGACGCCCTCGTCCGCTTGTTGCGCGGGTCATTCGATCGACACACCCCGCAATCGCATCCGATCACGGGCACCCCGACGGATGTCCCCGTCCCCAAAAATGTCAGCGAGCTTCCGGCCACGCGCCAATCAAGCACCCACCGTTCCGCATTGCCAAATGCAAACCGCTAACAATCTATCCGTCCTGCCGCCGGAAGTGGTCCCACCCGCCGTCGAGCACGCCACCCTCGCCCCGCTCGACCAACCGGCCCACCGCCGTCAGCTCCAAATCCGGAAACTCCGCGTGCCAGCCGGCCGTCAGCGCGTCCACACGGTCCGCATCCACCGCCAGCAGCAACTCGAAATCCTCACCGTCGGACAAAGCCGCCTCCACCCCACAACCATCCGTGCACGGCACCGCCCCCGCATCCAGCACAAACCCGCAGCCGGACGCCGCCGCCATGCGCGGCAAATCCTTCGCCAGACCATCAGACAAATCCATCATCGCCCGCGGCTTGAAACACCCCGCCAGCCAACCCGCCTCCCGCACCCGCGGCACGAATGACAAATGCTTGCCCGCCAGCGACCCACCCAGACGCCCCGTCACCAGAACCACATCCCCGGGTTTTCCACCGGACCGCAGCACCAGGTTCCGCCGATCCACCTCACCCGTCGCCGCCACCGAAATCACCGCCGCCGAACCATCCGGCACACTCGACGTCTCCCCCCCCGCAAGCACCGCCCCGAACTCCACCAGACAACGGCCGATCCCCCGGTACAACCCCTCCGCCCACTCCACCTCCGTGCCGCCCGGCAACGCCACCGTCACCAGAAACCTCCGCGCCCTGCCACCCATCGCCGCGAAATCCGAAACCACCCGCGCCACCGCCTTCCAGCCCACCGCCTCCGCCGGCGCATCCGCCGTGTAATGCACCCCCTCCACCAGCGCATCCGTCTTCAGCAGCGTCAGCACATCCCCCCCGTCGTCCACCACCGCACAATCATCCCCCGGACCCGCCGCCGGCCCGTCCTCGCGCGGCACCAACGCCACCAACTTCTCAATCAGGGCGTCCTCGCCCAACTCACCCAATGTCGTCACGTCGGTGGTTCCAGTGGAATATCAAACACCCGCGCCAGAATCTGCACCACCACCGTCGCCCCGTTGAAACAAAAATGCACCGCCATCGGCGCCCACAGCGAACCGGTCCTCTCATACAAATACACCAGCAACCCGCCGAAAATCACCAACGGCAGCAACGCCGTCATGCTCCCGTGCGCCGCCCCGAAAACCAATGCCGTCGCAATCGCCGCCGGCCACATCCCGCCGTAGCGCTTCAACACCGGATACAAATACCCGCGAAACACAACCTCCTCACAAATCGGCGCCGCCACCACCGCCGCAAACGCCATCAACCCCAGCACCACCGGATCCTCGCTCTGCTGCAGCAACTGCACCGTCTCCTGCACCGTCTCCACCCCGAATGACTCCATCAACTTCATGTAGCCGGTGAAATGCAGCACATAAAACACCGCCCACATCACCCCCACCGCCCCCGGCGCGATCAAAAACAACCACGGCCACTCACGCCACCGCAACCCCAGCCAATCCACCACATTCACCCGCCACAGCACCAGGGCGCACACCACCCCCGCAATCATGAATTGGAATCCGATGTTCGCCGCCAAAACCCCCGCCGAAATCACCACCTCACCCTGAGGGTCCGCCCCCGCCGCCAGCATCACCAACCCGGAAAACACACAAAACACAAATCCCGCACCCAACCAGTCCAGCGGACCATACGCCCACACCGGCACCTTCCCCTCGGGCAACCGCGGCGGCCCGACCACCCCCGCTGCCACCACCTCATCACCGGAACCACCCGCATCCCCCAGCTCCACCCGCTTCGCCGAAACCCGCCGGGCCACCACCCCACCCACAAAAACAACCAACGCCAAACCAAATCCAAAACTCAATACAATGGGGGTGGGGTCAGACATCACTCGCAAATTTCTCCACCAACCTGCGACCCATGACCCCATCGCGCCAGTTGAAAATATCCGTTAGTTCGGAGCCCCGGAAAATCCACCACAGCCGACAGCCAAGCCAGACTTGCAATTTACCCACTTTTCGAAAACATGCCCCCATCATCGAGCACGCACCGTCACCCGGCACTCCCTCACGGAACCCCTATCGAACCATTCTGCGGCGGGACTACCCCGAACCGTTCATCGCGCTGCTCGCCTTCATCCTCGGAATCTGGCTCTGGGACCACTACTTCGGCCGGAACCTCGGCTACAGCCCCGGAACCGAAACCATGGCCCTCGTAAAGGCCGACCGCGACCTCCGCCTCGCCGACGCCATGGCCGAAGACCCCGCCTGGCTGCGCTGGCTCGCCGGCACCGACACCCCGGTCATCGCACGCGAAAACACCCTCACCGTTTTCCAAAAGCTCGCCATCGACCAATCCCTCAGCCTCCAGGGCCTCGAAGCCTTCGCCGTGCTCAAATCCCAGCACGAAAACCTCCCCCTCCAGCACCTCATGCTCCAAGCCACCGGCGGCCGCATGAACTTCGACTTCGACCTCGCGTCCCATGAACTCGCCAACCACCGCGGAACCTGGTGGAGCGCCAGAATCGTCGCCGACATGGAACAAGAAATGAGCCCCGCCTCCCAGTGGCGCCAAACCTACACGGACGACTCGCACACCCTCCGCAACCGGGCCATCTTCGTCCGCTCCTCAGTCTGGGCCCTCTGCCTCGCCGGACTCTTCTTCCTCCCCACCTGCCTCCACACCCTCGGCGACGGCCTCCGCGCCAAACCCCAGGGATACAGCTCCGGTTGGCCGCTCAGCCTCGGCCTCGTCGTCTTCCTCTGCGCCACCCTCGCCTGGATCGGCTTCACCCTGCTCCTCGAAATCGGCATCGGCAGCCTCCCCTACCTGCACCCCGCCATCGGCATCTTCCTGGATTCCGCCGCACGCATGCTCCCGCCGCTCATCGCCCTCGGCCTCCTCTTCCGCCGCCCCAGCCACGCCATCCAGACCCTCGGCATCGCCAAACCCATCCCCGTCAGGGCCATCATCGGCCTGTTCTCCATCCTGATCATCCTCGACCAGGGCCTCAGACTCGTCTTCGAAAACTCCGCCGCCACTGACCCCGGCGGCGGCCTCAGCCCCAGTGAAGCCGGAATCTGGGGCCTCACATTCGCCATCATCTCCGCATGCATCCTCGCCCCCCTCGCCGAAGAAATCCTCTACCGCGGCGTCCTCTTCAAATCCTTCTGGAACCGCCTCGGCGTCCTCCCCGCCGCCATCCTCTCCGCCATCGTCTTCGCCACCCTCCACTTCTATGACGGCTACGGCCTCTCCAGCGTCGGCATCTTCGGCTTCTCCTGCGCCATCCTCTACGCCGCCACCGGCTCACTCTCGGCAACCATCGCCCTCCACATGCTGTACAACTTCAGCATCAAATTCCCGGAGTGGCTCGTCTACCATTGTCCCTTGGGTTGACCAAGGACCTCAATGTGATAACAAAACCGCCAACTTCCTTACAACTCCCCTTCATCCGGAATGACTCATCTTCACTTCGACGCTCCCGATCCCGGAGCGATGGACTCACTGCTCCCCGCCTTTGAATTCAAAGCCCTGATCGACTCGCACGATCTCGGAGCCGTCTACGTCGCCAACCAACGGACCCTCGATCGCGACGTCGCCATCAAGGTCCTCTCCCCGCAAATCAGCGCAGACCCCGGATTCCGCTCCTCCTTCGAAGCCATGGCCCGCGCCATGGCCCAGCTCAACCACCCCAACCTCATCCGCGTCTTCGACTCCGGCGCCGTCGGCGACATGCTCTACTTCGTCATGGAATTCGTCCCGGGGAAATCCCTCGAACGATCCTCCAGCGGACAACACATCGCATGCTCCCAGGCACTCGAACTCAGCAAAGCCATCTGCGAAGGCCTCGAAAACGCACATAAACACGGAATCATCCACGGCAACCTCGATGCCGCCAGCGTCCTGCTCAACCAAAAGGCACAACCGAAAATCGGCAACTTCGGGTTCATCAACCCCATCGACCCCGCCGCCGGACACACCCCGACCACCGCACCGGAAGTCGTCGCCGGCGCCTCCGCGCCCGACCAACGCTCGGACGTCTTCTCCGTCGCCGCCATCCTCTACCAACTCCTCACCACCCAACCGCTCACCCCGGACGCCCCCCCCGCATCCAGCCAATCCGACTGCCCGCCCGTAATCGACACGGTCATCAAGAAAGCCACCGATCCCGACCCCGTCAACCGCTACCCGGACATCGCCAGCCTCAAACAGGCCCTCGAATCCACCGCCGGCACCCACGCCCGCTCGCTCCGCACCGCCGCCAACCAACCCGCCCCACCCGCCGCTGGCCGCCCCCCGGCATCCCAACGCAAAGTCACCAGCCACGCCGGACACACCGGCAAACTCGTCCGCAACCTCTTCATCATCGCCGGCCTCCTCGTCGCCATCTACTTCGCATGGGGACACCTCGAAACCACCCGCGCCGCACGCGACGCCAAACAACGCGAACTCGACGCCCAATACGAAGCCGAAAAACAAAAGGCCATCGACGAAGCCAAACAGCGGATGATTGAAAAGCGCGAACAACAACAAGCCGCGCTCAACACCGACAACGGCAGCTCCAACGGGTCCATCAACCTCCCCGAAGAACCCGAACTCACACTCGACCGCCTCAAAAACGCCCTCCTCTCCGGCCGCCGCTCGGACCTCCCCACCGGAACCATCCAACTCGGCGAACAGGCATTCTTCCTCGTCTCCGAACCAATGACATGGCAGCACGCCGCCGAGTTCGCCGAACAACACGGCGGCCACCTCGCCGTCCCCAACGCCGAAGCCACCGTCGCACGCCTCTCGTCAGAATTCCCCCTCGCCGGCGAAGTCTGGCTCGGCGCCGGCGTCAGCGGCCGCAAAAAATGGACCCTCGCCGACGGCGTCCAATGGACACCCGCCAAACGACTCAGCGGAACCGGCCAATACCTCACCGTCAACGAACACGGATTCCTCCGCGCCGCCAAAGCCACCGAAACCCACCCGTTCATCATGCAGTGGCACCTCGACGGCAAAAACCCCGGAACCCTCGTCAACCTCCTCGAGAAAACCCGCGAATCCCTCAGCCAGCCCGACCCCGTCTTCCCACCCGGAACCCGCGCGTCCGGATCACGCCACTACTGCGTCATCAACCGCCCCGTCACCTACGCCGAGGCCGCCGCATTCGCATCCAGCGCCGGCGGCCAACTCGCCACCGCCTCCGAAACCGCAGAAGTCCCGGTGCTCGCAAACCTCACCCAGAAAATGCTCGCCCCCGACGGCCTCTGGCTCGGCGGCACCCGCCACGGCGAAACCTGGACATGGACCACCGGCGAACCATGGAAAACCGCCAAATGGGCCAGCAACGCCAGCGCAACCGAAACCGACGCCGCCAACCTCGTCATCCTCCCCGACAAAGGCTGGGAAGCACGCCACCCCGAAAACACCGCATCCGGATTCATCATCGAGTGGGACCCCGACACCAAATCCACCGCCGGCAAGCCCACCCCCGGCAACCCCGCCACACCCGCCGCACCGACCGACCCCGGCATCACCGCACTCCAGGAAAAAGCCACCGCACTCGTCGCCGGACTCGAGAAAAAACGCGCCGAAAGCCTCGCCAAAAACGCCATGGACTTCACCTGGGACCTCGACGCACTCATCCGCTCCCTCAACAAAGGCGACCAGGAACGCTGGCAACCCCACGCCACCGCACTCAAGAACGCCATCACCGACGACCGCCTCCCCGAGGCCCTCCCCGAAAACGGAGAAATCCAGATCTCCGCGGAAATGCACAAAATCATCACCTACAACCTCGCCAAACAAAAGGAAATCGACAGCCAGTTCATCCTCGCCGTCGAAAAAATCCGCGCCGCCTTCGCCGCCCGGGTCCAACAAGCCATCGACGAAGCCGACGCCGCCGGACAACGCGCCCTCTCCGCATCCCTCACCAACATCCTCGACCAAGCATCATCCGTCAGCCGCTGGACCCGCTCCATGACCACCGAATCCGAACCCGGCGAACCCTGATCCATCACCAATCCCCGGAAATCCGGCCATCCCGCAAAAAATCCCGCCCCGAGACAACCCCAAAAATCACACGATTTCCCGGTTGACACCCGGAAACCCGCTCCCTAGCTTGCGTCCCCCTTCGCGCGACGGGCCCGCGAAGGCACCAAATCAAGCACATGAAAACATTTTCCGCCAAGCCTCACGAAGTCGAGCGCAAGTGGTACGTGATCGACGCCAAGGACAAGATCCTCGGTCAGGTCGCTGTCGAAGCCGCACGCCTCCTCCGTGGCAAAAACAAGCCGATCTTCACCAGCCACGTTGACACCGGAGACTTCGTCATCGTCATCAACGCCGACAAGGTCGTGCTTTCCGGCGCGAAAGAACACCAGAAGATCTACACCCGCTTCTCCGGATACGTCGGTGGTAAAAAGGTCGAAAACCCGCGCATGGTCCGCGAACGCCGCCCCATCCTTCTCGTCGAACGCGCCGTCTGGGGAATGCTTCCCAAGACCCGCCTCGGCAAAGCCCAATACGGCAAACTCAAAGTCTACGCCGGCAGCGAACACCCGCACGAAGCCCAAGAGCCCGTCGAGCACGCCATCAAATAAAACCGCCAGCTAATCCGATTTCATCATGACCGCCACCGAAGCTCCCACCTGCGCAACCGGACGCCGCAAGACATCCGTCGCCCGCGTCTGGCTCACCGAAGGCACCGGCCAAATCACCATCAATGGCCGCCCCTTCGAAGACTACTTCCCGTCCATCGACCTTCAAAACTCCGTGCTCGCACCGTTTCAGGCGATCTCGGCCATGAACAAGTTCGACCTCAAGGCCAACGTCAACGGTGGCGGAGTCCCGGCTCAAGCCATCGCCATCCGCCACGCCGTCTCCCGCGCACTCACCGAGATCGACGCGGAACACCGCAAGACCCTCAAGCCCCTCGGCTTCCTCACCCGCGATCCCCGCATGAAGGAACGCAAAAAGGCGGGTCAGCCCGGCGCACGCAAGCGCTTCCAATTCTCCAAGCGTTAATCCGCAAGAGACTGGCAACCCTGTTTCACCAAAAAAACCGCATCCTTCACCGGATGTGGTTTTTTTACGTCCACCCCCCGGGCCTCCGCGCCCATCCACCGCACCCCCGCCTCCAAGTTCCTTGCCGCCCCCGCCGCGACATGCCAGCTTCCCCACCATGAGTCAGGACGTCACCACCCTCCTTCAACAACTCGTCCGCATCCCATCCGTCAACCCGGACAACGACCCCGGAACCGACGACTGCGGAGAGCAAACCCTCGCCGTCTTCCTCAGCGGTTGGCTCGAATCCATCGGCGCAGAAGTCTCCATGCCGGAAGTCAAACCCGGCCGCCCCAACATCATCGCTCGCTTCGCCCCGCTCGACGGCCGCCCGCGCATCCTCTTCGGCCCCCACCTCGACACCGTCGGCATCGGCGGCATGACCATCGACCCCTTCGGCGGCGAAATCAAAGACGGCAGACTCTGGGGCCGCGGCGCCTCGGACACCAAAGGCCCCATGGCCGCCATGCTCTGGGCCCTCCACGAAAACCGCGACCAACTCGCCAAACTCCGAATCGCCATCGACTTCGCCGCCTTCATGGGCGAGGAATCCGGCCAGTGGGGGTCGCGCGAATTCGTCCGCCAGAACAGCTCGACCTATCAGTTTGCCATCGTCGGCGAACCCACCGGCATGGACATCGTCCACACCACCAAAGGCTCGCTCTGGGCCACTCTCCGCGCCACCGGAAAAGCCGCCCACAGCTCCCAACCCGAACGCGGCGAAAACGCCATCCTCAAACTCACCCACTCACTCAACCGCATCGACGCCCACCTCCGCCCGGAACTCGCCGGCTTCGACCACCCGACCCTCGGCCCCTCCACCCTCAACATCGGCGTCATCCGCGGCGGCGCGCGCCCCAACATCGTGCCCGACCTCGCCGAAGCCGAAATCGACATCCGCATCACCCCCTCGCTCGCCGCCGCCGGCGGAGCCTACCAACAACTCAAGGAAACCATCGAGTTCCACGAACTCCCGGTCGAAATCACCTACGCCCACGAAAACCCACCCATGGAAACCCCGGCGGACCACCCCGTCATCCATCGCCTCCAGCAAACCGACCCCGCCATCAAACTCGCCGGTGCCCCATGGTTCTCCGACGCCGCCCACCTCTCCAACGGCGGAATCCCAGCCGTCTGCATGGGCCCGGGATCCATCGACCAAGCCCACACCGTCAACGAATTCATCGAGCTGGACGCCCTGCGGAAAGGCGCCGAATTCTTCACCGAATTCGTCCGGAACCTCGCCCACGACTGCGGCACCCCCGCCAGCAAAAACACCTGAACGCATTCCCGCCCATCCGCAAAAAACCAGCTGAATCGCAGGATTCCCGCTGGGCACCACGGCAAGAATCCGGCAAGTTCCGCGCATGCCAATCGACACGTCTCTTCTTTCCCGCATCTGTGAAGCACCCGGCGCTCCGGGGTTCGAAAAGGAAATCCGCAAACTCGTCCTCAAGGAAATCGAGGGACTCGCGGATGAAATCCGCACCGACAACATGGGCAACGTGATCGCCCTGAAAAAAGGCAAATCCTCGAAGAAAAAATCGATGGCCGCCGCCCACATGGACGAAATCGGCTTCATCGTCACCCACATCGACGACAAAGGCTTCATCCGCTTCAACCCCATCGGCGGCTTCGACCCGAAAACCCTCACCTCCCAGCGCGTGATCGTGCACGGCAAAAAGGACGTGCTCGGCGTGATGGGATCCAAACCCATCCACATCATGGAGCCGGACGAACGCGGCAAGGCGATGAAAATCAGCGACTACTTCATCGACACCGGAATGTCCAAAAAGGAAGTGGAAAAGAAAATCTCCGTCGGTGACCCGATCACCCGCTACTCCGAACTCAAGGAAATGGGCGACTGCGTGAACGTCAAGTCACTCGACAACCGGGTCTCGGTATTCGTCCTCATCGAGACGCTGCGCAAACTCAAGAAATCCGGCAAAAAGCCCGCATTCGACTTCTACGCCGCATTCACCGTGCAGGAGGAAGTCGGCCTCCGCGGCGCCAACGTCGCCGCCCTGGAAGTGAAACCGGACTTCGGCTTCGGCCTGGACACCACCATCGCCTACGACGTCCCCGGATCAAAACCCGAGGAACGCTGCACCGCCCTCGGCGAAGGCGCCGGCATCAAACTGATGGATTCCTCGGTGATCTGCGACTACCGCATGGTCTCCTTCATGAAGGACGTCGCGAAGCGGAACAAAATCAAATGGCAGCCGGAAATCCTCCGCGCCGGCGGCACCGACACCGCCAGCCTGCAGCGCATGGTCCCCGGCGGCTCGGTGGCCGGCGCCGTCTCCATCCCCACCCGCCACATCCACCAGACGATCGAAACCGCCAACAAGGAAGACATCAACGCCTGCATCGACCTGCTCACCGCATGCGTCTGCGAACTCGATCAAGGCGACTGGAAACTCTGATTCCGCCAACAGCCCAATCATTCCCAAGACCCCCGGCGGCACCCTCACGGGTGCCGCCGTTTTTTCTCCCCCCCGAACGCTTGAACCGCCAACTGCCTCAATAAACCTGACAAAATACTGGCAACCCAAAGGAAACCACTTCATTTCGCAGCCACTCACACTAGTGAGTCAGGATAGAAAGATTGTCGATCGGCTGCGCAAATAATTTTCTGTAAAAGTGGCTGATGACTTTTTCTGAAGGTGGTGCTTTTGGTTTCTTTGGTTGGGATTCTTGTTAGCTGAGGGTGAGGTAGGTTTTTCCGGTTTCCCAGGTTTCGGAGATTTCAATGAGG
>JAUTCT010000161.1 GCA_030673875.1 Verrucomicrobiota bacterium JB025 | reverse complement strand
CGCTCGCCGATCACGGCGAGAACGAGCATGGCGAGGCAGCAAAGACGGGGCTTGCTGAGCCTGAGATGGGGCTTGAAGAGTTCCTGAAGCTTCTCCAGAGTGGCTGTGGCGGATTGGGTGTCGTTTCGTTTTTGATTCACTGCCAACACGTTACGGATCCAATCCGCCAATCTTTAAGATTTCCGAAATTTTGTCGGGTAGTGTGATAATAAGTATCGAACTCGGTCTCTATCCCTAAACTGAATGTTATGTTCTTAAAATTCCCAATATCGTCCGGGCAGCTGCAAGGCACTTCTTTCTTCGGATTGCCATTGCCAGAAGACATCCCCAAATAATCAAACCGACCCACCCCAGAATTCCCCACGAACCCATACAAGTTCAACCCGCCTCTTTCCCCAATCGGATCCCTGCTTGGCCACCTTCCCGTCACGGGATCGTAATACCGATGGCCGTAATAGTACAGCCCGGTTTCCTCATCAAGCGGCTTGGTGCTGAACCGGTGGGAAAATTCCGCCTGCTTCAATCCCTGTGCGGTGGTCGGGGTGATGTCGTTCCCGAAAGGGTCATATTCGTAGTGGGCAGCGACCGATCCGCCGGAATCCAGATATTCGCTGACGTTCCCGTTGCCGTCATAGGTCGGGTAATAGGTGCCCGCGTTGGTCTCGCCGGCCGGAATCGTCACGGCCAGAAGCCCGCCGACTCCACCCGCTCCCTGCATGCTCCCGCTGAGATCCATGCCCCACGTATAGCTCTTTTCAAGCGCCGTTCCAGAATATTCCGCGATGAGGTTCCAACCGTCGTAGAGGTAAACCGTAGTGGCTGCCGTTCCCAGGTCGGGGGTCACCGTTCTGGAAATCCGTCGGCTCAGGTAATCGTAGTCGTAGGCAATCACGGTGCCGCCCGCAGTGGTGACCTCGACGAGTCGGTTCTCGGCATCCCAAACAAGGGTGGCGTTGGCCGTCTGGTCCACGGGAAGCGGACCAGAGGTCATGTTGCCGTCATCATCGTAAACCGGACTCAACGAGCCCCCCGACGGCGTCGGAACCGAATCATACTGGTTGAGCGCATTCGCGGCCCAGTTGTCCGTGGTGGGAAGATCGTCGAGCAATCCATTGACCGTCATCTCCCGGTTCCCAATCGAGTCGTAGCCGTAGGCACGGTCGTTGAGACTGGCGGTCGTGAGATCGTCGGCCTCCACAAGCTCCCCGCGTGCGTTGTAGTCTCAGTCCCACTGCGGCGCGGTGGAAAACGCGGTGCCGGAAGTCGCGAGCCCCTCACGCTGACCGATGGAATTGACCGTATAATCGAAATTGGAAACCACAACATCTGGATCGCTGATCGTATCCTTGTTTTCCCTGGAATCCAATACATCTCGGGTTGTTTCCCATGTATTGGTAACCTGATGGACAGGGCCTGTGATTGTCCCGATCAACGTAGCGCTACTTGTCGCGTATCCGTAGGTGAAGTCTCCTGCAACTAGGACGTCACCCTCGGAATCCACCGGGTCACCTGTGCTGTCGAGCAATGGATTGTCCCACACATCCGTCATGCGCCCTCCGCTGCCGTAGCCGTAGGCCGTCGTGTAATCAGAGCCAACCTTGTAGGACCTCGGACGGAGAAGGCTATCGTAATAGCGGTTGATCGTTTTGGCCGCTGTCGTGTCCTGATTCAGAGCCTCCGAAGTCAGGGTGAAATCGGTGGCACTGTAGTCATAGTCCGCGTGCAAAACGCCATCGCGCTTCACCTGGTCGAGCATGCCGTTGGCATCGTAGATGAAGGTGAGATCGGGAGTCGTGTGGCCATTGTCTTCGCCGCTGTAGGTGGTGGAAACCTTCATCCCTGCCTCATATCCGTAGGTGGTTACCACGCCGTTCGCCCATGTCCGGGTTTTGAGGCGACCGGCGCTGGTGTAGGTGTATTTCGGGCCAGGTTCGTCAAAGGGGTCAGTCCCGGCTAACATGCATTGAGGTATTCAGATTGAATTTGTATGGGTTGGTTATGGCCAGACCCTTGCGATACGAGGCGGCGGGAGCAATTTACCACGTGATGGCGCGCGGTGACGGCGGCAAAACGATTTTCGACGACGACAAGGATCGCTACAGTTGGCTGGATCTGATGGAGCGGGCGGGCGAGCGCTTTGGCTGGCGGGCACACGCCTGGGTGTTGATGGGCAATCATTTCCATCTGCTGCTGGAAACGCCGGAGCCGAACCTGGTGGCGGGCATGAAATGGATGCTCGGAGTATACTCTCAGGCTTGGAACCGGCGTCGGCAGAGGAATGGTCACGTTTTTCAAGGGCGCTACAAGGCGGTGGTGGTCAATGGCGAGGAGGCCGACGGTCACTATTTCAAAATCGTGGCGGACTACATCCATCTCAATCCGGTGCGATCGGGTTGGGTCGGAGGGGAAACCGGCAAGCGGCTGCGGAGTTGGAGGTGGAGCAGTTTCGGGGTATACGCGGGGAACAAGCGGCCGGATTGGATTGAAACCGCCCGGGTGATGCGCGCCTTCCAACTATCGGATGACGGCCGCGGTGGGCGGGCGTATGCGGGTTATCTGGAAGCCCGCGCCCTCGACGCGAAGCAGGCGGTGACGGATACATCGCTCAAAGCGTTGCGGCGAGGCTGGTGTCTGGGCGAAAAGAGTTTCGCGAAGAGGATTCTGGAGTCGATTTCCACAACCACCGCACCCAGGCGAAAACGCGGCAGCGTGGCCGGGGATGCCGCGCGCGCGCACGACGCGGTTGAGGCGGAGCGGATCGCAGTGGCAGCATTGCACGCGCTGGGGGTGCCGACGGATGCGGCTGCGTTGGCGGGCAAAGGGAAATGGGTGGAAGAAACGGCGTTGGTTGCGGTGCTGATTCGGAAGCGAACCGGAGTGAGGAACCGCTGGGTGGCCGAGAGACTCGCAATGGGTCACGAGGGCAATGTGACGAGGGCGATTCGCAAGGTGGATGAAAGTCGGGAGCGGAAAGCCAAACTGATGGAACTGGAAGCAATTGTCCAGCGACAATTAGAAATTCCCTCAGCGACAATTAAAACTGACCACCGACGACAATTACTCTCATAGCGGTTTGGGGGTGGATTTGAGAGCGCGGGGTTCCGGCGGAGGGAG
>JAUTCT010000160.1 GCA_030673875.1 Verrucomicrobiota bacterium JB025 | reverse complement strand
GGGGTGGGGGTTTGGTGTGCGCCGGCTTGCGGGCGATTTGGGGTGGGCGTGGATTGCCTCGCGTGGGAGGGGAGTGGCGGAGGGGCCGGTGATTTGGCGACGTGGCGAATCGGGAGGGGAGGCGATTTGGATTCGCCAAAGCGGCGTCATGCCGCCGCAGTCCAAGGGGTGGCTTGTGGAGTGCGCCGGCATGACGGCGCTATGGGGTGGGCGAGGCATGCCTCGCGTGGGGGGCGAGTGGCGGATGGGCCGGTGACTTGGCGACGCGGCGGATCGTGAGGGGAGGCGAATTGGATTCGCGAAAGCGGCGTCATGCCGCCGCAGTCCAAGGGGTGGCGGGGTGGAGTGCGCCGGCATGACGGCGCTATGTGGTTGGCGAGGCATGCCTCGCGTGGGGGGGGAGTGGCGGATGGGCCGGTGACTTGGCGACGTGGCGGATCGGGAGGGGAGGCGATTTGGATTCGCGAAAGCGGCGTCATGCCGCCGCAGTCCAAGGGGGGTGGCGGTATGGAGTGCGCCGGCATGACGGCGCTATGGGGTGGGCGAGGCATGCCTCGCGTGGGAGGCGAGTGGCGGACCGGCCTGTGATTTGTCGGTGCGGCGGATCGGGAGGGGCGGCGAATTGGATTCGCCAAAGCGGCGTCATGCCGCCGCAGTCCAAGGGGTGGCTTGTGGAGTGCGCCGGCATGACGGCGCTATGTGGTTGGCGAGGCATGCCTCGCGTGGGGGGGCGGGTGGCGGACCGGCCAGTGACTTAGCGACGCGGCGGATCGGGAGGGGAGGCGAATTGGATTCGCGAAAGCGGCGTCATGCCGCCGCAGTCCAAGGGGGCGGTGTGGAGTGCGCCGGCATGACGGCGCTATGGGGTGGGCGAGGCATGCCTCGCTTGGGGGGCGAGTGGCGGATGGGCCAGTGGTTTGGCGACGTGGCGGATCGGGAGGAGAGGCGAATTGGATTCGCCAAAGCGGCGTCATGCCGCCGCAGTCCAAGGGGTGGCGTGTGGAGTGCGCCGGCATGACGGCGCAGTCCAAAAGGGGGCGAGTGGCGGATGGGCCCGTGACTTGGCGACGCGGCGGATCGGGAGGGGAGGCGAATTGGATTCGCGAAAGCGGCGTCATGCCGCCGCAGTCCAAAAGGGGTGGTGGTGTGGAGTGCGCCGGCACGACGGCGCTTTGTGGTGGGCGAGGCATGCCTCGCGTGGGGGGGAGTGGCGGACCGGCCAGTGGCTTGGCGACGCGGCGGATCGGGAGGGGAGGCGATATGAATTCGCCAAAGCGGCGTCATGCCGCCGCAGTCCAAGGGGGTGGCGGATCAGCGGCGGCGATGCATCAGGCCGGTGATGAGGAGCAGGCCGGCAATGGCGGAACTGGGCTCGGGAACCAGACTTACATTGTCGATCAGGCCATCATTTCCTGTGCCATTCGGCGCTTCCCAAAAGAATTCAATGGCGCTGAAGCTGGTCAAACTGAGGCCTGCACCGTCATAATTGTAGTGATAGGTTTGCGAGGCTGATGCGCCACTGTCACTTGCAACGGACCACGTGTATTGCTCGGATCCGATCTCCGAAGAAAAGGTGAAATCAAAAATACTGCCATTCGCGTAATCGACTTCGGTGGCCGTGGTGAACTCGTCTCCGCCGTTGTCCATCCGGAGTCCGTCAGTGAAATCGACATCAAACTTCATCGTGAGGATGTAGGTATCGCCGTTCGACATGGATCCTATGAGGTTTACTCCGATTTCCTGCATGTTAGCAAGACCTTTGATGCTCCAAGACGCGCCTACGGTGCCGCTGTTGCTGCTGTCCAGTGTGGTGAACTCCCGTTTGAGGGTCGATACACCGCCGCCTGAGGTATACAATGCGCCGGAATACGTTCCTTCGATCTCGCTTCCACTATTCACGAAACTCCCCCCGGCGCCACCATGGGTCCAGTCGGTGGTCCAATTTCCGCTGCCGCCCGTGAGCGTATTTGATTCAAAATCGTCTGATGCCCAGACAGCAGCGTGGGACTGCGAGAGAGTCGCAAGAAAACCGAGAGAAATGATAGAATAAGTGAGAAGTTTGGTTTTCATCGTAAAATATGGGGCGAGAGATTGGCTTCCTTTACACAGGATATTGGTTGGAGTGCAAGAGTTTAGGGTGATGAGGTCTTAAATCATCATCTTGTGCACAAAATGTCGCCTGGGGGGCAACGGTTTAGGTGTTTTTTGGCCGAGTGATGGGGTTTCCGGTGGGGCGCATCGTCCGTGCGATGTGGTTCCGCGCGTGGGCGGGTGCGGTGGGCGGGATTGCCAGGGGGCGGAGGCGTGGGCGCAGTCGTCCGCAGCGGACGCCCCGGCGGTGCGTCCCTACCGGGGAATTTGCACCGCGAAGACGCCAAGGCCGCTGCGCGGCGATTGGGGATGGTGGATTGGGGACCGAAGATGGGGGATGAGCGGGCGCGCTGAGCATGGGCTGGGCGTGGGCGCAATCGTTTGCAGCGGACGCCCCGGCGGTGCGTCCCTACCAGGGGGCGGGACATGGGCGCAATCGTCTGCAGCGGACGCCCCGGCGGTGCGTCCCTACCAGGGGGCGGGACATGGGCGCAGTCGTCTGCTGCGGACGCCCCGGTGGGGCGGCTCTGGCGGCGGTGGCGGCGGTGGCGGCCGGGTGTTGGATTGGGGGATGACGCCCCGGTGGGGCGTCGCTGGCGGTGGGGCGGGCGGTCAGGCGCCGCGCATGAGGGAGATTTCGGCGAGGGTGACCATGGAGCGGAGGATTTCCTCGCGGGGGGTGGTTTTGAGGTCCATGGCGGGGAGGGCGCGGTCGAGGGTGAACTTGCCGGAGCGGGTGCGGCGCAGTGCGCTGAGGTGGGCGCCGCAGCCGAGGCGTGCGCCGATGTCGTGGGCGTAGGTGCGGACGTAGAATCCTTTGGAGCAGTTGACGGTGAAGTCGATTTCCGGGAGTTCGGTGCGGGTGACCTGGTAGTCGGTGACGTAGACCGGGCGGGGTTTGCGTTCGACGACCTGACCCTTGCGGGCGAGTTTGTAGAGCGGGACGCCGTCTTTTTTGATGGCGGAGACCATGGGCGGGATTTGCTCGAAGTGGCCGACGAAGTGGTTGAAGGCGTCGTCGATTTGGTCGGCGGAGAAGTCGGGGACTTCCTTGGTTTCCTCGGGTTCGCCTTCCTTGTCCTGGGTGTTGGTGGTGACGCCGAGGGTGAGGGTTCCGACGTATTCCTTGTCCTCGCTCATGAGGAGGTCCTGGATTTTGGTGGCGCGGCCGATGACGAGCATGAGCAGTCCGGTGGCCATGGGGTCGAGGGTTCCGCAGTGGCCGATTTTTTTGGTGTTGAGGGCGCGGCGGGCGATGGCGACGACGTCGTGGGAGGTCATGTCCGGCGCTTTGTCGATGAGGAGGACGCCGGAAGGCTGTTGGTTTTCGAGCGGATTGGGATTCATGAGGTGGGGCCCCGTCGGGCGGGAGGGGAATGAGTGCTGAGAGGTGGCGGGGCGTTCAAGCCTTTTCTGGCGGAGGGCACCGGATGGGGGCGGGGTGATTTGTGGGTCGAATGCGGTTGCCGGGCGGGGCCGGGCGGGGCAGAGTCCCGGCCTGCATGAGGAGACGACCGCCGAAGAAGTTTGTTCCTGAGCCCTTTGGGTATCACGAGGAGATCGAGTTGAAGATCGATGCGCTGACGAATCTTGGTTCGGGCGTGGGGCGGGTGGATGGCTGGGTGGTTTTCGTGCCGTTCTGCCTGCCGGGTGAAACGGTGAAGGCGCGGGTGTTCCGGAATGAGAAGAATTGTTCGCACGCGGATCTGGTGGAGGTGGTGGAGAAATCCGCGCACCGGGTGGAGCCGGAGTGTCCGTTGTTCGGGCAATGCGGTGGCTGCCAATACCAGCATTTGGCGTATCCGGAGCAGTTGAAGTGGAAGCAGCGGCAGGTGGGTGAGCTGATGAAGCACATGGCGGGGGTGGAATACCCGGTGAACGAGTGCCTGACGACGGAGCAGACGTGGCATTACCGGTCGAAGATCACGCCGCATTTCAAGGCGCCGCGCGACGGGGAGATTGGTGCGATTGGTTTTCTGGCGAATGGCCACCGGCACGAGGTGATCGATGTGCCGCAGTGCCTGATCGCGATGGATGAGATCAACGCGGGGCTGCCGAAGATGCGGGAGCGGGTGCGGGCGAGGGCGGCGAAGTACAAGCGCGGCTCGACGGTGTTGATGCGGGCGAGCGAGGGCAGGGTGATCAGCGACTTCAAGGCGACGGCGACCGAGCGGGTGGGTGAGCTGGAGTTCAAGTTTGTGGCGGGTGAGTTTTTCCAGAACAATCCGTTCATTCTGCCGAAGTTCACGGGTTACGTTGGCGGCAAGGCGAGCGAGGGTGGGGCGAGGTATCTGGTGGACGCGTATTGCGGGTCCGGCTTGTTCGCGCTGACGCTGGCGGGGACCTTTGACAAGGTGGCGGGCGTGGAGGTGGCCGAGCCGGCGGTGGTGTGGGCGAAGAAGAATGCCAGGGCGAACGGGGTGGACAACGTGAGTTTCCTGGAGGCCTCGGCCGAGGCGATTTTCGACGAGATTGATTTTCCGGCCGACGAGACGGCGGTGGTGATCGATCCGCCGCGGAAGGGCAGCACGCCGGAGTTCATCGAGCAGTTGCTGGCATTTGGTCCGGCGAGGCTGGTTTACGTGTCGTGCAATCCGGCGACGCAGGTGCGGGATCTGAAGATGCTGACCGGTGGCGGCTATCAACTGGTGGACGTGCAGCCGATCGATTTGTTCCCCCACACACGGCACCTGGAGTGCGTGATGACGATGGAAAAAGGGCCGGTGAAAGCTGCTGGCGGGGCATGTGAATAACTTGGGGAAAAGCGCGGAGATCCCCTGAAGTCGGGGATTTTCGGGCGCTGCGAAATGGATCGGATTGTTAGCTGGTGAGTGGCTGATGAGGGGAACGGCGGCCGATTTGTTCCACAGGGTGTGAATTGTGAATAATTCTTGGTATGTTTTATAAGCTGTTGGTGTTGTGTGGGTTGTAAATGTAAAGGGTTGATGTGGGTGAAAAACCGGAATGTTTTCGACAAGTTGTTCACAATCCGGGCCCGATTACTGATAGAGAAATTTCGCCAGTTCCCATGGTTGCTGGGATTACCCTGTTTAGCAAAAAATGCGGAATTGTGGGTATGTGAATAACTTGGGGAAAAACGTGGAAATGCAAAGAAATGGATTGTTGTGAAAGAATCGTCACGTGGATTTGGCGGTGGTCCTGGGAATGAGTGAGCTTTGGGCTTTACGGCTCGGGAATGGGGCCTCAGACAAGGGATCCGTCGTGCGGACTCTCCGTGCGAACGGCTATTTCAAATCCAGATAAGACTAATCCAACATGGACATTCAAATTGCCACGCTTTGCGACCACGCCGCCGACTACAACGGCAAACTTGTGATCACGGGAACCTTCGACACGCTGGCGGCACGCGCGGTGCCGGTGGTGCATCCCTCGTGTGCTCTCGCGATGCGTTTTTGTTTCACTGCTGAAGACGCCGGCCGGCACAAGCTTTCGATCAACATCATCAACGAGGACGGTGAGTCGCTCGACCCGAACAACATGCCGATCGAGCCTGAGTTCGAGGTGAAGCTGCCGGACAACGTTCCGTTCCTGACCCGCAACATCGTGATGAATCTGCAGGGTCTGCGTTTCCCCGAGGACGGTCTTTACTCGATCGATATCGGTTGTGACGGCGAGATTCTGATGCGTCTTCCGCTGCGCATCGTGCAGGTGAAACAAGGGCCGGACGGCAAGCCGAAGATGGGCTGATTCGGGAGTTTCCGATTGTTTTCAGGCGCCGTGGTTCCCGTTCGGGGGCTGCGGCGTTTTTGGCGTGGGGGTGGGGTGGTTTTGGTGGTGGGTTGAGTGGTTGGCGGGGTGTTTGTCCGGGAAATCACGATGTTAGGCCGAGTTTCCGGTTTTCATTCGGGGATTCCCGGTTTTGAATCCCGGCCTTCCGGGTGCATTTCCCGGTTGTCATTATCGATATTCCCGCCCACCACCCATGAGCCATCCCACCTACCGCATTGCCATTGGAACCGATCACGGAGCGCTTGATCTGAAGAACGCGCTGGTCGACCACCTGAAGTCCCTCGGTCACGAAGTCATGGATTTCGGGGCGAACTCGAAGGATTCGGTGGATTATCCGGATTTCGCCAACGTGGTTTCCCGCAATGTGGGGGACGGCACGTATGATTTCGGGGTGTTGTGCTGCACGACGGGAGTTGGCATGTCGATCGCGGCGAACCGGCACCACGACGTGCGTGCCGCGCATGTGCGCACGGTGGAGGAGGCCGAGATCGTGCGTCGCCACAACGATGCGAATGTGCTGTGTCTCGGCGGCAAATACACCGACGGAGCCACGGGGGTTGCGATGATGGATGTGTTCCTGAACACCGGATTTGACGGGGGGCGGCACGCGCCGCGAGTGTGCAAGGCATCCGGCAGCCGGATTCAAGTGACGGATCCGGAAGTGTATGCGGCCATCGAGGCCGAGGGCAAACGCCAGCGCAATAACATCGAGCTGATCGCCTCGGAGAACTTCGCGTCACCGGCGGTGATGGAGGCGCAGGGGTCGCTGCTGACCAACAAGTATGCCGAGGGCTACCCGGGGCGCCGCTGGTATGGCGGGTGTGAGAACGTCGACGTCGTCGAGACGCTGGCGATCGAGCGGGCGAAGGAGATTTTCGGCGCGGAGCACGCGAACGTGCAGCCGCATTCGGGGTCGCAGGCGAACACGGCGGTGTATTTTTCGGTGCTGAAGCCGGGTGACAAGATCCTGACGATGGATCTGGCGCACGGCGGCCACCTGACGCACGGGCACAAGGCGAATTTCTCCGGCCGCTTTTACGATGTGACCCACTACGGCGTGAGCAAGGACGACGAGCACATCGACTACGACGAGCTGGAGAAGATGGCGCGCGAAGTGAAGCCGGCATTGATGACGGTGGGAGCCTCGGCGTATCCGCGGGTGATTGATTTCGAGCGCATGGGCAAGCTTTGCCGGGAAATCGGTGCGTATTTGTTTGTGGACATGGCGCACATCGCCGGTCTGGTGGCTGCGGGTGTGCATCCGAGTCCGGTGCCGCACGCGGATTTCGTGACGTCGACGACGCACAAGAGTCTGCGTGGTCCGCGTGGCGGGCTGATTCTCTGCAAGGAGGAGTTTGCGAAGAAGATCGACTCTCAGGTGTTCCCGGGCATCCAGGGTGGTCCGCTGATGCACGTGATCGCGGCGAAGGCCGTGTGTTTCGGCGAGGCGCTCAAACCCGGATTCAAGGACTACCAGCAGCAGATCGTGAAGAACGCGCAGGCGATGGCCGCGCGACTGGCGCAGCACGGGTTCCGGATTGTTTCCGGCGGCACCGACAACCACCTGATGCTGGTGGATCTGCGGCCGAAGGGACTGAATGGTGCGGAGGCCTCGCATGCCCTCGATGAGGCGGGCATCACGGTGAACAAAAACGGCATTCCGTTTGACACCGGCAGCCCGATGAAGCCGAGCGGCATCCGGATCGGCACGCCGGCGGTGACGACCCGCGGGATGAAGGAGGCTGATGTCGAGAAGGTCGCCGATTTTATTCACGAGGCGTTGTCCGCGCACACCGACGAGGGGAAACTGCACGAGCTGCGTGACCGGGTTTACGCGTTCAACCGCGATTTCCCGCTGCCGTGGTGATCGGCCAATGGAGCGAGGGTGATCGAGAGGGGGTCGTGGATGGTGTTTCCGGGCATCGTCTGGTTGCGATTCGTTGACCATCCACTATCTTCGCTCCCCATTCCTCCATCCATCTGATGAATCCATTTCGCGAAGATCTCGTGGCCCGGTCGCTGCCGGAGCCCTGCACTGTGGTTATTTTCGGCGCGACCGGTGACCTGACGCACCGCAAGCTGGTTCCGGCGCTGTATAATCTGGCGGTGGACGGCGAGCTGCCGACCGGCGTGAAGATCGTCGGTTTCGCGCGGCGCGACAAGAGCGACGGGGAATTCCGCGACGGGTTGGAGAAGATCAACCGCAAGGTGTCGCGGAGCGGGCACGACGAGCGGGTCTGGGCGCCGTTTGTGGAGAACGTGTTTTATCACCGTTCCGAGTTTGCGGATGCGGACGGCTACCGGCGGTTGGCCGAGCGGCTGGATGCGATCGATGCCGAAGGGGGTGGCAAGGGCAACCGCCTGTTCTACATCGCGAGCGCGCCGGAGTATTTCGACGACATCCTGATCCAGCTGAAGGAGGCGGGGCTGAACCAGGCTGCCGAGGGCTGCTGGTCACGGGTGATCGTGGAGAAACCGTTTGGCACGGATTTGGCGACGGCGGCGCATCTGAACGAGGTGGTCAACGCGACCTTCGAGGAGAACTCGACCTATCGGATCGACCACTATCTGGGCAAGGAGACGGCGCAGAACCTGATGGTGCTGCGCTTCGCAAATGCGATTTTCGAACCGCTGTGGAACAGCAAGCACATCAGCCACGTGCAGGTGACGTGCGCGGAAAACCTCGGCATGGAAGGCGGCCGCGGCGGGTATTATGACAAGTCCGGCGCGCTGCGCGACATGGTGCAGAACCACCTGCTGCAGTTGCTCAGCCTGGTGGCGATGGAGCCGCCGACCGACCTCACCGCGGACGGGGTGCGGGATGAAAAGGTCAAGGTGATCCGCTCGCTGCGGCAGTGGGACACCCCGGAGAAGGTGGCGGAAAATGTGGTGCGGGCGCAGTATGTGGCGGGTCATGTCGATGGCGAACCGGTTCCGGGGTATCGTGACGAGGACCGGGTGGATCCGGAGTCGGAGACCGAGGCGTATGTGGCCTTGCGTTTGATGATCGACACCTGGCGCTGGAGTGGCGTGCCGTTTTACATCCGGATGGGCAAGCGGCTGCCGAAGAAGTCGACCGAGATATCCGTGCACTTCAAGGATGCGCCGTGTGTGCTGTTCAACAGCTGCGGTGTTGGCTCGCCCGGTGGCAACGTGCTGGTGATCCGGATTCAGCCGGACGAGGGGATATCGCTGCGGATGGTATCGAAGATTCCGGGGAACTCGCTGCGGCTGGAGCCGGTGAAGATGGATTTCCACTACGACACGAGTTTCGGCAAGACCAGCCCGGAGGCATACGAGCGCCTGCTGCTGGACGCGATCGCCGGTGACGCGACCTTGTTTGCGCGGCGTGACGAGGTGGAGGAGGCGTGGAAGTTCATCGACCACATCGAGCGTGCCTGGCACGAGTCTGAAACGGCGCCGCCGATGGAGGAATACGTCGCGGGATCGTGGGGGCCGCGCGAGGCGGACCGGCTGCTGGCGCGGGACGGCAACGTCTGGCGGCGGTTGTGATGCGTTCCGGGCGCGGGTGAATCCACCACGGATCGTGGAGATTCACCTTGATCGCCGGGATTGAGTGAGTACGGGGACGCATGCGCGGATCATTGCGGATTCTTGGAATGCTGATGGCGGTGGCATCCGGCTGCCTTGCGGCGCCGGTGCGGGTGGTGACGTTCAACATCGGGGCGAACTGGATGGATGGCTCGCTTTCCGAATCGCTCAATGAGCCGGGGACGACGGATTACGACAGCGTGCGCGACATTCTGGCGCGGATCGATGCCGACGTGGTGTGCCTGCAGGAGTTGGCCAACGCGGATGTGGCGGGCGGGACGAACGGCGGAACGGGTTCGGACGTGCACTCGCTCGCGGCGGATCTGGGGCTGCCCTACGTGATGATCCCGACGAACTACGGGGCGTTTGATTTCACGCTGCGGAATGTGATTCTCTCGCGCTATCCGTTTCTAGCGGAAACGGAAATCGGGTCGGCGGACTACATGGAGGCGATCGGTGCGGTGGGCGACGACGGCGAGCGGGCGAAGGAGGTGACGCGGGTGATGCCGGCGGTGGAGGTGGACGTGCCGGGGGCCGCGGCGCCGCTGGTGGTGGTCACGCTGCATGCGAAATCGGCCAGCGGGAACGCAGACAAATTCCGCCGGGCGGTGGAGTTCGACCGGTTGGGGAATTTCCTCAGTCTGGGTGGATACGGCGCGACGGACAACGTGGTGGTCGTCGGGGACTTCAACCTGTCCGGGACGGAGGCGACGTATGCGGCCGAGCCCTCGGGCTTGCCGTCGACCTGGAACCGGGGGACGGACATCCCGCTGCCGGTCACGTATTCGACCGATCCGGATTTCTACTATGCAACCGGTTACGGGCTGACGGCGATCGACGCGCTGGCGCTCGATGGTTCGGGTGATACGAGCGAATACGGAACCATCGACTTCGTGCTGGCGACGCCGGCGGCGGTGCTGGCCGGGGCGGAGATTTATCGGTCGGAGCTGGATACGTCGAACGACGTGGGTCTGGCGAAGGCGGGCGATCCGCCCGGGGAGTCGTGGTCGGCGGATGCGTCCGACCACTATGCGGTATTCGCGGATCTGGAGTTGGCGGATGCGGTGACGAGTTATGGGTTGAGCGACAGCGTGACGGAGGTGGTCGAGGGGTTTGACGGATTCGGCGGGGCGGGGGATCCGCCGGTGTGGACGGTGGAGAACGCGGCCTGGCTGAGGGTTTACGGCGGCGGGACGGAGGTGGGGACGTATGCGTTTGATGACGGGGGAAACCGGTCGGTCGGTCTGGTGCCGGGGGAAACGGAGGTGGTGTTTTCCGCGGAGTATGAGAACCGGGGAACGGCTGCGATCCCGGCGGTGGAGATTTCCTATCTCGCCACGCAGTTTGCGGCGGATGCGGGGGGGACGGAGGATTCGCTTTCGGTTGCGATCCAGGTGGATGGCGGCGAGCTGTTGGAGATTCCCGCGCTTGGTTTTACGGCGTCGGCGGATGCGGTGGTGCCGGTTTCGGCGTCGCTGAGCGCCACGGTTTCCGGGCTGGATCTGGCGGCCGGGAGTTCGTTCCGGCTTTACCTGACGGGGGCGAAGGGCGAGTCGTCCGGCGAATCTCCGGATGATGTGTTCATCAACGAGTTTCACTATGACAACGAGTCGACGGATGTGGGGGAGTTCGTGGAAGTGGTGGTGGGCCCGGGGTTTGCGGGGGATGACTCGGGCATTTCGCTGTGGCGCTATAATGGCGGCGACGGCGGGTTGACCGGCGGCGAGCTGGTGCTGACGGGGGCGGACAATTACGGCAGTCCGGGGACGAGCAACGGCTATCGGATCTACCATTTTTCGATCGCCGGGATTCAGAATGGAGCGCCCGACGGACTGGCGCTGACGGTGGATGGCTCGGTGGTGGAGTTTATTTCCTACGAAGGGAGCTTCGAGGCGACGGAGGGCCCGGCGGCCGGGATGACGAGCGTGGATGTGGGGGTGGAGCAGGGTACCTCGACTCCGGCCGGATACGCGGCGATCGGCCGGACGGGATCGGGTGCGGAACCGGCGGATTTTTCCTGGGTGGAGTTTGGCGGCGAGGTCGCGCATTCGCCGGGCGAGGTGAATGCCGGGCAGGTGCTGACGGGGGTGCCGGTGCAGGTTTCGCAGGCGATTTCCCTTGATGACGTGACGGTGACGGTGGTGGCTGCGGAGCCGGACCACGATGGTGACGGGATCCCGGATGACGAGGATGCCGATGACGATAACGACGGGCTCTCCGATGTGGCCGAGGTGGCGCTGGGGACGAATCCGCTCGACGCGGATTCGGATGGCGACGGGGTGACGGACGGCGACGAGGACTTCGACGGCGACGGCCAGAGCAATGCGTCCGAGTTGCTGGTGGCGCTGACCGACCCGCTGGACGGGAACTCGCGATTTGCCGCGGAGATCACCGTTGCCGGCGGTGGCGACCTGATGCTGGTTTTTCCGACGATTGCGGGCCGGGTGTATGACGTTTGGGCGGGTGCCGCGCTGGACGGGTTAGCGTTCCACTCCCGCCATTCGGGTGACGGTGACGCCGCAGTGGTGGAGATCGTGCCGGCTGGCGGGTCGCGGTTTTTCCGGGTTTCCGCGCGTCTGGACGAGTGAGTTGCAGCGGGTGCGGGCCAATCCCGGCGGAGGCGAGGGCGGGCTTGCAAGTCGCTGGGAATCGTGGACTGTTGGGTTTGATTATCCGCCATGACAGTTGAGACGCCATGCCCCGAAACGTGCCCTGAATTGGGAATCGAAGTTCAGGTTTCCGAGATCGACAAGGAACTCCGGAAGCTGTGGGAGCAGGACGAGGCGCGCACCAATGCCTCGTTGATCAATCTGGTGGTGTATTCGGAAAAGCCGGGTTCGCTGGTGGAAAACTCGGCGATCATCCGCAATCTGACGGTGGACCACGCGTGCCGGGCGATTCTGGTGGAAATCAACCCGGAGGTGCCGGATCCGACGCTGCGGGCGTGGATCACGGCGCACTGCCATTTGTCGAACGGCCGCAAGTCGGTGTGCTGCGAGCAGATCGCGTTTCACCTGACCGGGCGGGTCACCGGGCGTTTCCGCAACACGGTATTTTCGCATTTGAACTCGGACCTGCCGTTGGTTTTCTGGTGGCAGGGCGAGCTGTCCGGCATCCTGACGGAGCGGTTGGTGAGCGTGATGGACCGGTTGATCGTGGACAGCTCGAACTGGGCGGATCCTGCGGCGTCGTTCCGGCTGATCGAGGAGGCCGCGCAGGCGAATTCGGATTTGATCCTGCAGGATCACGAGTGGACCCGGACCTGGCAGTTCCGCCTGGGAGTGGCCGGTTTGTTTGACAATCCGGCGATGCAGGAGGCCTTGCCGGTGATCGATGCGGTGGAGATATGCCATCACCCGAAGAACCGCAATGCGGCGCTGATGCTGCTGGCATGGCTGGCGGTGCAGGCGGGCTGGAAGGACCGGACACCGGGAGGGTATGCTGAGTTTGAAACGGGTGCCGGATCGGTGATTCGCGTGACGCTGGCGGAGGATGACCGAGGGCCGGCCCTGGTCTCGCTGACGGTCCGGGCGGGTGACCGGGCGATCCGCGTGAGACAGCGCCCGGGCGGCGATCATGTCGAGCGCTGGGTGGAAACCGAACTGTGCCATTTGTCGTCGTTGTCGCCGGCGGATCCGACCTCGGACGAGGCTCTGGTGGGGCTGCAGCTGAACCGTGGCGGGCAGACCTCGTTGTTCCGCAAGATCCTGCCGCGATTCCGGCGGATGCTGGAGGCGAATGCGTGAGGCGCCGGGTGGATGTGACTGATTTTTGCTGATGCGCGGCTTTGCAGCCGGCGATTCCCGTGCGAAGTTGCGGCCGATGCCGACGCCGCTGCTTTACGAATCCCACTGTCACACAACGCTATGCAAACACGCCTTCGGCGAACCGGAGGAATACGCGCGGATGGCGTTGGCGCGTGGCTTGAAGGGGATCACGTTCACCTGTCATTGCCCGCTGCCGGACGGGTTTTCCGCGGCGGTCAGGATGGCTCCGGAGCAGTTTGACGAGTATGTGGCGATGGTGGAGAGGACCCGCGGGGCCTTCGATGGCGAGCTGGATGTGCGGCTGGGGATCGAGAGCGATTATTATCCTGGCGTCGAGCCGTGGCTTGAGGAGCTGCATGCGCGGGTGCCGTTGAGCCATGTGCTGGGGTCGGTTCACTATCAGATACCCGACTACCGGGCGCGGTATTATTCGGGCGACGTCCTCAGCTATCAGAAATTGTATTTCGAGCATCTGGCGGAGTCTGCCGAGACCGGGCTCTACGACACGCTGGCGCATCCGGATTTGATCAAGAACGAGGACCCCGGGGAATGGGACTTCGAGCGCATCCAGCCGGACATCGCGCGCGCGCTCGACCGGATCGCGGCGACGGGTGTGGCGATGGAGCTGAACACCAGCGGCATGCAGAAGAAAGTGGCGGAAATGAATCCGTCTCCGACGATGCTCTCGATGATGTGCGAGCGCGGGATCCCGGTGGTGCTGGGGGCGGACGCGCACGTGCCGGAGCGGGTGGGTGAGGGGTATGAGACCGGGCTGGTGATGCTTGGCGCGGCCGGCTACGCGGAGGTGAGCTTTTTCGTCGACCGGGTGAGGCAGACGGTCCCGATCCGGGATGCGGTGAAGTCGTTGCAGTCTGAGCACTGAATCCGCGATCGCAGCCGAAACCGAGATGGCGGATGGGGTGCCGGGAAAACCGGTCCAATATTGCCGGGTTTGTGATTCTTGACGGTGCGGGGGGCGCTTCCTAGGGTCGAGGCTCGATGCGAGGTCCGTCGAACTGCCAGGTTATCGGGGCAGTTCGCTTGGGTTTGCTTTTCTGCATGGCCAGGGCCCCGGCGAGGAGGCCCGCCTGTCCCGAGTCTGATGTCTCCAGTCCACACATTTTCTTCCATCAATCCCAGTGAAACACTCCATGAAATTGCAGCTCCGAGCCCGGCTCAAGTTTTCCGTCCTGATTCTCATGCTTCTGCCGGGGATCGAGGTTTCCCATGCCCGGAATGAGGAAGACAGCCAGGCCGCAGGGACGGCCCGGACCGAACGAAACAAGGAGAAACTCGCAAACGCACGCAAGCTGCAGCAGGACGCCCGCCCAAAGGGCCCTCAAAGCCTGAAGGACAAGGCGGTCCGGGAGCGGGTGTTGCGCCGGATGAGGGAGGCCGACAAGGAGCACTTGGAAGCGGTGCGCGAGAGGGCCGGACTGAAAGGCCTGAAGACATCCGGGGTGCGCCGCGATGGCCGCGGATTCCGATTGGTCGACTTCGACGACAATGATCAGCCGGTCTACGAGATTGAGGAAAACGTCAATGCGGCCATCTCGACCGCGGCGGACGTGGTGCGGGACAATGCCGCCTATCAGCCGGTTTCGGTCAGAGTGGAGGCGGAGAACTACACGTCGATGAGCGGCATCGAGTTGGAAGACTGCAGCGACACCGATGGAGGCCTGAACATCGCCTACATCAGCAACGGCGACTGGTGCGAATATACCGTCGATGTGCCGGCGGCTGGCCTGTATCGGCTGAGCTTCCGCACCGCCTCGAATAACAACGACAGTGGTAGTATCGAGCTCGCCGCGGATGGTGCCTCCATCGGCAGCATCGAGGTCCCGGACACCGATGGCTGGCAGGCTTGGACGACCGTCAGCACCCAGGTGGAGTTTGCCTCCTCCGGCAGCCATACGCTGCGGTTGGATTTTGTCGGGGGTGCCGGTTCGCTGTTCAACGTCAACTGGTTCTCCTTCCGCAGGAACATCACGATCGGGTTGTGGGAGGTCGGCGGCGTGCCTAGAACCACCCATCAGGAGCTTGAGGGCAAGGTGGTGGTGATGGATGATTCGACCAGCGTGAAGTCCCACGCAACCCATGTTGCCGGGACGCTGGTCGCCGAAGGATTGGACTCGCGGGTCATCGGCATGAATCCGGGTGCCGATGTCGGGGCTTTCGATACGGCCGATGTGAATTACGAGATGACTGCCTACGGTGCGTATGAGCCGAACAGCACGATGCTCTACGTCTCCAATCACTCGTATGGAGTGGGCCAGGGATGGGAAGCGAGCAGTTCCGACGACCGGGACTGGGTGTTTTTCGGAACTTTTGTGGATGATGACGACCCCAGCACCGATTACGATGAGGATTTCGGGCGCTATTCCTCCAGCGCCGTGACCTGGGATTCCCTCACCTACAGCCAACAATATCACCTGCCGTTCATATCCGCCGGGAACCAGCGCACCGACAATCCGTCGAACGGCGATATCGTTCGGATTTACGGAACGTACTATGTCTATGATGACAGCAAGCATCCGCTGGGTGACCGCTACTACAAGGGGGATTGGGACAATATGGAGGGGAGGAAGCTCGCCAAGAACGTGATCACCGTGGGCAATACCAGCGATGCGGTGAGTGGAGGCGTGCGCGACCCGGGCGGGGCGGTGACGAAAAGCTCCAGTTCGCGCGGGCCAGCCGATGACGGGCGGATCAAGCCGGACATTGTCGGTAATGGTGACAGCGTGCGATCCTGCGATAGCGACAGTGACACGGATACGAGCAATAAAACCGGCACCAGCATGTCGACCCCCAATGTCTGTGGCTCGGCCTCGCTGCTGATCGACTATTTTGTTTCCCGTTTCCCCGAGCGCTCGATGACGGCCAGCACCTTGAAGGCGCTCATTCTGCACACCGCCGATGACAGGGGGAATCCCGGGCCGGATTACAAATACGGTTGGGGTCTCATGAATACCGAGGCGGCCGTTTCCGTGATCGAAGACTACGCCGATAGTAGTGGCGGCGGCCACATGCTGGAGTCGGTCGTGGACGAATCCGCGAACCCATTGCGGGAGTATTCCTTTGCCTGGGATGGCAGCGCTCCATTGCGCGTGACGCTTTGCTGGACTGATCCGGCCGGCACCGAGAAGTCCGGGCACGAAAACCGCGAGAAGGCCCTTGTCAACGACCTCAACCTGAGGATCACCGGGCCGGACGGCACCCACTACCCGTATGTCATGCCTCATGTGGGCGATTGGTCCATCGCCTCGATCGAGGACAATGCCACGACCGGAGTCAACGATGTGGATAACGTCGAGCAGGTCTATCTGGAAACGCCGGAGGCGGGCGACTACACGGTCACCGTCGACTACGCGGGCAGCCTGGCCGACGACTCGCAACCGTTCTCACTCATTGTCACCGGGCAAAGCGCGGCCGAGATCGAGGTCGATGAGGACGGGCCGCCGGTGGTGGCTCTGGTTTCGGATGGTGCCGCCCGGGATTTCGGCAGCGCGGCGCCCTCCCATGCCACCGTTTCGCAATACTATACGATTCGTAACTCGGGCGGCAGTCCGCTGACGGATCTCAGTCTTGCGGTCGAAGGCAGCGCTTCATCGGACTTCACCGTCAGCGGTCTTTCCGCCACGGAGTTGTTTGCCGGGGAAAGCGCGACGTTTGCGGTCAGTTATGATCCGCTTGACCTTGGAACCCGTTCCGCACGGCTGGAAATCACCAGCAACGACAGCGATGAGAATCCGTTTGTGGTCAATCTCACCGCCATCGGGCTGAGCGAGCTGGAGGGGTGGCGGCTCGAGCACTTCGGCAGCGCCGGGGACTCCGGAGAATTCGCCGACGATGCGGACTTTGACCGGGACGGTAATTCGAACCTGATCGAATTCCTGATGGCGACGAACCCGACAATTGCCAACCCGGCTCCGCTGGAGGTTGACCACAGCGCCAGCACCTTTGATCTGACTTATGATCGAAATGTGAATGCGCTGGGAGAGTTCGACTTCCAGGTGGAGTGGAACGATGATCTCATGAATTCCGACGGCTGGTTTGATACCGGAGTCAGCGAGGAGGTTCTGAGCGACGACGGCACCGTGCAGGAGGTGAAGGCGAGTGCGCCGAAGGGCACCGCGACCAGCCGCTTCTACCATCTCAAAGTGGCTCCGAAATAATCAACGGGGCCACCGCTTGGTTGCGGCGGTCCGCGACCGGTGGCGGTGCCGTGAGGCGGGTGCCGGATGGCCTCCGCGAGACAAGCCACGGGGGGATGGTCGCGGGGGGGCGGCCTGCTCCTCCGGCGGGCGGATGGAAAACGGGTGAAGGACGGGTGAAGGACGGGTGAAGGAATCAGCGCCGGGAATGGGGAGGGAATGCCGAGAAGGCCGGGAAACTATTAGATCCTTGATTGTCTCCGGTGGTTTACAATCGGGGGCTGTTCGGTAGGCTGGGCATCATGAGGTTCATGATTTCGGGCTCTTCAGCAGAATCTGTGGGTGAACTCGGGTTCAGGTAGATCTCCAAGTGTGTGATAGAGAGAGGTTTGGAGAAGATCGAAACTGCGGTAACCGTAGGCTTTTCTCATGCACAGGTTGATCCGCAGGTTGAGGCCCTC
>JAUTCT010000159.1 GCA_030673875.1 Verrucomicrobiota bacterium JB025 | reverse complement strand
GAGACGGAGCCACCGGCGAATTCTCGGGCTCGATGGTGGTCGCCTATCGACAGCCAAAATGAATCAGGCCGGCGACCGACCCCCGGCCCATCCAACAAGTGGAATACCTCAGGCTCGCTCCAAGTCCGACAGACTGCTAGGGAAGCGCTGATTAAAGCGGAAGTGCTGAGAAGCGGATTTTTCTTGAGGAGATTTGCTTCAATCGCGCCGTGATTGGTCGCGAGTCGGCGAGATGAAGAGCTTCCGGACCGACAATCCCGGGTGGATTTCGCATTTTCGGGCGGCTCGGAGCTCTTTCATGACGATCTTCACGCCCGTTGCCGGGATGCGAGCACGAGGTTGCCCAGTCCGAAGAGGACCTGGAGTTGGTGGTGGTTCTTGGCCAAGCCTCGATACCGGGTTTTGCGGTGCCTGAAGAGGTTCTTGAGGATGTGGAAGGGATGCTCGACGAAGGCCCGCACTGAGGCCTTGGCTTTCTCTGCTGCCAATACCCGGTCTTTCTCAGCTCCGTCGGGCATCTTCCTAATCGGAGCGCGACGCCTGGCGATCTGCCAGTCTATCCGACCTTCGGGGTCTTCGGCCCGGACCTCGTCGCGCTTCTCAACTCCCACATAGCCCGCGTCGGCGTGGACCTGGGTCTCACTGCCGTGGAGAAGACCCGCGGCCTGCGAGATGTCAGAGACGTTGGCCGCCGTCGAAATCACGGTATGCACCATGCCGCTGTCCCGATCCGTGCCGATGTGGGCCTTCATCCCGAAATGCCACTCGTTGCCTTTCTTGGTCTGGTGCATCTCGGGATCGCGTTGCTTCTCCTTGTTCTTTGTCGAAGAGGGGGCGTTGATGATGGTTGCATCAACAAGGGTGCCTTCGCGCATGAGCATGCCCCGCTCTGCAAGATGGGCATTGATCGTCTCGAAGATGTCCGCGCAAAGATCCTTCTGCTCGAGAAGGTGACGAAACTTCAGCAGGGTCGTGGCGTCGGGAACCGGATCACTGGAGAGATTGATCCCGAGGAAACCGCGCATCGCCTGGCTGTCGTAGACCGCGTCTTCGAGGGCTTCGTCGGCCAGTCCATACCACTGCTGCAGGAAATAGAGACGCAACATCCGTTCCAAGCCGATCGGTGGCCGGCCCCGCCTGCCTTCCGGATAGTGCGGCTTGAGAACGGCCAAAAGCTCATCCCACGGGACCACTTCTTCCATCGAGGCCAGAAACCTCTCTCGACGCGTCTGCTTGCGTTTCCCTGCGTATTCAAGCTCCGAAAACCCCGGCTGATGCTCCATGACCGAGTATCTCAGATCTTCCCGTTGACTGCCAACCCGATTAAATCAGCGTTTCCCTAGAATTCTTTGAGAGCGAGGTTTTGCAAAGATCTGCGTAGCGGCCGTTGTCGGCGAGGAGTTGCGAATGGGTTCCCTGCTCGACGAGTTGGCCGTTGTGGAGGACGAGGATGAGGTCTGCGTTGCGGACGGTGGTGAGGCGGTGTGCGATGACGAAGGATGTCCGGTTGGCGCGGAGGTTGTCGAGTGCGGCCTGGACGTGGTGTTCGGTTTGGTTGTCGAGTGCGGAGGTGGCTTCGTCGAGGAGGAGGACGGGCGGATTCTTGAGCAGGGCGCGGGCGATGGACAGGCGTTGTTTTTCGCCGCCGGAGAAGCGGGACCCGCGTTCACCGGCGAGGGTGTCGAGGCCATCGGGTGACTGGCGGACGAAGTCGGCGGCATGGGCGGCTTCGAGGGCGGCCCAGAGTTCGGCATCGGTGGCGTCGTGTTTGGCGAGCAGGAGGTTTTCGCGCAGGGTGGTGTTGAAGAGGAAGGATTCCTGGGTCACGTAGCCGAGTTGGTCGCGGAGCCATTCCTTGGAAATGCCGGAGATCGGTGTGCCGTCGAGCAGGATGCTGCCGGACTCGGGTTCGTAGAAGCGGGTGAGGAGGTTGAGGGTGGTGGATTTTCCGGATCCGGTGGAACCGACGAGGGCGACGGTCTGGCCGGGAGCGGCTTCGAAGCTGAGGTTGACGATGGCGGGTGTGTCCTCGTCGTAGGAGAAGGAGACGTTATCGAAACGGATTCGCCCCTCGATGGTGTGAGGGGTGATCCCATCGGTGATGTGGGATTCATCCGGGGTGTCGATGATTTTGAAGACGCGTTTGGCGGCGACGAGTCCGCGTGCGAAGGTTTGCGAGAGCGGGTTGATGCGGGAGATGGGTTCGAAGAGGAAGCCCCATGCGACGAGGAAGGAGATGACGGTGCCGGGCGAGATTTTCCCGGTGATGGCCCACCATGCGCCGAAGGCGACCATGAGGATGATGCCGGACTCGGCGATCAACGAGACGGCGGGCCAGACGACGGCCTGGCCGCGCATGACGGTGAGGTGTTTTTCGCCGAGTTTGTGGGAGGCTTCCTCGAAGGTGGCGAGTGCGGCGGGTTCGACGGTGTAGGCCTTGATCTGGCGGATTCCGGCGAGGTTGTCATGGAGTTGGGCGTTGAGTGCGGAGGAGGCTTCCGAGGAGGCGCGCCAGAGCGGGTCGGACCGGCGGGTCCACCAAATGGTGATGGCGCCGATGAGGGGGAGCGGGGCGAGGGTGACGAGGGTGAGTTGCCACGAGTGCCAGGCCATGTAGCCGACGATGACGAGGAACTGGAGGGCGGCGGCGAGGGCCTGGTCGACACCTTCGATGACGACGCGGTCCATGGTGGGGACGTCGTCGGCGACGCGGGACATGATTTCTCCCGAGGAGTTTTTGTCGAACCACTTGATGGGGAGGCGCTGGAGTTTGTCGTAGAGTTCGACGCGGACGGCGTGGGTGAGTTTGAGTTCGAGCGAGTTGTTGACGTAGGAGCGGAGGGTGAAGAGGGATTGACGGAGGAAGATGGCGCCGATGCCGATGGCGGCGGTGGGGAGGATGAGGTCGGCACGGTTTTCGGCGATGATGACGTCGATGAACTGGCGGGTGACGCCGGGGAGCACGAGGACGAGGCTGATGCAGAGGACCGCCATGGCGAGCGAGATGGCGCTCTGGAAAGGGAAGCGGAAGGTGTGGCGGAGGATGCGCAGGAACATTGGGGCGAAAATGCGGAATGGGATGAGCACTGGAAAGCTGAAAAGGGTGGCGCTGGAGGATGCCGGCGCGATTTGGTGTTTGAGGTTCGGTTGGCGGGTGTGGATGGTTTGCGGCGTGATGGCACCTGATTCGTTGACCTATCTGCTGGCCTTGATGTCGGCGGTTTGCATCGGGCTATCGAAAGCGGGATTCAGCGGGATCGCGATGGTTTCGGTGGTGGTTCTGGCGGATATTTACGGTCCGAAGGCATCGGTGGGGCTGGCGCTGCCATTGTTGATCGCAGCGGATCTAATGGCGTATCCGGCGTTCATCAAACACGGGTCGTGGAAGCCGGTGTGGAGGTTGCTGGGGGCGACGTTGGTCGGGGTGATGGCTGGCTGGTGGATGCTGGGATGGATTGCGGATCCGGTGGCGAGGAAGGTGATTGGCGGCTGCGTGCTGTCGATGGTGGCACTGCAGGTTTCCCGGCGGTGGCATCCGGAGTGGTTCGACCGATGCGCGCAATCGCGCTCGTTCGGGCTCGGTGCGGGAGTGTTGGGGGGCTTCGCGACGATGATGGCGAACGCGGCCGGGCCGGTGATCCAGCTCTATCTGATGGCGCGCAAGGTTCCGAAGATGGAGTTGATCGGAATCGGCGCGCGATTTTTCCTGTTGATCAACCTGCTGAAGGTTCCGCTGAATGCGAATTTGTCACTGATCAATGGGGCGAGCCTGATGGAGGACTTGCGCCTGCTGCCGGGGGTGGTGGTGGGAGTGCTGGGCGGGAGGTGGTTGATCCAGCACGTGCCGCAAAAGGTGTTTGGCTGGATGATTGTGGCGTTTGCGGTGTTGGCCGGGTTGCGGCTGGTGATCTGGTAGACGGGCGGGTCAGCGCCAGCGGTTTTCACGCAGGGTCTGCCAGCCCTGCCAGGCGAACATGGCCATGAAGATGGGGAGCAGGATGCTGCCGGTGAACCTGAGGCCGAGGTAGCCGATGACGGCGGCGGTGATGATGGTGGTCCAGAGGGTGATTTTGATGCGTTCTTCGCCGAGGATGGTGTTGAGCATCTGGCCGCCATCGAGGGGGAGGATCGGGAGCAGGTTGAGGATGGCCCAGACGAAGCTGATCCAGACCATGATGTGGAGGAAGTCGTTGAATGAAGTGGATATTCTCGGCAGGACCTGCAGGGCGAGCAGGACGACGGCGCCGAGGAGGATCTGGAGGGCCGGGCCGGCGGCGGTGATGAAGAACCGCTGAGGCCGGCTGAGGCGGACTCCGGCGTATGCGGCGTAGCCGCCGAATGCCTGGAGGGTGATGGCGGCGCTGGCGCCGAAACGGCGGGCGGTGAGGGCGTGGCCGAGTTCGTGGACGAGCACGGAGACGAATCCGGCGATGACGAAGAGTCCGGTTTGGAGAATCGCCGCGCCACTATCCGCGCGAAGTCCGCCGCCGATGATGGCGAGGGTGATCCAGAAGAATGGCTGGATGTTGATCGGGATGCCGAAGAGAGAGAACTGAACCATGCGTGGTGTTCTGCTACCGCAGGGAATGCGGACGTGCAAGGAACACCTGATTCTTGACCGGAGCGGTTAGCACGGCTAAGGGTCTGCCCCGAGGCGCGGGTTGCTTTCCCGAAGCGCCCGGTCATCCTCCCGAAACTCCCAGATCATGCGTTTGTTATCGTTTTTCGGCGGCTCCATCATGGGTGGAATTGCCTTGCTGGTTCTGCCGAGCTGTGCGCCGATGCAGGTTATCGAGAATCCCGTGAGGGCCGAACGAATCCTGTATGATTGGTATGATGATGGCGGTCCGGGCGAGGTGACGATACGCATCAGCCTTGCCGATCAGATCGCGGAGTATGAGCGCGGCGGGCGGCCGATCGGCTGGTCGTATGTGGCGACCGGCACGCCGGGGCATTCGACGCCGGCGGGGTCATTCAAGATCACGGAGAAGATCGTGGACAAGCATTCGAACCGCTACGGATGGATGGAGGATTTGGTTGGGAATGTGGTGGATAGCGATGCGTCGAGTTCCGACGCAGTTCCCGAGGGGTTGGTCTATGTTCCGGCTCCGATGCCATATTGGATGAGGCTGACGAATTATGGAATCGGGATGCACGGCGGGGTGATTCCGGAACCCGGACGACCTGCCTCGCACGGCTGCATCCGGCTGCCGAAGCAGTTTGTTCCGGTGTTGTTCGACGCGGTGGATTTGGGCACGCCGGTGACGATTTCCCATTCACCCGCCAGGCAGGGACCGGCAGCGGCGGTGCATGATGCCACTGGCTTCGGCAATTGACCGCCCGCGGGGCTGGTTCAGCCGAGGGCGATCGCGTCGATATGCCTGCGAAGTTCCGAGAAGCAGGCGAGATCGATGACCGGGGTGGCGGAGAGCCGCCACGCTGAGGGAGGAGCGGGGATCTTGATCCAGCTGCGGCAGCCGCCCATGGATGGTTCGTAGGGGAAGACCCATGGTTCGGCGAGCTTGCGGACGCGGACGAGTGCGACGTGGATGCTTCCGGTGTTCATGCCTTTTGCCTCCCAGTCGAAGCGGTCGCGGATGGTCTCGTCCGAATAGATGTGGAACTGGCGCAGCGCCTTGACCTGGCTCCATTCGGTGAGGGTGACCGCCCAGCGGGCGTCGGCCTGGTGGGTGATGCGGATTTCCTCACCCGGCTGCCACTCGGGCATGGGGATGACTTCGCCCTCGCGGACCTGGTCGCTCTGGGCGTGAAAGCGGGTGGGGAAGAGAAAGAACGATTCCCTGGCGAACGAGAAACCTTCCCGGCCTTCGTGGATGCCTCCCTTGCGGAGGATGATGGTTTGGCGTCCTGACGCGAGCGCGTCGCAGACGACCTGCCATTCCTTGAATGCGTCAGCTTGCGCCATGGCCGGGGTTAGCTGAGGTCGTTTGCGGTGACGGACGTCTGCTCGCGGGTGCCGAGGATGTTCGCTTGTTCGACGACCTTGTCCGGCGACGATTCGAAGCGATAGCTGTGGCAGTTCGGGCAGATGGCGGCACCGCTGCCGACGATCGAGTCACACCCTTCGCAGACTTTGTAGCCTGTGGGGTTGGCGGCGATTTTGGCGGCGGTGGTTGCGCGGTTTGGAGGTTTGGAATCTGGCATTTCAGTCATGAAAAAAGCGGCACCGGTTGCCCGGGCCGCTTGATTCGATAGGAAATAGTTTTCCGGGGAACCGACGGTCGGGAGCTTTAGCCGAGGGAGGCGAGAGCCTTAGCGGTTTTACTCTTGAGGTTGGCGGCTTTGTTTTTGTGGATGATGTTGCGCTTGGCGGCTTTGTCCACAGCGGAGGTGAACTCGGTTCCAGCCTTGGTCGCCAGGTCCTTGTCACCAGCAGCGATGGCGGTGAGGGTCTTCTTGCGAAGCGTTTTGACGCGGCTCATTTGGGAGCGATTGCGCTCGGTGCGGACGATGGTCTGGCGAGCGCGCTTGATTGAGGATTTGTGGTTTGCCATAATGGATACTTGAAAAGTCGGTGTCCCTGAGGGCGGGCCGGGGAAGATAGTGAAAGCGGGTCGGGTGTCAAGCTCGGGTTTGCGGAGAATCCGGGAAGTTATCGACCCCGGGATGCAAAGGAGACGAGCGAGTTGCTTTTGTGGTTGTTGATGGAGCCGCGGATGACGAAGACATCGGCGCCATATCCGACGCGGTGGTAGAGGTCGATGACGTCGCGACTGGCCATGCGGATGCAGCCGTATGAGGCGGGGCGTCCGAGGCGGTTTTCTTCCGGGGTGCCGTGGATGTAGATCGTGCGGCGGAAGGCATTCTGGTTGCGGCGTTCGGTGCCTTTGAGCCACAGGATGCGGGTGACGATGGGGTCCCGCCCCGGAGCGTTCGGTTTGAGGACTTCGCCGGTGCGCCGGCGGCTTTTGAAGACCGCGCCGGCGGGTGCGCCGGAGCCGATCTTTTTCGCGACCTGCATGCGGCCGAGCGGGGTGTAATTTGATCCCGGGCGGTCTCCGACGCCGAATTTCGAGGTGGAGATTTTGTAGGTTTTCACCGGGTTTCCGTCTTTGACGAGCAGCATTTTCTGGTCTCTGACGCTCACAATCATTTTATTGCGAGTGTCCTTCCTCATGTTTGATGAGGCGCAGCTGCTGAAACCCATTGCGGTAATCAGACCGCAGGTGGCAAGAAGCAACAGGCGATAGGTCTTGGGACCGGACATAGGGGGCGAATTCAGGACTTGATCTTGGATTTTCTTGCTTCGCTCTGAGGAAGCATACGACTTATTGATGATAAGGAAGTGTAAAAGAAACCGATCGGAAAGGGAAGCAGAAGAACGCAGGAAGCGACATTTCCACGCATGGCTGCATCGATCACGATGAAGAGGAAGAAGAAGCCGAAGAGCAGTTCGAGGAATGGGGTGAGCGTCTTCATCGCCTTGTAGCTGCTTTTCTTCCACTCGGCTTTGGTTTTGGTGGCGCCGATGCCGTATTTTGGCGTGCGGATGAAGGCGGTTTCGTGGTTGAAGATGGCTTCGAGCACGGCCTTGGCGTTGGAGATGGACATGCCGATGCCGAGGGCGAGGAGGAGCGGCAGGTAGGGGATTTCCTTCCACCACGTTCCGGGGCGGAGCGCGCGCTGCGACATGAGGTAGAAGAAGATGACCGAGACGGAGGCGAAGAAGAAGATCGGTCCGTTGATGAGGAGGTAGGTGATCTTGCTTTGTTCCGGCATGCTGTGCTGGTGCGGGTAGATCAGGAAGCAGAGGCAGATTAGCAGGAGGTAGGCGAAGTTTGAGGTGAGGTGTGCGGTGGCCTCGAGTTTGCAGACGAGGGGCACATCGGCCTTCCAGATGGCGGGCAGGACTTTTTTGCAGACCTGGATGGAACCTTTGGTCCAGCGGTGTTGCTGGGACTTGAAGCCGTCCATGTCGACCGGGAGTTCGGCAGGAGTCTCGACTTCGTTGAGGAAGATGAAGCGCCAGCCGTTGAGTTGGGCGCGGTAGGAGAGGTCCATGTCCTCGGTGAGGGTGTCGTGTTCCCAACCGCCGGCGTCGGCGATGCAGGACTTGCGCCAGATGCCGCCGGTGCCATTGAAGGTGAAGAAACGGCCGGAGCGGTTGCGGGCGGTTTGTTCGAGTTCGAGGTGGCCGTCGAGGAACATGGCCTGGACGCGGGTGAGGACGTTGAAGTTGCGGTTGAGGTGTCCCCAGCGGGTCTGGATCATGCCGATGTTGTCATCGGTGAAATAGTGGATGGTTTCCTGCAGCAGGTCCGGGTTGGGGACGAAGTCGGCGTCGAGGATGAGGAGGTATTCGCCCTTGGCTTCCTTGGTGCCGTTTTCGAGGGCTCCGGCCTTGAATCCGGTGCGGTCGACGCGGTGGATGTGCTGGGCGTCGAAACCACGGTTTTGGAGGCGTTCGACACCGGCGGCGCAGATATCGACGGTTTCATCGGTGGAGTCGTCGAGGAGCTGGATCTGGAGTTTGTCCTGCGGGTAGTCGAGGTTGGCGACGGAATCGAGCAGGCGGTCAACGACGTGCATTTCGTTGAAGACCGGGAGTTGCACGGTGACCAGCGGGAGGTCCTTGAAGTTTTCCTTTGGAGTGGGGCGTTTGCGGGCGTGCCTGAGGTAAAGGTAGACGATGGTAAGGCGGTGAAACCCGTATCCGGCGAGACCGATAAGAACGAGAAGGTAGGAGAAATACCAGAAGGGTGATGTCCAGTCCATGAGTCGGAGGGTAGTGGGGTTGGTTGGGCGGTTCCGGATGAAAAATCAACGAAATCGAAAGAACGGCGAAAGAACGGGCGGGGCGGTACAATGGAATGCACCGGGAGGTCAAGCACCCACCGCCGGAGGCAAACAAGAAGCCCCCTGGTTGTCAAGCTTTCGGTGAAAGCGACACGCAGGGGGCAGAAGGAGGGACTGGAGTGGTTTTTCAGTCCCTGCGGCCGAGTGCCATCATGAGGAAATAGAGGAACTGGGCGATGGATCCGACGGCAGCGGCGACGTAGGTCATGGCGGCCCAGAAGAGGGCGTTTTTGGCCTTTTCGTGTTCGATGGTGACGGTATTTCCACTGCTTTCGAGCCAGACGAGGGCGCGGCGGGATGCGTCGAACTCCACGGGGAGCGTGACGATGGCGAAGAGGGTCGTGACACCGAAGAGGGCGACCCAGATCCAGAGCATGGTGGAGTTCTGCATGAAGCCGATGCCGAGGAATGCGGCGATCATGAGGTAGTTGAGCATTTTGCTAGAGAACTGGACCGCGGGGACCATTTTCGAGCGAAACTCGAGCCATTTGTATGCCTGCTGGTGCTGGACGGCGTGGCCGCACTCGTGGGCGGCGACGGCTGCAGCGGCGACCGAGTTGGCGTGGTAGACCGGTTCGCTGAGGTTGACGGTTTTTTTCATCGGATCGTAGTGATCGGTGAGTTGGCCGGGGGTGCTGATGACCTTGACGTCGCGGATGCCGTTTTCGCGCAGCATGTGTTCGGCGATTTGGGCGCCGGTCATGCGGACCGGGATTTGGGAATACTCGGTGAAGCGGCTTTTGAGGGTGCCGCTGACGAGCATGCTGACGATCATGGTGCCGCCGATGATGATCCAGTAAAGTGGTGAGATTCCGTAAAGGCCGGTGCTGGCGTAGGCAAGTTGGAGTGTTTCGAGAACCATGGCGTGATTTTAGTCGGGTTTGGCGTTGGCGCAACCGGAACAGGAGTGGAAAAATCGAGTGATTTTCCAGCTGCGTGGGGGCTGCGGTGGCGGGCGTGAGTCGGGGAACGAGGGCTCCATGGTGGGGAGCCGATCGGCTTAGACGGAGCAGATGGAGACGGCCTGTTTGAGCGAGGCGATCTTGTCCTTGCGGCTGGGGATGAACTCCTGGCCGACGTGGCCCTTGTAGCCGGTGGCGGCGATGGCGCGCATGATGGCGCCGTAGTTGAGTTCCTGGGTATCGTCGATTTCGTGGCGTCCGGGGACGCCGCCGGTGTGGTAGTGGGAGAACCACTGGTGGTGTTTGTTGATGGTGGCGATGACGTCGCCCTCCATGATCTGCATGTGATAGATGTCGTAGAGCAGGCCGAAGTGGCGGCTGCCGATCTTTTCGCAGAGCGCGACTCCCCAGTCGGATTTGTCGGCCATGTAGTCCTTGTGGTTCACCTTTGAGTTCAGGAGTTCCATGGAGATGGTGAGACCGAGTTTTTCGGCGAGGGGCATGAGGCGTTTGAGGCCGGCGGCGCAGTTTTCGAGGCCTTCTTCATCGGACATGCCGTCGCGGTTGCCGGAGAAGCAGATCACTTGTTTTGCGCCGAGTTTGGCGGACTCCTTCATGTAGGCTTGGTAGGCCGCGACGAGGGTGTCGTGGTGTTCGATGCGGTTGAATGCCCTGGTGATGCCGCCGACTCTGGTGCCAGCCGGGGTTTTGGCGGCGGGGGCGGCCATCATGGCGCAGGTGAGGCCGTATTTCCGGAGGGTGGGAAAATCGGCGGGGGTGAGGAGTTCGATCGACTGGAGGCCGATTTCCCTGCCGGCGGTGGCGAGTTCGTCAAGCGAGACGCCTTTGTAGCACCATTTGCAGACCGAGTGGTTGATGGAGGAGGAGGAACCGGTGGCGGAGTCTGCGGCGCCGAGGCGGGTGGAAAGGGAGGCGGCGACCGCGGAGATGAGCGCGGATTTTCCGGTGGTGGAGAAGAACGAGCGGCGGTTCATGGAATCAACGGTTGAAACTGGCGGGACGGCGGCGTGAGGGGCCGGGTCATCGCGTGCCGAGATACGTCAGCAATTGATCCGATGTTGCAGGTCGGGCCAGAATTCGGCGACGATGGTTTCCTGGGCGGATTCCATGGTTCGGCACGACTGGGGGTCGGCGTCCTCGTGGCCGGCGAGGTGGAGCATGCCGTGGATGAGGTAGCGGAGGAGTTCGCGGGCGAGGGGTTCGCTGTATTCGGCGGCCTGGCGTTCGGCGACTTCGGTTCCGATGACGATTTCGCCGTGGTGGAAGGTGATGACGTCGGTGGGGCCTTCGATGTTCATGAAGTCGCGGTGGACGGTATCGCTGGTGGCGTCGTCGACGAGGGCGACCTCGAGTGTGGCGAGGTGGGAAAGCGGGGTATCGCCGGATGTGGCATTGGCGAGCGCGCGTTGCGCGGCGGCGGGCGCGATGGATTCGAGCGCGGTGATCCAGATGACCGGGATGCGCGTGGCCTGCTGGTGGTTGCCGATGATGACTTCGAGGGACATGCCTGTTAGCTGGAGGGTCAGGCGCGTTTGACCATTGGGATCACGCGTGTGTCCTGGGTTGGATCGCGGTCGGACATCTCGCGTTTGGAGGATGATTTATCCTCCTCCTTGGGGTAGTCGATTCTGCTGTGGAGCATGCTCCGGAGGGTGACGGCGAAGCTGTCCTTGATGATGGCGAGCTCCTTGACGGTGAGCGGGCAGTCGTCGAGCTGGCCGTCCTGGAGGCGCGAGCGGAAGATGTCTTCGATGAGCGTCCGGATGCGGCCGGGGGTGGGTTTCTTGAGCGAACGGGAGGCGCTTTCGACGGAGTCGGCGAGGCTGATGATGCCGCTTTCGCGGCTGTTTGGCCGGGGGCCGGGGTAGCGGAAGTTCTTTTCGTCGATGGAGGGCAGGTCTTCGGGGTTTTCGAGTCTCTGGTCGACTTTGGCGAGTTCCTCTTTTTTCTGTTCCTGGGCGCGGCGGTAGAAGAAATAGACGAGTGAGTCGCCGTGGTGCTGCTGGATGACGTCGATGACGCGCGGGTTGAGCTTGTTTTTGATCGCGAGGTCGATGCCGTCCTTGACGTGGGCGATGATGATCAGCGCGCTCATGGTGGGGGTGAGCGCGTCGTGCGGGTTTTCGACTTCATCGCTTTGGTTTTCGATGAAGTATTCGGGTTTCTTGAGTTTTCCGACGTCGTGGAAGTATGAGCAGACGCGGCACATCGGGGCGTTGGCGCCGATTCTTTCGGCGGCGGCTTCGGAGAGGGCGGCGACGACGAGGCTGTGGTGGAAGGTCCCGGGAGCCTCGAGCTGCATGCGGCGGAGGAGCTTGTGGTTCAGGTCGCTGCATTCGAGCCAGCTGATGTCCGTGGTGAGCAGGAAGAAGCCTTCGAAAACCGGCAGGGTGCCGCTGATGAGGAGGGCGGTGAGGACGGCGGTGCCGAAGGCGGCGGCGCCGCCGGACCCGAAGAGCTGGAGGTGCTCGACGGCATTGGGCCCGAAACAGGCGGCAACGTTGAGGTTGCCAAGCAGGATGGCGAGCAGGAGGGCGACCGCGCCGACGTAGATGCCGGCCTGGAGGAGCTGGATGCGTTTGCGGACCTCATTGGCGAGGAGGGTGCCGGTGACACCGCAGACGAGGCTGAGGATCATGTAGACGAGTCCGTCGCCCTTGGGGACGAAGAGGCTGCCAATGAGGGTGACGAAGACGGTGGAAAAGGCCCCGATCGAGCGGCCGAGCAGCACGCTGTGGAGCATGGGTGCGAGGGCGAAGGGGACGAAGAAGAAGCGGTAGAGTTCCGGGATGTGGCCGGCGTTTGCGAGGCCCATGATGAGCCGGACGATGACGAGGTGACCGATCAGGCCGCCGAAGACGAGGATGACACGGCTGTTACGGCGGCAGGATTCCAGCAGGCTGACCTGGAACATCACGATGGCTGTGGCGGCGATAATGATGGCGAAGAGCGAGCCACGGACGGGATCCTCGGCGAAAGGGGTGTTTGGCGAGGTGCGGAAGACGAGGAGTCCGCAGGAGACGGCGAAGGCAAAGAAGAGCGCCCATTTCACCCAGAAGCTGTCTTCGAGCGACTGAATGACCGGGTTTTCACTGTGAACCCGACGTTTTTTTCCTGACGAGAGGCCTCTTTGGGCCAGGCGCCAGCGTTTGATCGCATCAACAAATCCCACAATGGAAAGGAGGTCGTTTGGGGCATGCGAGGCCCGGATTGGGCGTCGGCAGGGAGGTGAAGCTAGACGTCGGCTTGGTTATTGGCAATGCACAATTGCGATTTGACAGCGTGCAATGGGGTGTAATGAATTGAAACTGAGTGGGTTTCGAGCGGGCCTGCGCGATGGAGAAGTGAGTGAATCGCAATATTTGAGGAGTTTTCTCGAAAAATCTGCGGATTCGGCCACGATTGCCGGGATCGTCCGCATGGCGTTGGATTTCCGGGTGGTTTACGGCTGGCGAGTGACCGCATGTGGTTGCGCCGGAGGCAGACACCGCTGAGTCCATGACGAGCGATGATGCGATGAGAACCGAGCGTGACCCGAAGCCCATGACTGAAACCATTTCCCGGCCCATTTTGATTTCCCGCAGCCATATCCGGCCGCTCACCCGGACCCTTTCGGTTTGCGCGCTGGTCTGTGCATTGGTCTGCGCACTGGCTGCTGCGGAGCCGCCTGCATTTTCGGTTGAAGCATTGCCTGCTTCGGTTGTGCGCACGGTTCCGGCGTGTGGCGACACGGCGGTGGATCCGGAGCTGGATGAGATCCGGGTGACCTTCAGCAAAGAGATGATGACCGACGACATGTGGTCGTTTTGCCAGGTTTCCAAGGATCACTTTCCCGAGTCTCCCGGCGGCATCCACTATCTCGATGACAAGCGGACCTGCGTGCTGCCGGTGAAACTCGAGGCGAACCAGACCTACGTGCTGTGGATCAACAAGGGGAAGCTCAACCGCTTCCGAGACAGCGGAAACAGGCCCGCCATTTCCTATCAGCTGGTGTTTCAAACCGCTGGTGCGGGTGGAGTGGCCGCTGCGGCGGCGCATGTCGCGCCCGGTGATCTGGAACGGATAAAGGCGGAGAATAAACAGGCGGCTCGGGAACGCGGGCGCAGGGACCGGGAGGTGTATTCCGCCGAGCAGCTGCGGGAGATCGAATCACTCTATCAAGTGGCGAACAAGAATTGGCGGACCCGGGAGGCGGTTGAGAGTCTGGAGGAGATGATCGGCAAATACGACAAGGCGAACCGGACCGGATGTGCGGTGCTCTACCTCGGGCAGATGAGCGAAGGCGAGCAGCGCTTGAAGTATCTCGAGCGGGCGGTGAAGGATTTCAGCGACTGCTATTACTACAATGGCTGCCAGGTCGGTGGCTACGCGCGGCTGCATCTGGCGGGCACGCTGATGGGACTGGGCCGCAGGGACGAGGCGGAGCAGTTGCTCGAGGAGATCCGCACGGACTACCCGCGGGCGATCGATCACCGTGGGCGCTTGCTGGTGGAAACGCTCAAGGACCGGTAGATCACTGGTCGAGATAGCGTTCGAGCGACTCGCGGAGGGTGGTCCGGGCGCGGAACAGGAGGCTTTTCACCGAGGAGACCGAGGTATCGAGGACGTCGGCGATTTCCTCGTAGGCGAGTTGTTCGTAGCGGCGGAGGATGACGGCCATGCGCTGGTTTTCCGGCAGCGAGGCGATGGCCTCGTCGACGGCCAGCTGGAGTTCCGCCTGGAGGAGTTCCGAATCCGGCCGCCGGTCCGGGGTGTCTTCGATCTGGGCGTGTGAGTTTTCCGCACGATCTTCCGAGGAGACCTCTTTTTTTCGGCTTCGGCGGCGGGTCTCGTTGAAGACGAGGTTGCGGGTAATGGTGTAGAGGTAGGTGGTGAATTTGGCCGACGGTTTGTAGCGTTTGGCGCTTTTCCAGATTCGGAGGAAGACCTGCTGGGCGATGTCTTCGGAGTCGGTGGTATTGCCGAGCATCTTGGAGACGGTTCCGATGACGGCGTTTTGGTGGCGTTCGATGAGTTGGCGGAATGCGTCCTCATCGCCCGCTCCGACGCGCTTCATGAGGGCGACGTCGCGGTCGTTTTCGTCGGTAACCGGGGTCGGTTCGGCGGACTCCATCGTTGCGAATAGGGGAACTGTTGCGGCTTGAGCGCTCAGCATGAAGAATTGAACCACGCGGGAAAGACAAAGTTGCGCGGATCGACCCGCACCGCGGATTAAAGTTCGGCGGAATCGGCCCAGAGTTGGATTTCCGGGTCGAGGAACACGTGTTCGAGGGACTCGCGGGCCCAGTGTTCGCGATTGGCGATTTGGCGGAGCATGCGCCATGCGGTGACCTGGACCGCGGGGAGTTCGCTCCAGACGGCTTCGGACAGGCAGTTCCACTCGCGTCCGGCGAGGGTTGCCGGGTTTTCGAGGGCTTCCCGGCAGCGTTCGCAGACCAGGATCGTGTGTTCGATATCGGGTTCGGCGGGGACCGGCGGAACCTCGTAGGGAAAGAGTGATTCGCCGCCGACGCCGGTGATTTCGCACTTCGATTTGGCACGGCGCGCGAGGTCCTTGCCCATTCCCTGAATGGCCATCATTCGTGCCTGATGTTGTGCGTAACCTTTGGCCATCTGGCAGATCCGTATCAGGGGACCTTGGTTGCTGGAAACTGAATTTTCACCGATTGATTCGGGAACGGGTGAATTTGAGGGTATTTTTTGCAGATCCGCCGCTTTTCAGCGGGTTGGCCGGGGTTTGTGGGGATTGCCGGGCCGGGTCATGGCGATGGGACCGGGGTGCTCAGGTGGGAGTTTCCACCAGTCCGTGTTCGAGTTGTTCCAAGGCGCGGCCCTTGGTTTCCGGAACCATCAGTTTCACCCAGACGAGCTGGAGCACCATCATGAAACAGAAGAAACCGAAGACGTAGCCGGGCGGGAAGCTGGTGATCGCGATGGGGAAACACAGGGTGAGCAGCGCGGCGAAAATCCAGTGGGTGAAGCTGCCGAGCGACTGGCCCAGCGCCCGCTGGCGGTTGGGGAAGATCTCGGAAATGAACACCCAGATCACCGCGCCCTGGCCGACGGCGTGGGCGGCGATGAAGGCGAAGATGCAGAACAATACGAGTTTGCTTCCCGCGCCGGTGTATTGGGCGGCGGTCTGCAGCGTGGATTTGGCGAGTTGATCGACGAATTCCGAGGTGGCCCCGGCCGGCAGGGTGACGGGGCCGCCGAGGTATTTTTCATCCGCGGTCGCCGCGAGCCATGCGTTTCTGGCGGATTCGTAGGACTCCCTGAGAGCCGCCCGGTCCTTGTCGGTGTAGCCGGCGGCTCCCTCGGCCGCCGTCATTTTCCCGACGGCTGTGGACAACTCGATCGACCGGGTCGCGACGTTGAACTGTGGTGCGTAGGTGAAGAACGCCCAGGCGCAGAGGCCGAGTGAGGCGATGTAGCCGAAGGACCCGATGTAGAGGAGGGTGCGGCGTCCGAGGCGGTCGATGAGCCAGAGCCCGACGAAAGTGAAGATGAGGTTGGTGACTCCGATGCCGACGGATTGGAGCAGGGCGGCTTTGGCACCGAGTCCGGTGAGTTCGAAGATGCGCGGTGCGAAGTAGAGGATCGCGTTGATGCCGGAGAGCTGGTTGAAGAACGCGATCAGGAGGGCGAGGAGGATTGGCAGGCGGAGGCGTTTGCCCAGGGAGCCGGGGGATTTCTGCGCTTCGGTGGCGGCGTTTGCGATTTCGTCGACTTTCGCCGTGATCTGCTCGCCGGTCATTTCCGGGTGGATTTTCTGCAGGACTCCGGCTGCGGTGGCGCGGTCACCCTTGCGGCCGATCAGCCAGCGCGGGCTTTCCGGCAGGCTGAAACACATCAGGCTGTAAATGAGCGCCGGTATGGCCTCGACCCCGAGCATCCAGCGCCATGCGTTTTCGCCGATGCCGCCGATCAGTGAGTTGGAGACGAATGCGATCAGGATGCCGAAGACGATGTTGAACTGGAACATCCCCGCCAGGCGGCCGCGGTATTGGGCGGGTGAGATTTCCGAAATGAAGAGCGGAGCGACGACGGTTGAAATGCCCACGCCGAGCCCGCCGATGAAGCGGGCGATCATGAAGCTCGTGGCGTCGGTGGCGAGACCGGACCAGACGGCGGAAACGAAGTAGAGGATGCCGATCGAGAGCAGGGTTTTGCGGCGGCCAAAGAGGTCGGTTGGGATCGAGCCGACGAGGGATCCTGCGACGGTTCCCCACAGTGCCATGCTCATTGCCAGGCCGTGCACCGCGGGTCTCAGGCTCCAGAGTTCCTGGATGGTTTTCTCCGCCCCGGAAATCACCACGGTGTCGAAGCCGAAGAGAAACCCGGCTAGAGCGGCGGTCACGGCCCATCGAATCAGTCGTCCTTGCATCGGTGATGGAATAACCGGTTAGCGGAAGGAAGGGAACTTCTCTCTATCGTGAGTTGACAGTGTGACCCAGAAAGCCGCCGGGTGCGCGCCGTCGCCGGCCCCTTCCGGTCCGGTGGATCGTGGGGTTCCCGGGGATGCAAACGTGCGTCCGGACGCCCGCCGGAGTGGTGACGATTGGCGGAAACGCGGGTGGCGGCGGACGGATTTCGCGGGAGCGAGCAAAAATAATGTGATCCCGGGTGCGAGCTCGTCGGGGTGCCAGGACGTCGGGATTATCAGGGGTTTGGGGGAGATTATTCCGGCGGCGGGTGGCGAAGACTTCAGCGAGAAGTGCGAATTTTGTGGCTATTGGTAACTTGCTGCCATAGAGGCAGCGGTTCGGTTCGCGACTTGGCAAGATCAAGTTCTGGAGTGTTGCCAAGTGAGTTTTTCGATTCGGTGGTGATCTGAGACCCAACGATTGGGAACAGCGGCGAGTGAAGTTAGAATTCGCGAAGGTAGTGTAAATCTTTGTCTGTAAAAGCCCGCTACAAAGCAAAGGCCCGCCGCACTGGCAGCCGATGGAGCGTAGCGGAATCGGCTGCCAGTGCGGCGGCGCGCCGACCACCCCGGGGTTGTAGGCGTCCGCCCAAGA
>JAUTCT010000158.1 GCA_030673875.1 Verrucomicrobiota bacterium JB025 | reverse complement strand
ATCCCTTGGGAAGTCGCATCAGCATCTGGAGTCGGCAGGTGAATAGAAGCTGGGTTCAACCGCCGGATGCGGAAAACCGCATGTCCGGTGGTGTGGAAGGGTCATGGGGCGCAATCCCCATGACCCCATCCGATCCGGGGGCCTGCCGGCGTGGGTGTTTGTTTACTGCGTCGGTTGCGGACGGTTCGGGTCGCGGGGGGCGTTGTTGAATTCATCCGGGGTGACTTTGCCGTCTTTGTTGGTGTCCATGGCATCGAAGCGGGTTTTGACGCGGTCCGGGTTGACCTGGCTTCCTCTTCTTTCGCGGGCGGAGGAGAGGAGTTCTTCGTAGCTGACGGTTCCGTCATTATTGCTGTCCATCCGGGTGATCTGGCGTGGGCCGCCGGGGGCGGTGCCTTGTGTGGCGGCCTGGGGGGCGGTGGCGCGGGACCGATTGGTGGCGCGGGGACCGCCGCGGTTCATGCCATAGGTTCTGGAGCCGCGGTTTTCGTTTTTGAGTTCGATGGTGTAGGCGTGGGTGAGGGCCATGCACATGTCCGGGGTACAGCCGTAGTAGTCGAGCGTGAGTTGGATCGGCCCGGGTTTGGCGGCGGACTTGATGTCGACCCAGAATTGGCGCGGCAGGGAGTCCTTTTCGCCGACGCCGGGTTGGGCGGAGGCTTCGGCGGGGGTGGCGGTCATGCCTTCGGGAAGAGTCAGTTTGTAGCGCATGGGCTTGGTGAGGTTGTTCCAGCAGGCGTGGTGGATGGGGTCCGGATAGAAGCCGAGAAACAGGCGTCCGGTGCCGGTGTTGACCAGGGCGTCGTCGCCCTCGGCGCGGAGTTTGACGTAGTAGGTTTTTTCCGGCGTGGCGGGAGTGATTTTGAGGATGGTGAGTCCTTCGGGGCGCTTGACTCCGAGTTTGGAATCTTCGTTCACGAGGCGCGGCGGTCGCTGGATGCGTGGCAGATCGAGGTCTGCGGCGAGGGTCTGTTTTTGCGGGGCTCCGAGGGCGTTGGTCAGGGCACGGCGCAGGTCCTCGCGGATGACGCGGCCATTGGCGTAGAGGATTTCGCCATCGGGGGATATGAGATAGACCGACTGGGAGTTCGCGCCGAGTCCGATGCGGATCGAGTCGTCCATGGTGTCCGCGAGCCACGGAGCACTGGTGCCGAGTTTTTTGCGGGCTTCGGCGAGTTGGAGCAGGCGTTCGCTGATGTTCTGGGCATCGACGTAGCCTTCGAGTTCCGGGTGGCGCAAACTCTTATAGAGATAGTAGAACTGCACGTTGTCGGCGGCGTAGTCGGCCTTCGCGGCCTCGATTTCCGGGTAGGATTTGTGGAACTCCGGGCAGGTGAGGCAGCCGGATGCGAGGACCGTGTATTTGCCCGCGCAGAGTTCGCGGAGCCTGATGTTTTTTCCATCGGCGGTGACGGCATGGAGGTCCGGGATCCGGCCGCTTTTGAGCAGCGCCGAGGCGTGGCCTGCGGCTTGTCGGTTAGACCGGGTGGATTGGGCGGAGAGGCCGGATGCGAGTGCGAGGGTGAGCAGGAGGATCGGGAGTTTCATGAAGGTGATGGGCAAAACCCGGGGCGGCGGGAAAGGTTGCGTCTTGTTTGGCGCGGTTGTCTGTTAGGATGCTTGATCGGCTGCTTTGGCGGGGATGGATTTTCTGCTGGCGGCGGGGTTGGATTGCCAGCGGTCATCGGGGGAGAGGACGGATTTGGCGCCCTTGCCATTGAGCCAGATTTTGGCGGCGGGGTCGGCTTTGAGGGTGCTGTCCCAGAAGGCGGTGGTGAGGGCGAGGATGGCGCGGTGGTAGCGCGGGTCGCGCGGTGGTTTGCCCTGGAGGTCGCGCTCGCCGAAGGTCATGTGGTTGGCTTGGTCGAAGACGACCTGCCAGGCGGGTGCGAGTGTGAGATGGGGGAAGACCTTGAGGCGTTCGGCGGCGTCCTTTTTGCCGAAGGGGCTGTTGTCATGCGTGCCGGTGAGGAGGAGGCAGGGGATGTCGATGCCGGCGAAGGCCGGGGCTGGGTTGCCGGCGCGCGGCGGACTGGGGCTCATCATCACGGCGGCATCGATCCGGGGTTCGCGGAAGCTGGTGTTGCGGAGTGACTTTTGCCCGGCCATCGACTGGGTGGTGAGGGCGCCGAAGGAATGGCCGGACATGCCGATGCGGTCGAGGTCGAGCCGGTGGTGCAGGGGGTGTGTTGTGTCGTCGTTCCAACGGGTGAGGGTGTCGAGCACGGCGGGGATGTCGCGGGTGCGGAGGATGTAGTTTTTGGCGGATGCGGCGTGGTCCATGGCCGCCTTGCGTTGCAGTGGGGGAAGTGATTTCCAGATGGTTTCGTCACTGCCCGGGTGCTGGACGAAGACGACGAGGTAGCCGCGTTTCGCCCAATGGTTTCCGAGGTATGGGTTGTTGTTGCAGGAGCCGCCGAGGCCGTGGGAAAAGAGGATCACCGGGGCGGGTGCGGAGGACGCGGGGAGATAGACGCGGATGGGGAGGGTGCGGGAGCGTTTGGCGTCCTTGACCTCGAAGGTCTGCGAGGTGATCCGGGCATCGGAAACGCGGAGCGGATCGTAGGTGGTCGATGCGTTGCCGGTTCCGGCGGCGAGGGCGGCGGCGAGGATGAGTGCGGGGAGGTGCATGGGGGCTTGAACCCCGGAGAGGCCGGATGAGTTGTGGAAAATCCGGTGAAAACGTCCGCCAGGCGGGTGGCCGTGCGGGTGGTGGAGGGGCGCCGCGTATCGTCAAACCGGGGCGGCCGCGGCGGTGCGTCCCTGCCGAATGCGCTAGCGCAGGGCCTTGCGGCGGAGGACTTCCTTGACTGCGGCGTGGCAGTTGATGAGTCCGTAGCCGGTTTCGTAGTCGACGCCATCGGGGCCGACGTCGGTTGCGGTGGTGGTGATGATTTCCTGGAGGTCCCACGGGAGGAGGTCGGGATCTGCGGAGAGCATGAGCGAGATGGTGCCGCAGAACATGGGGCCGGCGTAGGAGTTGCCATTGAGCAGGTCGGGGACGACGCGGCCGTCCGGGAAGACGCAGGGGACGGCATGGTTGAAGGCGCAGACTTCGGGTTTCTGGACGATGCCGTCGTGGTAGTGGTCGGTCTTCCACTTGACGGGGCCGACGCAGGAGAAGGGGGTTTTGCTGAGGTCGCGCTGCACTCCGGCGGCGGCGAAGACGGCGTTGGGAATGCTCTGCGGGATGTTCATGCGGAAGGGTTCGGGTTCGGCGAGCCGGCGGTTGCCGGCACCGGAGACGAAGAAGAGTCCGCAGAAGGATCCGTGTTCCATGACCTTGCGCCAGTGTGACTGATAGTTGCCGTACCACATGCGGGAGAAGCTCATGCTGTAGGTGTCTGCGCCATGGTCGATGGCCCATTCGACGGAGCGTTCGATGCCGCCGGAGTTGATGAGGCCGGCCCAGCGGCTGAGCGGGGCGATGCCGAACTGGGGAGCGCCGGTGGGGGAGGCGGCACCGCTGGAGATGGTGGCGCAGTTGGTGCCGTGGAGGATGACGCGGTCCTTGGGATTTCCGGTGAACGGGCGGGTGTGGAGTTCGGGCGAGTTGCGGTCGAAGTTGAAGCCGTGGGCGTCGTCGATGTAGCCGTTGCCGTCGTCATCGATGCCGTTGGCGGGGATTTCACCCGGGTTGCGATAGACGGTGCGGCTGAGGTGGTCGGAGAAAATGAAGTTCTTGTCGTGGATGACGTTGAGGGTGCCCTGGCCGGCGACGCCGAATTCTTTCCAGACGCGGTCGGCATTGAGTTTTTTGACGTACCACGGGAGGTTTTCGAACGAGGGTTTTTCGGGCGCGTCGAGTTCGGGCACGGGCTTGAACTCCGGGGGCGTGGGCCGGTTGATTTTGGCGGGCGGTTCGAAGAAGATCTTGCGTGCGCCGGGGACGGATTCGAGCGTTGCGATGTCCTGCTTGCGGATGAGGCAGCTGAAGCCGTTGACGATCCAGTGGGGCTCGAACTCCTTGATGGTTCCGGCGTCGATCAGTGAGTCGATTCTGGCTTTGGCGGCGGCGTGGGATGTTGCGCTTTGTGTTTTGAGCGCGCGGATGACGCGGGTGCGGAGTTCGCGGCGGGTGGCATTGGAAAACTCGGCGGCACGGCGTTGGTAGCCGTCGCCGTCGCCGAGCCATTGTTTGTCGAACCACACGGTGGCTTTGAGGAAGTCCGCATCGGTTGATTCGCCCTTGGGGTTTGCGGGCAGGGGGGAGGTCCAGACGCCTTCGCCGGGAAGGTTTTCCATGGGCGGCGGGGTGGCGGCCCGGAGCGGGGCCGCGGTGAGGACGAGGGCGGAAAGGACGAAAAGACGGGTGCGCGGCTGCATGGTGGAAGCCGCACGCTAACGAGTGAAGTTGATTTGAAAAGCGAAAGGCTGCGGTTTTTCGCCGGGCGTCGCCGGGCGTGCAAGCGGGGCAGCCGTTGCCGCGGATCGCCCGGCGCGATGCGTTGCCCCGGTTGGCCGCTCCGCGATTGTGTCGGGGCGGGTTTCTGGCAACGGGCCGGGCGTCGGGGCGTGGCGGATATTTCCTAGCAGTCTGTCGGACTTGGAGCGAGCCTGAGGTATTCCACTTGTTGGATGGGCCGGGGGTCGGTCGCCGGCCTGATTCATTTTGGCTGTCGATAGGCGACCACCATCGAGCCCGAGAATTCGCCGGTGGCTCCGTC
>JAUTCT010000157.1 GCA_030673875.1 Verrucomicrobiota bacterium JB025 | reverse complement strand
ATCCCTTGGGAAGTCGCATCAGCATCTGGAGTCGGCAGGTGAATAGAAGCTGGGTTCAACCGCCGGATGCGGAAAACCGCATGTCCGGTGGTGTGGAAGGGTCATGGGGCGCAATCCCCATGACCCCATCCGATCCTGTTGGTAGATCGATGAAGCACGCGATGAAGAGGGGTGCTGGAATCCGAGGGTGATCCCTCGGGGATCTTTTGGTGGCGGGGTTTAGTCGACCAGCTGACGCGGGAAGGATTGTCCGCTCTCCTTGGGGCTTAGAACATGCCGTTGAGCTTGCGGCCGGTCCAGAAGGCGGCGAGCAGGGCGATGAGGGTGACGAGGGTGGCCCAGTGGGACCAGAGGGGGATGCGGTGCTCGAGCGGGCGGGGTTCGGGGAGGGCGTTGATTTCGCGGATGAGGTCGGCGAGCTGGGCGGGCTGGACGACGCGGCCGCGGGAGACGCGGGCCATTTCCTCGAGGACTTCGGGGCGGGAGGGTTGGCCGGTTTTTTCGATCTCGGTGCCTTGGGCGAGGAGGGTGGTTTCGAGCGGTTTGTCTTCGGCGCCGGTGGCGGTGGCGCGGAGTTTCCACGCGCCGGGGAGGTCGACCTTGAAGCGGCCGGAGTAGGCGCCCCAGGCGGATTGGTTTTTCTGGAGTTCGAGGCGGGTGGTTTTGCCGTTGGGGGAGGTGATGTCGACGTGGACGAAGCCGTCCTGGAGGGGTGCGCCGTTGGGGTCGAAGGCGTTGGCGTTGAGGGTGATGGTGGTGCCGGGTTCGGGGCGTTCGGGGGTGAAGAAGAGGCGGACGCTCTGGCCGGCGGCCATGTTGCGCTGGTAGGACATCCAGCGGGCGACCTGGCCCCAGAAGCGGTAGTGGTAGAGGTCTTCGACGCCGCGGCGCCAGCGCCATGCGGAGTCGATGCCCATGAAGAGGACTTTACCGCTGCCGGCGGGTTTGGTGACGAGCAGGGGGATGGGGCCGAATTTGCCGCGGCGGTTGCCGTGGGTGGCGAGGACTTCGGTGCCGGCCTTGGCCTTGATGACCGGGGCGTGCCAGTAGAAGCCGGGGAGGCGGCGCCAGATGGCGGGGTTTTCCTCTTCGTTGTCGCCGAGCATGGTGAGCAGGGAGCTGCGGCCTTCGGTGGTGAGGTTGAGGGGTGAGGCGATGGCCTCGGGCATGCCGGTGGGGTTATCCTCGTCGATGATGACGGGGATGAGGTCGGCGAGGTCGGTGTCCAACAACGAGACCTGGTTGCCTTGGGAGCCGGGGAGGAAGACGACGCCGGATGCCTGGTTTTCGACGAGGCCGCGGATGAGGGTGCATTGGTCGGCGGTGAGTTGGCCGTCCTTGACGCCGACGTCGCCGATGAAGATGACGTCGAATTTGGCGAGGTCTTCGAGTTGTTCGGGGAATTCCTGGATGTAGTCCTTGCCGTCGCCGGGGCCGAGGTCGGGGTGGAGGAGGAGGCAGGAGAGTTCGACGCCGGGGTCGCGCGAGAGGGCGTTGCGGAGGAAGCGGTATTCCCAGCGCGGGAGGGTATCGATGACGAGGACGCGGATTTTTTCCGGTTTGCCGGCGATGGTGAAGGTGCGGGCGTTGTTGGCGGAGACGAGTTCGCCGTCGGCGACGGGGATCGAGAGTTCGAGGGTGGAGGATCCTTCGTTTTCGAGGTTCCAGAGGATGGAGTCGTAGGTTTCCGAGTTGGGCGGGAGGATGAGGTCCTTGGATTGCTCGCGGCCGGAATCGTCACGCAGGCGGATGATGGTGCGGACCTGGCGGTCGAGGGATGAACGGATGGTGAAGGGGATCTGGACTTTTTCGCCGACGATGCCGTAGGTGGGAGCGGAAACGGAGAGGAGGTCGAGGTCGGGCAGGCGGTGTTGGTTGCCGACGGGGATGGGGAAGAGGGGGACGCCGCGGAGGCGCATTTTCTGGGCGGCGGCGACGGGTGGCTGGCCGAGGTTGTAGTCGCCATCGGTGAGCAGGACGACGGCGCGGAGGTTGGCGGATTGGTCGACGAGATCGGAGAGCGGGCTGTCGATGTCGGTGCCGGAGAGGGTGTCCGAGTCGTCGGCGGGGGTGGCGAAGGGGAGGGTGCTGACGATGTTTCTGCCGTCGGCTTCGAGGGGTTTCCAGAGCTCGGAGTTGATGGCCTTTTGCACCCAGTCGGCGCGGGAGACGATACCGTTAGCCGCGGAGAGTGCGGGTGGGAGTTGGGCGTCGATGGTGGTCATCGATTTCGAGTCGTCCCAGAGGATGGCGATTTCGGGTTTGGCGTCCGGGTGGATGACGGTGCGCCATTCGGGCTGCCAGAGGAGGACGACGACGATGCCGGCGATGAGGGTGCGGAGGAGTTCGAGCGCGCCGGTGCGTGCGGGATGGGGCGAGCGCCGCCAGGTGACGATGGAAAACGCGGCGATGAGGATCAGGAAGAGGATTCCGATCCAGAGGGTGAGCGGGGTTGGTGAGAGGTGAAGCACGAACAGCAGGGGACAGCCAGAATACAGGCACACGAGGAATTCTCCGCATTTAGCGGGCATGCGCAACCTTGCATTTGCGAGGTGGGCGAACCTGTGATGTCAAGATGGTTGGCGCGTCCGCCTTCCGGTTGGCTCTTTTCGCGCTGATGAGTGCGCAGATCAGATGGTGAAAGGAATCCGGCGGCCGGTATTCGGGCGGTCTCAATGACCAGGGTGCTGCGTCAGTGTTCCACGCGCGGCACGTGGTCACCAGCGCGCCAACGTGTGATCCCGCCGCCGAGGGAGCGCGTGATTTTTCCGATCTTCCTCTCGTCCGTCGTTCCGGAGCACATGGCGGAGCGGGCACGGTGTGCACGGTTGGCCGGTGCGGTGGGATTTCCTTGCCGTTCTCGCGCTGCCGGGGGGCATGATTGGCATTCCCGCCAGTGGCGTGGGAAAAAAGCCGGTTTGCCGGCGCTCTTCCAGATTGTCATGATTGATAGAAGTGTTTATGTGAATCCATCTGTCTAATGAACTATCAAAAAATCCATGGCGCTGGCGTGAGTCGAATGTTGTTCTATCTCACGGTTCTCCCCGGCTTGTTTTTGGCGAGCTGTCTGTTCGCGTTCGGAGAAAAAGCCGAAACGATCTCATTCAGGGTTGGTGATGAGGGGGAGGAGAAGAGTCTGGACCACTGGGGCGTGGACGCAACCTGGCTGAATATGCACAATGCCAGATTTACCGAGCGCAATGCGGGGGATCTCGTTGATTATGTCCGGATCGGTTTTTTCCTGCACGAGCCCTACGAAGATGATGGCGATTTGAGTGATGGCCAGATCGAGAAGATTGATGCTTCGTTGGAGTTTGTTGATCTAATCAAGCGGAGGTTGCCCGTCAAGCTGAGTCCTAACAATCTGCACAAGATTTCCAACTGGTATAAGGAGCCGGATGGCGGCGCGAACGTGGACCGTTGGTATCATGTGATGGAGAAGACGAGGGAATACGTGGAAAAGAAGAAGCACGAGGTGGTGTTGTTGGAGCCCTTCAATGAGCCGGATTGGAAGAAGTGGAACATGGGGCAGGCTGATGACCTCGATAAGATCCTGAAGAAGTGCAAGGATTGGGATGTGCCCCGGTGCGGGCCGAGCACGCTCTCGACGACTCCGGTGAAGAAGTGGTATGGCGAGATCCGGCGCAACGTGGAATACGGGGGAACCCACACTCTGGGAGGAACCATGCGGGAATACATTGACTTCATCAAACGAGTGCACCGCGACAGGAGGAAGTTTGTGAATCCCGAGGCGCACTCATTGGTGGAGGCGATTGTCGGGATTGAGCACGGTATCGAATCGGTCTGCTGGTGGGATCAGGTCAATGTGGAACGCGCGGCCTTCATGCGTGCCTGTCTGGGCAAACGGCTCGCCTATGTCGCGGTGGAGGAGAACTGGAGCGCGGCATGTGTCTATCGGGATCCCAAGGGATTGATGCACGGATTCGCCAGCACGAACGAGCGCTCGAATGGAGTGACCACAAGCTACCACTTCGTGTGCGAAGACAAGGATGTGACCTACTACATCGACGGTGAGCGGAAGAACGGCGTATTCAGGAAAAGAGGCGAACCCTTCGAGTTGGTCGCCTTGAAGAAAGACGACAGGGGGAATGACAAGTCGGAGATCACCAAGTGGGTGACCATTCGGCCCAAGAGGTGAGTTCTCCAGTGATTGCGCCGTGTTGCTTGCGGAGTCTTGCAGGCGGCACGGCGGTTCCGGCACGTGGAATCCGGAGGTGGCGGGATTTCGTCGGGAGGCGGCGGGCCGGTGGTTTTTCAGCCAGACATCGGCCGGGATTCGCCGGGGCGGGTTGTGGTCGGCGTTCCAACGGTTAGGGGCTGTTTCTTCGGCAGGCAGAGGAGGAGTTCGGCGAGGAGGAAGAGGAGGCAGGCGATGAGGAAGGCGCGCCAGATGTCGCGGGAGATGGTGGGGTCGGTGGATTGGCCTGCTTGGTCGAGCAGGGTGAATCCGGTATCGGCGAGGACGGCGTCGAGTTCGTCTTTGGAGAGGATTTCCGGCAGGGTTTCCTGGTGCGGGGTGTTGATGGCGAGGAGGCGGTCGCCGAGTTTCCAGATGCCGGCGGTGTGGGGGGAGTTGGCGGGGTCCGGGGTGCCGTAGGAGTCGAGGCGGGTGCGGGTTTCGCCGGGGCGGAGTTTGGCGGTTTCTGAGCCGACGGTGGTGAGGTAGGAGGCATCGAAGCGGTTGGCGCCGGCGGTGATGATGCGCTGGACGGCGGGGAGGAGGACGTCGGCGTCGCCGAGGTTGGACCAGGTGTAGTCGGGGAGGGTGCCGATGAACCAGGCGGTGCCGTGGTCGAAGATGCGGCGGATGAGTGCGGGTTCGCCGTCTTCCCAGCGGGCGAGGGGTGTGACGTCGCCCTGGGGGATCTGGCGGCGGATGGCGCGGAGGCGTTTGGCGGCGACGGGGGTGCCGTCGATGCCGTCGCGGAGCGGGCCGTCGGCGCGGTTCCAGTCCTGGAGGATGAAGAATTTTCCGGTTGGTGAGTCGGAGGGGTCGGCCCAGGTGATGGTGTTGAACTGGAGCGGGGAGGCGGTGGCGGGCGGGAGGAACAGGACGTGGCCGCCGTCGTTGAGGAATTTCTCTGTGGCGATGTAGGCCTCGTCTTCGGGGAGCGGGGCGGCCCAGAGGATGGCGGCGAGGTCCGGGGTGATGGCGGTGTGGGCGCTGGCGCGGTCGGTGCGGACGGTTTGGAGGTTGCCGTAGGCGGGCGGGGCGGCGGCGAGGGTGAGGTAGTCGGCGGTTTCGCCCTGTGGGGCGACGACGAGGGTGCGGATGGGGCGGTCCGGGCCGTAGGCGAAGAAGGCGGCGTTGCCGCGCGGGTTGCCATCGGCGGGGAGGGAGAGCCAGCCGTGGCCGGTTTCGGAGTCGGGCGGGAGGGCGACGCGTTTCTGGAAGCGGATCGACTGGCCGGGGATGGTGAGGGATTCGGTGGTGGAGGATCCGTTGAGGTGGGTGGTGAGCGGGAGGTTGGTGGTGCCGCGTGCGGTGCCGGAGCGGAGGATTTCGAGGTCGACGAGGAGTTCGCTGGCGGAGCGGCGTGCGCCGTGGATGAGGATGGTGGAGTCGGCGGTGGTGTTTCCGGTGAGGGAGAGGACGCGGACGGCGGTTTTCTGCGGCAGGGCGGCGAGGCTGGCGCGGGCGGCGGCCCAGCGTTCGTCGTTGGGTTTCCAGTTGGTGGTCTGGAGGTCGGAGGCGATCCAGATTTCGGCGCGGCCGGTGGATTCGGCGAGGTATTCGGCGGCTTTGGCGAGGAGGGACGGGAGGTCGGCGGCGGTGTCGGTGGCGGCGGTGGAGGAGATGTCGCCGAGGGTGTCTGGCGAGGGGACTTCCTGTGGGGTGGCGGTGGCGGAGTCGATGAGGACGAGGCGTGCGCCGCCGAGGTCGGCGATGGCGTCCTTGACGTTTGCGATGGCGATCTGGCGGCGTGACTGGAGGCCGTCGCCGGGTTTGACCTCCATGGATGCGGAGCGGTCGAGGATGAGGACGACGGTATCGATGGAGCCAGCGCCCCAGCCGATGAGTCCGGAGACGATGGGGCGTGCGGCGGCGAGTGCGAGTGCGGCGATGCCGAGGGCGCGGCAGGTGAGGATGAGGATGTGGCGGAGTTTTTTCTTGCCGCGGGATTCGCGGGAGGCCTTGAGCAGGAACTGCATGGCGGCCCACTGGATGGTTTTGTGGCGGCGGCGGTTGATCAGGTGGATGATGACCGGGACCGAGGCGGCGGCGAGGAACCAGAGGAGGAGTGGGGAGAGGAAGGACACGGTTGGAGAAATTACTAATGACTAAGCACTAATGATTAAAGCGATGCAGGTGGGGCGGGTTGGAAGGTGTGGCGGGTTGGAAGGTGGGGCGGGTGAAGGAGGAATTGACGGGCCGTCTCAGTCTTTGGTTTTTCGAAGGATGGCGGCAAAGATGCGCACGAGTTCGTCGGATTCTTTGTAAATGGCGCGGAGTGGTTCTTTTACGGTGTCGGAGTTGGTTGTCGCACCGAGGAGGCGCAGCCAAAGGCGGGATTCGCTGGCTTCCTTTTTGCAGAGGCGAATGCGGAAGTTGAAGTCGGCGCGGGAAATGGAGTTGTTGGCTTCCGTGTAGTTGGCTGCGACGGAGCCGGAGGAGCGGAGGAGTTGATCGACGTCATTCCATTGTTCCCGCTCCCATTGAACGCCTTTGAGGCAACGGCGGACTGAGAGTGCGAACTCGAAAGTTCGGTTTTCCAGATCAAAGTTTGGGTCCTGTTCCGCCATTTAGTCATTAGAGCTTAGTGATTAGTCATTTCTCCCCGTCAGTGTTTGGATTTGGGCAGGCGGGCGGTGAGGAATTCGCGGAGCAGGGGTTCGAGCGGGGTGTCGGTGGTGACGAGTTGGTAGTCGGCGGAGGCGTCGTGGCATTTGTTGCGCACGGTTTTGAGGAATTCGCTGAGGGCGTTGTTGTATTCTTCGGCGATGAGGGTGGGTTCGGCGACGATGGCGGTGCCGTCCTCGAGGTCGACGAAGCGGTGTGGGCGTTCGAAGTCGAAGCCGATTTCCTGCGGGTCCATGAGGTGGAATGCGGAGATGTCGTGCTTGCGGTAGCGGAGGTGCTGGAGGGCTTCGGAGAGGGCTTCGGTTTCGGTGAAGAAGTCGGAGAGGATGACGACGAAGGCGCGCTGGCCGATTTTTTCGGCGATGGTGTGGAGGGCGTTGATGAGGCCGGTTTCGCCGGTGGGTTCGAGTTTGGCGAGGGTGGAGAAGAAGCGTTCGAGGTGGGCGGCGCGGCGGCTGGGCGGGACTTCGAGGTGGAGTTTGTCGGTGCAGATGGAGAGGCCGGCGGCGTCGCCCTGGTTGACGAGGAGGTAGGCGAGGGATGCGGCGATCTGGCGGGCGTAGTGGATTTTCGAGACGCCTTTGCCGGCGAAGTTCATCGAGCCGGAGGCATCGACGACGAAGTAGGCGCGGAGGTTGGTGTCGGCTTCGAATTCCTTGATGTAGAAGCGGTCGGAGCGGGCGAAGGCTTTCCAGTCGAGGCGGCGGGTGTCGTCGCCGGGGACGTATTTCCGGTATTCGGCGAATTCGACGGATGATCCGCGGTGTGGGGACCGGTGTTTGCCGGCGACGTTGCCCATCATGGGGACGCGGGACTCGATGGGGAGTGAGCCGAGGCGGGAGAGCAGGGAGTTATCGAGGAAGGAGTGCACGGCGTTTAGAAGCCAGAGAGCAGAAACCAGAGACCAGAGGAAGGGGCGATCACGTGGTCTTGTTGGGGGTGAGTTTTTCGATGAATGCACCGAGCATTTTGGAAATCTCTCGAGTTTCGCTGATCATTTCGGAGGTGCCATCGAATGGGGTGATATTGAGTTCGCGGCAGACTTGCTGGTGGATCATGAGCTGGGTGCGAAGTTCTCCGCATGAGCCTTTGCTATAGCTAAGGAAACGGGAGAAGTCGGCGTTGGTGGAGCGCTCCGCCCCTTCGGCAATGTTGGATGGAATAGAGATGGCTGAGCGAGTGATCTGGCTCTTGAGTTCGAAGTCTTTTGACCCGTGGGATGCGACGCAGACGTTCACTGCGAGACGGCATCCTCGTTTCCAGACTTCGAGATTCTCGAAATTGTGGGTCTTCATATCTGGCTTCTGGAGTCTGGTCTCTCAAGATTCCCGCATTTCTGCGACTAGGCGGTCGATGATTTTCTTTGAGGTCATGCCCTGGGATTCGGCGGCGAAGTTGGTGATCACGCGGTGGGTGAGGACGGCGGGGGCGACGGCTTCGAGGTCTTCGAGGGAGGCCATGTAGGCACCGCGGAGGGCGGCGCGGGATTTGGCGCCGAGGATGAGGTATTGCACGGCGCGCGGGCCGGCGCCCCAGCCGACGGTTTCCTTGATCCATGTGGGGGACTCGGGTTCGCCGGGGCGGGTCATGCGGACGATTTTGACGGCGTAGTCGTAGAGGTGTTCGGGGACGGGGACGCGGCGGACGAGTTGTTGGAAGGCGAGGACTTTGGGGCCGTCGAGGAGTTTGCTGAGGGTCGGGCTGCCGGAGCCGGTGGTTTCGCGGGCGATGCGTTTTTCCTCTTCGGCGGAGGGGTAGTCGACCTCGATGAGGAACATGAAGCGGTCGAGTTGGGCTTCGGGGAGGGGGTAGGTGCCTTCCTGTTCGATGGGGTTCTGGGTGGCGAGCACGAAGAACGGTTTGTCGAGGGTGTAGGTTTGGCCGAGCGCGGTGACTTTGTTTTCCTGCATCGCCTCGAGCATGGCGGACTGGGTTTTGGCGGGTGCGCGGTTGATTTCGTCGGCGAGCACGATGTTGGCGAAGACGGGGCCCTTGATGAATTCGAATTCGCGGCGGCCGCCGGCACCGGATTCCTGGATGATGTCGGTTCCGGTGATGTCGGAGGGCATCAGGTCCGGGGTGAACTGGATGCGGTTGAAGGAGAGGTCGAAGGTTTGGGCGACCGAGGAGATCAGGAGGGTTTTGGCGAGGCCGGGGACGCCCATGAGGAGGGAGTGGCCGCGGGCGAACAGGCAGATGGCAAGTTTTTCAACGACGTCATCCTGGCCGATGATGATCTTTGCGAGTTCGTCGCGGAGGGCTTGGTAGGTTTTTCCGAGTTCGTCGATAGCGGAGACGTCGTCGGGCGGAAGCTGGTGAGCGGGGTCGAGGGTGGAATCCATGATGTCAGTTTGAAAGCGAGGCTAGGGAGGGACGTGGTTTTGTCGAGGAGAAGAGCGGCACAAGATCGAAGAGAAAGTGAGGCTGGCGGGGAGAAAATCGGCTGGATGTGAATAATAAAGGGATCCAAAGCATTGGTCGAATAGAGAGAAGAATGGGAGAAGAATGGGAGAAATTTTCCATTTACGGCTTGCCAGTCCCCCATTGTCTGCTAAATCACCCGCCCCGCGCAGCTTCCGGAGGGATCCGGTCGCCCATTGTGGAACCGCGAAAACACGCACGTTATGGCACGCATTCTAGGCATTGAAATTCCCAACGAGAAGCGCATTGAAGCTTCTCTGCCCTATATGTTCGGCATTGGTCCTTCGACCGCTGCCAAGATTCTCGAACATGCAGGGATCGACCCCAACATCCGGACCGGACAGCTGAGTGAGGATCAGCTTGTGAGGATCGCGCAAGTGATCCAGACGGAAAAGATTATCGTTGAAGGTGACCTTCGCCGCGAGCGTCAGGCCCAGCTGAAGCGGCTTTCCTCGATCAACTGCTACCGGGGAATTCGCCATCGTCGCGGTCTCCCGGTTCGTGGTCAGCGCACCCGCACCAACTCCCGCACCCGCAAGGGCAAGAAGAAGACCGTGGGCGTCAAGAAGTAACACTGTTCCCAACTAATCCATGTCTGAAGAAGAAACCAAGAAGGACGCGCCCGCTCCAGCTGAAGCTGAAGCCGCTGCTCCGGCCCCTGAAGCCGCTGCTCCCGCCGAGGCACCCAAAGAAGAAGTGCCGGTTGCCGCTGAAGGTGGTGCAGTCGAAGCTCCCGCTGCAGCAGCCGAGGCTCCCGCAGCAGAAGGTGCTGCCGCCGAAGGTGCTCCCAAGAAGGACGAGAAGAAGCGCGACATTTTCGCCGAGCTCGCCGGTGGCGAGGAAGAGATCAAGATTCACAAGGCCAAGGGTTCGAAGAACGTGACCCGTGGCGTGGTGCACGTGACTGCGACTTTCAACAACACGCTGGTGAGCGTGACTGACGTGAATGGCAATGCCATTGGTTGGTCGAGTGCCGGCAAGATGGGGTTCAAGGGATCCCGCAAGAGCACGGCTTACGCCGCGCAAGTTGTTTCCCAGGATGCATGCCGTCAGGCAATGGGTCACGGGCTGAAGGAAGTGGACGTGCGGGTGAAGGGGCCGGGATCCGGTCGTGAAGCTGCCGTTCGCGCCGTGCAAGGTCTTGGGTTGGAGATTCACTCCATCCGCGACGTCACTCCGATTCCGCACAATGGCTGCCGGCCGAAGAAGGCCCGCCGCGTATAATTTTACCAAACCTATTTCCGATTTTTCATCATGGCACGTTACACAGGACCCCGCACCAAGATCAGCCGTCGTTTCGGCGTGGCTCTTTTTGGTCCCTCCAAGGCGCTTGATCGCCGCAACTTCCCGCCCGGCCAGCACGGTGTGCGCGCGGGCCGCAAGAAGAAGAGCGAATACTCAGTGGCGCTCGGTGAGAAGCAGAAGCTTCGTTTTCAGTATGGCGTGCTTGAGAAGCAGTTCCGCGCATACTACGAGGAAGCCGCCAGCCGTCGCGGTGTGACGGGTGAGATCATGCTTCAATTGTTGGAGACCCGCCTCGACAACGTGGTTTACCGCGCTGGATTCGCGAACACCCGCCAGGCAGCGCGGCAGATGGTCAATCACGGCCATGTGTTGGTGAACGGCCACAAGGTGGACATCGCGAGTTTCCAGGTGAAGCCGGGCCATGTGATCAAGGTGGGCGGCAAGCCGTCCTCCCAGCAGCTGGCTCTGCGGATGGTTGATTTGACCCAGGCGATGGCCGACGTTGAGTGGCTTGAGATCGACAAAGAGAAGCTTGAAGCGACGATGAGTCGCGTGCCTGAGCGTTCCGACATTGATCCGGTTGTCAACGAGCAGCTGATCGTCGAGCTTTACTCTCGCTAAGCGGGAAACGAGCGAACGCATTTTCGAGAGACGTCCGGAGGAAACTCCGGGCGTTTTTCCGTTTGTGGTGGTGGTGTGAGCGGTGGTGGCGGGTGTCGTGCGGGGTGTGGCTGGGAGCGGGGTGGAAATTCGTGGGTGGGTTTGCTGAGAATCCGCTGGCGGACCGGCGATTCTTCTGGAAAATTACAGCAGCGCCCGCGGATGTCCGGCAGGCGTGTTTTGTTGCCATGTCCGATTCATCGATGCCAGACCGAGCCGCGATTCCGGAGTCTTTGCGGCTTCAGCTGGCGGCGTTTCGCCGGGATTTGTGGCGGGTGAAGGTGATGGAGGCCGTGGCGGCGGGGTTGATCGGGTTGTTGTTTTCGTTTTTGCTGGTTTACGGGCTGGACCGGATTTGGCCGACGCCGGGATGGGCGCGGTTGTTGATTTTGCTGGTGGGGGTTTCGTTGTTTGCGGGGTTTGCGCCGTATTGGCTGCACCGCTGGGTGTGGCGTCGGCGGCGGGAAGAGCAGTTGGCGCGGTTGATTGCGCGGCGGTTTCCCGGCCTGGGTGACCGCTTGCTCGGGGTGATTGAGCTGCAGGATCAGGTGGGGAACGAGGACGTGCTTTCGTCGAGGTTGCGGGAGGCGGCGATGGAGGCGGTGGCTGCGGAAACCGGCAAGCGGGATTTGGTTGAGGCGCTGCCGGAGCAGATGCACCGGCGGTGGTCGGTGGCGGCGGTGGTGTTGGCGTTGTTGGCGGTGTTGGTGTTGGGTTTGACGCCGCGGGCGGGTTTCAACGCGCTGCGGCGCTGGTTGTTGCCGCTCTCGGACACCGAGCGTTATACGTTTTCGAAGTTGGTGGATGCGCCGGATTATCTGGCGGTGCCGTTTGGTGAGGCGTTTTCGGTGTCGTTGCGGCTCTCGGAGAATTCGGAGCAGCGGCCTGCGCTGGCGGTTGGCCGGCTCGGTGGTCAGGCGGAGCTGGAGGCGGCGCTGGACGGGGATGGGTATGATTTTGTGTTTCCGGGGCAGCAGGACCCGGGGGTGATTCGTTTCAAGGTGGGTGATTTGCGGCACGAGCTGCGGGTGGAGCCGGTGATGCGGCCGGCGGTCGAGCGGGTGCGTGCGGTGGTGAGGCCGCCGGAGTATCTGGAGATCCCGGAGCGGACGGTGGATGTCGGCAGCGGGGTGGTGAGTGCGGTGGCGGGCAGCATGGTGGGCATGCGGTTTGACATGACGCGGGCGCTGGAGAGCGGCGGCTATGGTCCGACGCGGCAGTTGGTGGGGCAGGGCGGGGTGGATGAGCCGGGCGGGCACGAGCCGATGGAGGGTGAGCTGGAGATCGAGGGCGCGACGGCGCGGACCACGATGCTGGAGGTGGGCGGCGAGCCATTCGAGCTGCCGGTTTTCTGGAAGGACCGGCTGGGGCTGGACGGGGAGTCGGGGTTTTCGGTGCGGTTGGACATTGTGTCTGATGCGGCGCCGGCGTGTTATCTGCAGGGGATCGACCGTCAGGTGGTGATGCTGCCGGAGGAGACGCTGGAGTTTGAGTTGCTGGCGGAGGATGATTTTGGCGTGAGGTCGATGGGGCTGGAATGGTCGGGTGAGTTCACGCGTCCGACGGATGAGGCGGCAGCGGAGGGCAGCCAGGAGATCCGGAAGGGGGGTTCGGAGCGGCGTCGGCTGCTGGAGCCGGCGATGTTTTCACCGAAGGTGCTGGGGATTTCTCCGCAGAAGATCCTGCTGCGCGGGTATGTGGAGGACTATCTGCCGGAGCGCGGGCGGGTGTATTCGAAGCCGGTGGTGGTGTATGTGCTGACGCGTGACGAGCACGCACAGCTGCTGAAGAACCAGTTTGACCGGCAGATCACGGAGTTGGAGGACCTGGCCCGGCGGGAGCTGAATCTGCTGGATGAGAACCGGCGCCTGGAGAAATTGGATGGCGAGGAGTTGCAGGACGAGGCTGGAAGGTCGCGGCTGAAGCAGCAGGAGAATGAAGAAAAGGAGAGTGAGCGGCGGATGGAGGAGCTGACGGAGAAGATGGAGGAGTTGATGAAGGATGCCGTGCGGAACGGAGACATCGACAAGAAGACGATGAAGAAAATGGCGGAGTCGCTGAAGTCGATGCAGGAGTTGTCCTCGGAGGATCTGCCGGAGGTGCGGGGGAAACTGGGTGAGTCCCAGGAGGAGTCCAATACCAAGGAGAAGAGCAAGGAGGACGTGAGCGAGGCGGTGGAGAAGCAGCAGGAGGCGGTGGAGAAGATGCGCGAGGCGATCGAGCAGGCGAACGATGCGAACCGGCGGTTTGAGGCGGGGACGTTCATCAACCGTCTGCGCAAGGCGGCGGATGAGGAGAAGGGGGTGGTGAGCGCCCTGAAGGAGCAGTTTGTGCGGGTGCTGGGGGTGGAGAAGAGTGCGATGGATCCGGCGGACGAACGGGGACTCTCGGAGGTGACCGGCCAACAGTCGGATACGGCATCGGACGTGAGGTGGATTCAGGAGGATTTGGGCAATTATTACGCGCGGACCGAGGATGAGACGTTCAAGGACGTGATGGAACAGATGCGCGAGTCGCAGGTGGATCTGGGGCTTGAGGAGGTGCGGATGAAGCTGATGTCGAATCATTCGTTCGAGGCCGCGGAGGAGGCGATGAAGTGGGGGGACAAGCTTGCCGAGTGGGCGGGCTTGCTGGAGGGTGAGAAGGGCGAGTCCGGAGGTGGAGGTGGAGACGGCAACGGCGCGCCGAATTCGGAGGATCAGGATTTCGAGTTCATGTTGAGAGTGATGAAAATGATCCAGCAGGAGCAGGATCTGCGGTCGCGGACCCGGGCGCTGGAGCAGATGAAGCGGCAGCACGCGGTGGATCAGGCGGAAGGAGGAGCGCGGTGAAGGTTCTGGTGATGATGTGTGTGCTGGGGGCGGTTCCGGCGGTTTTCTGCGAGGAGGTTCCGGCGGAGGAGTTCGTGGAGTTTCACGAGGAGAAGTCCGGCGAGCTGGCGGACGAGCAGGACGAGCTGTCCGCAGACGTGCAGCAGCTGGTGATCGAGCAGACGGTGCCGGCCGTGATTGAGTTGTTAGGCAGTGTGGAGGAAATCATGGATGAGACGACCGACCGGCTTGCCGAGACGGATACGGGGGGCGAGACGATCGCCGCGCAAACCGAGATTATCGAGAAGATCCACGCTGCGGCGAAGGAGCGGCAGGAGGCTGGAGGAGAGGGCAAGGCCGGTGGCGCGATGATGGAGATGATGGAGCACATGATGGGCGAGAAAGACGGGGGCAAGAAGGGTGAGAAGAAGGGCGAAGGCAAGAAGCCCGGGGACCAGGGGGGCGAGGGGATGACCGGTGAGTCCGATGCGGGCAACGATGAGGTCGCGGGCAAGGCGGACGGTGGCAAGGTGGAGGCGAGGAGTGTGCCGAAGGCGTCCGGGAACACCCCGCTGGAGGTGCCGGAGGAATACAAGAAGGCGTTTGACGCCTACAACCGGGGCATGGAGGAATTGGTGAAATGATGACGTCCGTTTTGAAGCGATGGCTGGTGAGTGGGGTGTGTGCCGTGATTTGCGCGGCGGATGGGGTGTGGGCGCTTGATTTGCCGGGGCGGCAGACGGATGCGATCTCGCCGCAGATCGAGCTGGTGTATGGCAAGGGGCTGCAGTTTCTGGCGAAGAACCAGACCGAGCAGGGGACGTGGAATGACGGGATCGGCGACCAGCCCGGGGTGGTGGGCTTGTGTGTGGCGGCGTTTCTGGCGCATGGTGAGGACCCGGTGAACGGTCCGTATGCGGATACGATTCGCAAGGGGGTGGAATTCATCATTTCCCAGCAGAACGAGAAGAACGGCTACATTGGCTCGAGCATGTATAACCACGGGTTTGCGACGAAGGCGCTGGCCGAGTCCTACGGGGTGGTGGAGAATCCGAAGCTGGCGAAGGCGCTGCAGAAGGCGGTGGAGCTGATTCTTTCGGCGCAGAAGAAGAACCGGTTCGGTGCCTGGCGCTACACGCCGGAGAGCCGGGATGCGGACACGACGGTGACCGGCTGCCAGTTGGTGGCGTTGTATGCGGCGCGCAACGCGGGGATAGCGGTGCCGGATGATGCGATCAGGAAGGGCTTGGTTTACATGAGCAACAACCGGTCTTCGGAGGGAGCCTATGGATACACCTCGTCGTCGGGGGGCAAGGCGACGCTGACGGCGATTGGTTCGCTGTGCATGTCGCTGGCGAAGGACAAGGATTCGAAGGGGTATCAGGCGAGTTTGAACTATCTGAAGAAGAACTTCGACTATCGGGACCGGTATTACCCGTATTACTACGAATATTACATGTCACAGGCCCTGTTTCATGCGGATGAGGAGTTGTGGGAGCAATGGAACGCGACGAACGTGCGCTACATGTCGACGATCCAGTCAGCGGACGGATCGTTTCCGGGGAACCGGGGGGCATCTTTCAATACGGCCGGGGCCTTGTTGTCGCTGGCGTTGAATTACCGGTATCTGCCGATTTACGAGCGATGAGGATTTTACGGTTCATGCTGATGATGTTGACGGCGGGAGCATGCTCCGGCGGAGATCTGATGCGGTTTACCAATGGCGACCAGCTGCATGGTTCCTTCATGGGGATGAATGATGGTCCGGGTCTGGTGTGGCGGCGGGATGATGTGGGGGAGCCGGTGGAGTTCAAGACGACGGAGGTGCGGCATGTGGTTTTGAACGACGGGAGGGCCCGCAAAGGGCTGGGTTCGCTGGCATACGTCGGGCTGGTGAATGGCGACCGGGTGCCGGGGCGGATCACGGCGATCGACGGGGATTCGGTCAAGTTGGAGACCTTGTGGGGCGGTGAGTTGCGGTTGCCGCGCGATCAGGTGGAGTTGCTGGCACCGAATCCCCTGGGCGGGCGGGTGTATTATCACGGGCCGTTTGTGAAGGAGGGCTGGAAGATGGTGGACGGTCCCTGGCAGGAGGAGGCCGAGGAGGAGGGGCTGGAGGCTGGCGAATGGGCGTTTTCGGGATCCGCGTGGTATTGGGACGGCAAGGACGGAGGGGTCGCGATCGTGCGGGAGTCCGGGATGGTGGACCGCTCGGTGCTGAGTTTTGATTTGGCGTGGAAGAACCGTTTGAGTGTGGCGCTGGCGTTTCACGCCGATTTCAAGACGGTGGATCCGGAGGAGGTGAAGGATGCCGGCAAGCGGCGGAATCTGGTGAGGGGAGAGGTGGGGAGCCTGCCATATTTGTTCGGCAACAGTTATGTGCTGCAGATTTACTCGAATTACCTGATGCTCTACAGGACGTCCATCGATGAGGATGGGCGGGGGCGGCTGGACCGGGTGCGGGCGAACAATAACAACTTCAGGTTGAACGAGATCGGCCGCGCGCACATCGAGCTGAGGTGCAACCGTCATGCGGGGACCATCGCGCTGTTTCTCGATGATGAGTTCGTGGCGCAGTGGAACGAGGGCGAGGGGATGCTGCAGGAACGCATGGAGTATGCGGGCAAGGGTGACGGGTTTGGGTTTGTGGTGCAGGGGGACGATGCGCCGGTGAGGGTGTCCGACGTGATTGTTTCCGAGTGGAACGGCATGCCGGATTCCGCGAGGAGCCTGCAGGTGGAGGAATATGATGTGGTGCTGATGGCCAACGGGACGGACCGATATGCCGGCACGGTGGACGGGCTCGATGAGGACGGGCGCGTGGTGTTCGAGGGGCGCCACGGGAAGTTCCGGTTTCCGCTGGATGATGTGGCAGAGATCCGCTTTGCGGGCAACGGGCTGGCGGAGCGCAGCGACGAGGCGGTCGGCGAGATGAAGGTGAGGCTGAGTCCGCTGGGGGTGATCACGGGGAAACCGCTGGGCGGGGATGCGGGGTCGCTGCATTTGGCGAGTGCGGTTTTTGGCGAGGTGGCGGTGGATTTGGGGTATGCTGTGATGCTTGATCTGGCTTTGACTAACAATATTGGGGACGACTGGGATGTATCGTTTTAAGTGGTTGGCGATTGGTTTTCTGGTGTTTGGCGGGAGTGCTGCTCCGGCTGACGAGTTGCGGTTGTCCGGCGGGGCGGACCGGTTGACCGGGCGGGTGCTTTCGATTGATCGCGACGGAGTGGTGGAGTTGGCGAGCGAGTTGTCGGCGGAGCCGATCCGGCTGCGTCGGGATGCGGTTGAGATGGTGCGTTTCAACGAGCATGCCGACGGGGATCCGGATGCGGATGCGCGAGTGGAGTTGCGCAACGGCGATTTGCTTCCGGTGGTGGTGAAGGATCTGGATGAGAAGTCGCTGACGGTCGAGTCCAGGGAGTCGGGGCGGTTGACGATTCCCCGCGATGCGGTGAGGTATCTGCAGATGGGGGTGCGGGCGAACGAGGTTGTTTATTCCGGGCCGAAGAGTCTGGACGAGTGGGTGATGGAGGGGCCGGAGCGGGAGCGATGGGATTTCCGGCGGGGGAGTTTGCTGGCGGAGGGGGAGACCCGTGCGTCCAAGGATTTGTCGCTGCCGGTGAAGTTCGTGTTGCGGTTCACGCTGGAGTGGGAGGAGAAGCAGGTTCCGGGGTTTGAGTTGTTTTTCGCCGATCCGCTGTCCGAGCCGGGAGATCCGACCGACCGCTACCGGTTGCGGTTTGGTGGTGCCGGGTTGGACGTGATCAGGGAGGCTTCGGTGGGCAAGCGGTATAACAAGCTGCTGGTGTTGAACCGGACACCGAACCGGTATCCGGACCACACGCTGCGGGTGGAGATCCAGGTGGACCGGCGGGCGGGGAAGCTCTGGTTGTTTTTGAACGGCGAGCTCGAAGGTGAGTTTGTGGATCCGATTCCATCGGTTCCGGGCGGCTCGGGAGTGACCCTGGTATGCAATACTCCGAATGACGGGACTCAGGAGATCCATGATTTTCAGGTGCTGAGGCTGGCTGATGACGCGCACCGGAGGCACCGTGCCGAGGAGAGGGGGGACCTTGGTCAGGATCATTTGTTCAGCCGGGACGACGACCGGTGGGGCGGGCGTCTGCTGGGGATGGCGGAGCGGAAGGACGGCAGGGTTTTTCGATTCATGAGTGATTTCCAGGATTCACCGATGGAGGTTCCCGAGTCGGAGGTGGCGACGTTGTTTTTCGCGGAGTCCGGCGAGGGTGGTGATGGGCAGGCGGATGATGGAGAGGATGGCGGTCCGGCCGGAGGGGGCGGTTGGGTGCTGCGTTTGCAGGGAGGCGGGGTGTTGCAGGTCGAGCGTTGTGAGTTTGGCGAGACGGAGGTATTCGCGGAGCATCCGCTGTTGGGGGAGTTGCGGTTCGGGCGGGACGGGGTTGCGATGCTTGAGCGGGAGATGACGGATTCAACCGAGGAGGATGAGAAATGAAGTTTGTTGGATTGCCATTGGTGTTGTGGGTTTGGACGGCCGGCTTGGCGGCGAGCGATGACGGATTGCTGGCGCGGTTTCGCAATGGCGACCGATTGCGGGGGGACATGGCGTCCCTGTCTCCGGAGGTGCTTGAGTGGGAGTCGCCGTTGTTGGAGGGGGTGGCGTCGTTTGGACTGGAGAAGTTGCTGGATATTTCCATGCCGGCGGAGTCGAAACAACCGGAGGCGGACCATGTGGCGACGATCTCGCTGACCAACGGCGACCAGATCCGCGGGGAGTTGATATCGGTGACGGAGGACGAAGTGGTGGTGAAGACGTGGTATGCGGGAATGATGCGCTTGAACCGGTTGATGGTGGATGGCGTGTCGGTGGAGGGGATTTCGCATCTGGTTTATCGCGGGCCGGTATCGATGGATGGCTGGGTGGAATCGAATTCGGACGGGGCGTGGACGTATGGCAGGTCCGCCTTCAGGTCTCACGACAAGGGGAGTCTGGCGCTGGACGGTGTGTTGCCCGACGAGGTTTCGGTTTCGTTCGACGTGGCGTGGAAGGGTGATGTGCTGGGTCTGAAGGTGCTGTTGTTTTCCCGTGACGCGGTGAAGGAGAATCCGGCGAGCGGCAGTGAGCTGAGTTTCCAGCGGGGCAATGCGAGCCTGCGGAATGGCGGGACGCAGAAATTCATCGGCAATGCGCGGGTGCAGGCGGTGTTGGAGAACGACCGGGTGCGGATGGAGATCAAGGCGAGCTCAAAAACGGGCACGGTGTGCCTCTACGTGGACGACGAGTTGGTGCAGGTCTGGCAGGACCCGGACATTGCCCGCGGCGGTGTGGGCAGGGCGTTGCATTTCGTTTCACCGAGTGCGAATCCGCTGCGGATTTCGCGGATTGAGGTGGCGCCGTGGGACGGGGAGATTTCGGAGATGCCGGTGCCGAATTTCGGCGGGCGCAAGGTTTGGTGGCAGGGGATGGATGAGCTGATGGGGGATCCGGACGAGGATGAGTTGGAGGATGGACGGATGCGGCTTGCGAATGGCGACACGGTCAAGGGCGACGTCACTTCCATCAGCGACGGTCAGATCACGATTGCGACGGCGATGGGGGAAATCAGCGTTCCGGTTTCGCGGTTCCGGGACATCGCGCTGCCGAGTGTGGACCTTGAGCGCTGCATCCGCAGGAAGGGCGATGTCAGGGCCTGGTTCAATGATGATACTTCGGTCGTCTTTCGTCTTGATGCGGTCAGTGACGGATCGATCGAAGGCAGCAGCCAGAATTTCGGCAAGGCGGTGTTTGATTTGGCGGCGTTCAAGCGCCTCGAATTCAACATCTACGACTGGTCGCTGAAGGACATGAGGCTGAAGGAAGAATGGTAGGGGCTGATTAGCCGGGCGGTAATGGCCGGTCGAGTTTGGCCGGGCGGGAATGGAGAGAGGTAAGCGTCCCAAAATCGACCCTCTTGACAGGTGCGTGGCGGAGCCGGTTCTGCGGCTTCAGGCGGTCGGGCTTTCGGATGCCGTAATGGCGGCGCGCTCCGCGGCGATGCGGGCCGGGGTGAGCGCGGCGGCCTGTTCG